>SXOX01000290.1 GCA_005776585.1 Pseudomonadota bacterium | reverse complement strand
GTTCCGGGGCTCCAAGTGCTGGGATTTTTCTTTCAACACAAGCACTTTACCCCGAAACGCCTCTCACCAAAAGTACCTTTCGTGAATTATCCGGGCTAGGCCGCGGTGCTGTCACTCGCCTCCGTCCTCGTCGCGGCGCTGGCCGCCTCAGGCCCGCCGACGGCCGGCCCACAGCCCAGCGCGACGCAGACCCCCTCGGGTCCGGCGTCGGTTCGCGGCTTGACGGATGCGGCCACGGTTACCGTCGCTACGGGGCAGGTCGGCTATGCGATACCTCTGGACCTGCCGCTGGGCCCCGGCGGCTTTGGCCCTCGCCTCGCGCTCACCTACTCGGGGAGCCTGGGCAATGGCCCGCTCGGAGTCGGTTGGTCGCTCGACACCCCGCGCATCGAGCGCTCGACGCGGCAAGGGGTGCCGCGCTACGCTGAACTGTCCACTGGCTCCGGGGTCGTCACCGTCGGCGGTACGAGCGCGCTCACCGACGCGCTGGAGTGCGTCGGCCTCGGCGCCAGCGGCCGCCTCGTCGCGGTCCCGGGGCAGGTGTCGTATCGGGTCGAGGGGCAAGGTCAGCGCATCCGCGTGGACCCGCTGGGCTCCGGATTTCGCGTGCTCACGTCCGACGGGCTCGAGCTTCGCCTCGGGACCACGGCGGGCACACGCCAGCAGGTCGGCTCACGGGTCTTTGCCTGGGTCGTCGATGAGCTACGGGAGCCGTCGACCGGCCAGGTGGTCCAGTTCAGCTACGCGCAGGACGAGGGGCAGCTCACGCTGGCCGACGTGCGCTGGGGGCCGACGACGCCGAGCGGACCGGCGTTCCATGCGCAGCTCACCTATGAAAGTCGCCCGGATCACGCGCTCTCCTACCGTGAGGGCTTTCGGGTCGTGTCGGCGCGTCGGCTCGCCGCCATCGACGTCCGGTCCTTCGGCACGCTCCTGCGCCGCTACGAATTGAGCTACGCCTCGGGCGACCTCCCCCTGTCTCGCCTCTCCGGGCTCGTCATGAAGGGACTGGAGGGCCAAGGCCGGCTGCCGCCGCTCACATTCGACTATGGCCCGGAGAACCTCGGGCCGGCGAGCGAGGCACCCGTCGAGGTCGATGGCACCGACGGCTGGATCCTTGGGGAGCGCGGCGTCGTCCTGCTCGATGTGGACGGCGATGGACTCTCGGATCTGGCGCGCTTCGAGCGTGGCAGCCGGTCGTTCAAGCGCAATGTGGGCGCGCGCTTCGAGGCGCCACGGCCGCTCCCGGGAGGCATGCTGCTGGACATCAGCGACGTCCAGCACGTCGACCTGACCGCCGACGCCCGCGCTGACATGGTCTACCAAGTCGACGACACCTGGCGGGTCTACCAGCTGGTGGGAGGACAATTGCCCAACCCGGAGCCGGTGACCCCGCCGCGCGGCGGCATCCTCCAGGGTGAGCCCCCGCCACCCAGCGCGCCGACGTTGGACACACTCCGTCGTTGGGAAACGATCCATTACGAGCTCGTTGGCACCTGGGGCAACACGGGCTGGCCGGTCCCGCTCCGCAGCTCCCAGAGCGCTTTGGCCGACATCGATGGCGACGGCCGGACGGACGTCATCGTGCAGTCTGCGGAGGGGCTTACCCTGTGGTTTGGCGCGGCGGGCACGTTCCAGCCACCGGTGACGCGAGGGGTCATCGATCCCCTGCTGCCGGCGATCGAGATTGGTCGCGACGATGTGCGCATTTTCGATGTCAATGGAGATGGATTGGCGGATGTAGTCTGGCTCGGGGACCGCGAGCACCGCGTGTTCTTCGGTCGCGGCGATGGCACATTCGCCGCCGAGCCCGACCCGCGGCCCTACCCCTGGGCGACCCCGTTCGTGGACCTGGAGCATGTCCACCTTGTCGACTTGAACCGCGACGGCCTACTGGACATCGTCCGGTCTGAGGCGGGCCATGCGTACTTGTGGACCGGCACGCCGGCGGGATTTTCGACGACGTCTCGGCGGGTCGCCCGGCCGACCACCGCGAGCTACGACGACGTCCTCACGTTTGGGGACCTGAACGGCAACGGGTCGCAGGACCTGGTGTGGTCGGGCCGAAATGGGCGACTGTGGCTGCTCGATCTGGCCGGCCCAGCGCACGAAGGCCAGCTCACCCGCGTCCAGAACGGTCTCGGGAAGGTCACCCGAATCGACTACACGACGTCATCGCTAGAGCAGCTCGCGGCCGAAGACGAGGGCCGCGAGTGGGTGCGCAAGCTGCCCGTCACCGTGCCTCTACCAAAGAGGGTCCGCGTCTCGACGGGCATTCCGGGCGAGCCCGAGCGTGTCACCGAATACTCCGCCTTGGATGGCTTCTGGGACGCGAGCGAGCAACGCTTTGGCGGATTCCTGCACACGACGACGCATGCGCCCGACTCTGACCCCGAGAGGGCGCGAGTGACCGACCAGTGGCGCGAGGAGGGACTCGACGGCAGCCGGGTCCTGCGCGGCAGGGTGTTTCGCGAACGAGTCGCACGTGGCGACGGCATGGTCTTCAGCGAAACGCTATCGACCCACGACGCGGTTGTCGCAGGCCCACTGCCGTCGAGCGAGCCACTCCTCCGAGTGCCCTTCACCCGCAAGCTCACCGTCAACGACTGGGAATGCCAGTGCGGTACGCCGGTGGTCGTGGAGACGGAGTTTGAGCCCGACGCCGAGGGCAACGTGTCGGTCGAAGTCCGCAAGGGTCGACTGGACCTCGCGGGTGACGAGACCGTGATTCATCGTACGTATGCGAGCAACGACACGACCTGGGTCCGTGGCGTCGTGTGCTCGGAGCAGGTCAAGGACCTCGCTGGAGCACTTTATAGCCACGCCCGAACCCTCTACGACCTGGATGAGCCGTCGGACACCGCACCCTGCCCGCCGCCGGACCCGCCCTCACCTGCCGAGCCGTGCAGTGTCCTCTGGGGCCGGCCGACGCAGGTGCAGTCGTGGCTCGACGGGACCGGCTGGGTGACCACGGGTCGGGCCCACTACGACACCCTGGGCAACGCCACCTGTACGCGGTCCGAAGGTGTGTGGCGGTCCATCGCCTTTGACGTGGAAGGGCGGCTGCCGCTCGCCGAGACGCTCGGTGCGGGTAGCTCGCCTGCGTTCACCACGACGTACACCTGGGACTCGCCACGAGGACTGCTGCTGACCACCGCGGGCCCGAACGCGCCGTTCGGCGACCGCCAAGGCTTCGCGTACGACAGCCTGGGTCGGCCCACGGCAGTTTCGGCCGACTGGGACGGAGACGGCAGCCTCGAGGTCATCACGGAGCGCAGCTACCCGTGGGAGGAGACGGCACCGCGGGTGGAGACCCGGACCGTCGGACACGACCTCGGCGCGACGCCGCCGGAGCGTCTGAGCGTCGAGGTTAGCAACGGCGCAGGTGAGCCGCTGTACTCGGCAACCCGGCTCAAGAGCAGCGCTGCGCCGCCCCAATGGCTGATTCACGGGCACCGAGTGCGCGATCGGCACGGCCGCACGGTTGCCCTGGCCAACCCCTACGCGAGCACGGGTGCCACACTCCCAGCGGCCATCCCCACAGGAACGGCCCAGAGCCTGATCTCCTACGACGCCCTGGGCCGGCCGCTCAGCGTGACGCTTCCCACGGGCGCGATGCGTAGCACGTCGTACACGTCGTTCGCGAGCACGACGACGGTCGCGGGGCTCGCACCCGTGACCGTGTCGACCGACGGGCAAGGGCGCGTGATCGGTGAAGAGCGCACCATCGCCGATGCGGCCGGTGTGCCCTCACTGGAGACCGTCGCGACGCGCTTCGATCCGCTCGGGCGCGTCGTCGAGCGTCGGCTCCAAGGGGGCCTGGTCGTGCGGACCTTCGGCTACGACACCCTGGGCCACCCGAGCAGCCTGTCGGACCCAGACAGCGGGCTGAGGACCTACGAGACAGAGCCCGAGACCGGGCGCGTCGTCCAGGTGACCAACGCGCTCGGAGAGAAGACGCTGTTCGACTACGACAGCCTGGGCCGAGTCACGGACGTTCGCGGGCAGACTGCGGGCGGCACCGACGTCACACACCACCGCTACTTCTACGACGCGCTGTCGGCGGCCTGCGCCACTCTCGTCGGCAGCGGCACGCCGCGGGTACTCGGGCGGCTCACCGGCACGGAGAACGTTCTCGACGGTCCCGTCTGGTCCTGCATCCGATACGACCCCATGGGAAGGCCCGCAGTGCAAGGGAAGCACCTGTTTGGGCGTGCCGTCACCGAGTCGAGTCTGATCTCCGCTTCCGGAAAAACGGTCGACAGCGTCACCTCTGAGGGACTCCACCTCACCGCCACCTACGACACGGCGGATCGGCTCATTCGGCTCGATGCGGACCATGCTGGGGCGACCGACACGCTCGTCTGGTCCGCGACCAGCATCGACGCGGCCGGCAACCTGCTCTCGGAGACGACCCGCAACGGGGTCGAGACCGACTACGAGCGCGATGTCGTAGGACAAACGACACGCCTGACGATTGGGCGCACGACGACCACTGGGACGCTGCTGCACTACGACGCCCATTTCGAACGAGAGCCGTTCGGAGGCATCCAGCGCGTGGTGGATCTGCACCCGCCAGCGACCGATCCCCACCGGCACGAGGTCGAGCTCTCCTACGACGGCGCCGGACGGCTGACCGAGGCGTGGGTGAACGGCTTTCACGATACGCCCTCGGCCTGGGGCTGGGCGTACACCTACGACGGCCTTCAGCGAATGACCTCGCGAACGCAGCTCGGCGGCCCACCGGTCCCCGCCCTCTGGCTCGGCGCGCACACCTACGGTCTCACCGGCCAAGGCCCGCGCCAGCTCCGCAGCGTCGGCGCTCGAACCCTCGACCACGATGCGGCCGGCCGCGTCACGCGCATGGATACGACGACGCTGACGTTCGATCCGCGTGATCGTGTGCGGCAGGTGGCGGGCCCCGACTTGCCAACACTAGCCCACGTCTACGATGCCGACGGCCACCGTGTGCGCACGTCGACGGCCGCCGACGAGGTCGAGCTGCGGTTCACGCCGCACGTGGCCCTGCGAGGGAGCGTCCTCGAACGCATGCTGACAGTCGGCGATCGCGTCGTGGCCAAGCTCGCCACGCCCGTCAACAGCAACGTCGAGCCGACGGGACCGCCCGTCGCGACGTTCTTTCACACGACATTCGGCGCAGGACCTGGGCTGTTTACCGACGCCGCCGGGAACGTCAGCCGGGATCGGGTCACCGATCCTTTCGGGCAGGTGCTCGGCGTCGATGCGTACACGGAGTACACCGCCGAGCCCTGGGGCAGCGGCAATCGCCCGTTCGACGCCTTCACCGGCTGGGCCGATCACGGCGCGCGGTGGATGTCACCGCAGATCGCGCGGTGGTTGTCCCCCGACGAAGCGCTGTTCGACCCCACGCAGGGCGGTCTTGCCCAGAACCCGTACGTCGCGTTTCAGCATAGCCCGCTGGTGTTCTGGGACCCGGACGGACGGGGGGATTGGCTAAACGAGACCGGGTGGCGACTGGTCGGCGGACTGAAGGTCGCGCTGGCCGTTGGAACGGCCGGGGTAGGCGGCCTGCTCGGTGTCGCGCTGGCGGCGAACTTTGCGACCGAGGGGCTCCTCGAAATGAGGACCGGCCGACCGGCTGAGTCGCCGATCGTGCAGATCGGCGTCTCGGTTACCGAAACGCTCGGTGGGAGCCGGCAAGCTGGCGCGACCGTGGGACACTTGTTTGAGGTCGCGCTGACGATCGCAACGGCACGGGTCGCCGTCGGACTCCGCTTCGGCTGGAGCGAGGTCACCACGCTGCGCGGGCCGGACATCGGGTCGCTGAGCAAGGTCCGCGACACGGGAGCGACGCTGACGGCGGAAGTTTCGGTGACCTCAAAGGGGGGAGCACTCGACGGACCTTCTCCGTGTCGAACTGGAGGGGCTACCCGGCGGGCGCACCACGGCCGTCCGGGCCGTTCCGCCTTCTCGAAGGAGCCGAATACGACGCTGCTCGGGCGGCAGCGAACAAGGCAAATGCGGCCCTTCGAGCAGCCGACCCGGCCAAGTACGCAGGCAAGCAGATCCACGAGGTTCACCCGGTCAAGTTCGGCGGGAGCCCGACCGACCCGGCCAACAAGATCGCCCTGACACCTGGCGAACACGCCGGGTTCACGACGTTCTGGAACCGACTAATGAAGGATATCAAGTGAGTCTTCCCAAGCAACTTCGTGGGTGTTCCCTGAAATCGGGAGCGACTGAAGAACAACTTGCCGCCGTCGAGGCCGAGTTGGGTCGGCGCTTGCCCGAGGACTACCGGCAGGTGCTTCGTGACAGCGATGGCCTTGAGGGCTTCGTCGCCCCGGAAACCTACTTGTCCCTGTGGTCAACGTCTGACCTCGCTTCGCTCAACGAAGCCTATGCAGTCGGCGAGTTCCTGCCGGGCGTCGTGCTGCTTGGTACTGACGGCGGTGACACCGGCTACGGCTTCACGTCCCGAGGGCGGCAAAACAGGTACATCATCGTGCCGCTTGTCGGGATGAGCCCAGAGACCGCCCGAGAGGTTGCTGACTCCTTCAGTGAGTTCCTTGGCAGCCTCGGACTCTGACGCCCGTCCCGCCGGTCGTACGGCTGCCCGCCCCTGACGCCGGATGGACTTCGAGCCGCACATTGCGTGCAGGTTGAACACGCCGAACACGAGCAGCCGATGCACGTCGACGGAGTCTTTCAGTCGGTTCCGGCACTGCTTCTCGAAAGCGGTGGCTCAGTTCGCCACGTGTCGCGGTGGCCAGCCGCGGCCGCCTCCCCCGCCGCTACCGCCGCTACCGGCGCCCCACGCGCAGCGCCACACACGCCGCCGCGGTCGAGGCGATCACCATCGGACCGCCGCTCTCGTTGCCCGCGCCATCGACCGCGCGGACGTCGATGGCCACCGCCGTCCCTGACGTCAGCCCCGTCAGCAATGTCGAAGTCCCATCGACCTCCAGCGGCGGCAACCCGTTCGCCGAGACGCGGTAGCGCACGCGCCCCGAATCGTCCGACGCGGGTGTCCATCGCAGCGCGAGGTGCGTCTCACCGGCTTGCGTAATTTGCATGACCGCGCCCTCGGGCCAGACGGGCGCCGTCTCGTCGGCGCTCTGCACGGCAGCCCCGCTGGGGCTCTCGGTCAGGTCCGTCTCGGCCTGGCAGGCGCCAACGCCCAACAGCAGCACCAGGGCCCCGCCACGCACGTTCCTCTGTGAAGTCGCGATCATGGAGTGACCCTACGCGCAATCGTGCGAGGGCGCAACGGATGCGTGCGCCGACTGCACCCTCCCCCTGCGGCCGGAAGTGAGCTACCCTTCCCGCGTGCGCTGGTTCAACGCCGCCGGTCCGAACGACCCCGGCTGCCACCACACGCTGCCGTCGATGGCACGCCTCCCGGAGGTTGCGCCGCTCGTGGCGTCCAACGCTTACTTCGTCGTCGACGTGCAGCGACCGCGGCGCTTCCCGGCGAGCGTCCCGCTCGTCGGCGTGCGCGATGTCCGCGACTACAAGGTCGCCCCAGACGGGTTACCGCACTTGGGTACGTCCTCGCCACTCAACGTCAACGTGGCCAGCCCCAAGCTCGGCAACTTCACGCCAAGTGATGTCGTCGCGCTCCATGGGAAGCACACGGCCGAGGCGGGACAACCGGGCCTCCTCCGGCTGGAGCTGCGGGTTGACATCACGATGCTTCGCTCCTAGCATCAGGATGATGCGCACCACGATTACCATCGATGACCCTCTCGCAGCCCGTCTCTTGGCGGAGCAACGCCGGATGGGATGGACGTTCAAGGAAGCCGTCAATGCGCTCCTGGAGCAAGGACTTCTAGCGCGCAGCGAGCGTCGCGCGACGCCGCCGTTCATCGTTCAGGCTCGACCGCTCGGAGTGAGACCGGGGCTCGATTACGACGACGTCGGTGACCTCCTGGAGCGGCTCGACGGGCCGTCGGCGCGATGAGGCTCATCGACGCCAACCTCTTGCTGTACGCCTACAATCCATCATTTTCGGCCCACGCCGCGGCCCGCGCTTGGCTCGAAGCGACGCTCTCTGCGCCCGAGCCCGTGGGTCTCGCCTGGGTGACGCTCGTGGCCTACGTACGCATTGGGACCAATCCACGCGCTTTTCCCGACCCACTCACGCTGTCCGAGGCCGTCGCGCATGTCGATTCGTGGCTGGCGCTTCCGTGCGTCCAAGTCGTCAACGCTGGCCCGCGGCATTGGGAGATCCTCAGAGGCCTGCTCCCGGCCGCTCAGGCGCGCGGAAATCTGGCGACCGACGCGCACCTTGCCGCCATCGCGCTGGAGCATGGAGCACTGTTGTGCTCGACCGACCGGGACTTCGCGCGTTTCCAGGGCCTGCGCTTTACGAATCCGTTGCAGTAAGAAGGCGTGGACTGGCTACTTCCGCGTGAGGTGCGTCACGACCCACTGACCCTTCCAGGAGATCATCACGCGCACCTTGACCGTCACGAGGCGGCCTGCGTCCCGCAGCATCACGGTGGAGCCATAGACGGCCCAGTAGGGCAGCTTGTTGGCCTCCTTGAAGCGCTCGATCCAGTTGCGCCCGTTGGCCAGCCGGAAGCTCACGAACTCGACGTGCTCGGGGTCCTTCAAGGTCTTGCGGAGCGCCAGCAGGTCCCCGTGATAGAGGCCGATGAGCCGACGGAAGATGGCGCCGGGATCCTTGGCCGCCTTGACCTCGCCGAACTCGGCGGCGGGGAAGAAGAACGCGTTGGCCAGCTCGGGTTTGCCGGCGCGTAGCGCATCGACCACGGTCCTTGCGCGGGCCTCGGCGGTGCCGACCCCGGGCGGTGGCTCGGGTCGATCGACCGCCGCCGAGTGCGACGAGGCCAAAGTCAGCGCGACGAGGAGCAGGACGCAGTGAGGCTTCACAGGAGGCGAGCCTACACGTGTGCGAGCAGTGCCGGTGTCGCGCGGTCAGGGTGACCCATCAGCTCGGCCACGCACGGCGCGATGACGCCATCGAGCGCGCGCCGACGGAGCCGCACGCTCTCGCCCGCTGGGAGCCGTCCCCACTGGATGCGCAGGTCGTCCGGCACGCCCACGAGCAGCGCCTCGCGGGTATCGGGCGCAGGGCCCGCGGCAAGCGTCTGGGCAAACACCTCGGCCACGGCCTGGCGCACCGTGGGCCCGCCGGTACGCACGGCCCAGGCAACGAAGCGCCAGGCCAGCTCCGCGTGGCGTGCCTCGTCGGCAGCGATACGTGAGAGTGTGGCCGCAAGCTCCAAGTCGGTGACGTGCTGCACGCCGGCCGAGGCGCAGATGGCGGCCAAGGTCTCGCCAACGCAACCCTCGCGTGCCGCAGCGACCGCCGCGTCCCGAAGCGAGCCGTGCGCGGCGACGCCAGTGCAGTCGAGCTTGCCGGGGCCCATCTCGGCGCCGTCGAGGCGCTCGGCGATGCCGAAGCACGCGCGGGCGTGCGCGACCTCGTCGGCGGTGGCGCGCGCGGTGTCAAGGACGAGCTCTGGAGGTGCGCCGAGAGCGAGCAGGTCCAACCCGAAGCGCATGAAGCTCGCGATGGCCGCGTGCTCGTCCTGGGCGTCGGCGCGCCAAGTCTGAGCGAGCGCGCGCGCGTGCTTGGGCGTGAGCGTGGTGGCCACGGAGGCGACGGACCGATCGAGCCACGCGGCGGAGGGCACGAGCGGCGCGACCCGCGCCTCGCCGGCGACCTCCAACGGCCGACCGCAGCACGCTCCCGTACAGTGGTAGTAGCAGCAGGTGTCGCCTTCGATGACGCCAGGCGTGACCGCGGCGTTGCAACAACCGTCGAGCACGAGCTCACGCTCGGGGCAGCCGGCTGGTGGCAGTGGACCGGTGTAGACGGGCTTGGGCGCATCGCCACCCATGGGCGGATTCTCGATCATCGCCTTGAGGTTGGCGGCCGTGTAGCAGGCGTACTCGGGCTTGCCGAAGGAGCACAAGCCGGCGTCGGCCGTGTCCTCGCCCGCGTCGGTCGCGGCGATGTCGGGTGCACCCGCGTCCAAGGGCTCAGGGACGTCCTGCGGGGCCACGTCGGGCGGCGACGTGTCGGCGATTGCGGTATCGACACCGGTCGTGCCACCGGGATCGGCGGCAGCGTCGACCGAGGGGCCGTTGTCCGTCGGTGCGTTGGTCTCCGGCTTGGCGGGCACGTCGGCCGTGCCGGTGCCGCCGCCATCGCCGGTCGTCCCGCCGCCGTCGGCAATCTGACCGGTCGTTCCGCCGTCGGTCTGCACCGCGGCCTTGGCCTCTGTCTTGCCCTCGCACGCGGGCATCACGACGGACACGCCGTAGATGCCCATCGCCGCCAGGATACGTCGTCGAAGTGGCTCGAAATCTCGCATGGGGTTCTCCTGAGTCGTCCGCCGCCGCGTCGGTTGTAGCACAGAATGGCGCCAAAAAGTCAATGACGGCGCCCTATGCAACGTCAAGCTGGCGAAGCCACGTCGCGCGTGCCACGCTGGAGTCGGGAGGCGTGATGCAGGTCAAGATTCTCTACCACGGGCGCTGCTTCGACGGGTTCTCGTCGGCGGCCGTGTTCGCCCGGTTTGCGCGGCTGCACCTCGGCGCGCGCGGGCCGCTCCGGCTGCAGGGCCTCTCCCACGGCGCGCCAGTGCCCATCGCGCCGAGCGTCTTCGATGCCGACCTCCACGCCATCGTCGACTTTCGCTACAGCGCACACCCACGGCTCGACTGGTGGTTCGACCATCACCAGACCGCGTTCATCACTGCTGAAGAGCGCGCCGTCTACGAGGTGCGTCATGGGGCACGTCACTACTGGGATCCGCGTGCGGCGTCGTGCGCGGGTTACATGGCGCGAATGCTGTCGGAGCATCACGGCTTCGACGCGGCGCCGCTCGCCGAGCTCGTGCGCTGGGTCGACCTCATCGACACGGCGCGCTTCCCGGATGCGCGCACCGCGGTGGCGCTCGAGGCGCCCGCGCTTCAGCTCATGACGGTGCTCGAGCACGTCGAGGACGGCCCGCTGGCCGACCGCATCGTCGCCGGCCTCGCCGAAGGGGACGTCGAGGGCACGGCACGCCTTCCGGAGATCCAGTCGCGCTTCCGTCCGCTGCTGGCCGCACAGCAGCGCACGATCACGACCCTCCGCGATCGGATGGAGCACCTCGGCGACGTCATTCTGGTCGACCTGACGCCCGATGGCGCGGACGTGGCCTACAATCGCTTTGCGCCGTATTTTCTGGCGCCGGAGGCCACGTACGTCGTCTCGGTCCTCCGAACCCGAGACGCGGCCAAGATCGGCGTCGGCACGAACCCCTGGCGCCTGGAGGCGCGCCGGCACGACCTCGCCGAGCTCTGCCGTGCACGTGGTGGCGGCGGCCACCCGGTCGTGGGCGGGGTCACCTTCCCGGCCAGCGCGATCCATGACGCCGTTGGCGTGGCCCGAGAGCTCGCCGGCCTCCTCGCGTCGAGTTGAATCATGCGCTGGCCGCTCATGACCTTGCTGCTCCTCGGGTGCGAGCCCGCGCGGTATCTCCCAATCGTGCCGCCACCACCCTGCGCGGCGACAGTCGAGGCCGTCGCCGTCGGCGAGGCCTTCCACGTGCCGCAGGACACGACGGTCACCTACGCCACGAACCCGCCCTGTGGCGGCAACCACTGGGGACAGTGGCTCCCCTGGGGCGTCTTCGACCGCGCCGTCCGCGCCGAGAACTACGTCCACAACCTCGAGCACGGCGGGGTGGTACTCCTCTACTCCTGCGCCGATGGTTGTCCCGAGCTGCGCGACGCCCTCATCGCGTGGGCTCAGGCGCAGCCCGCAGACGACGGCGGAGCGTTTCGGTACATTGTCACGCCTTGGGCCGGCATGAGCACGCCGATCGCAGCCGTGGCGTGGGGCGCCGTCTACCGCTCCGACGCGGTGCGCCCCTGCGAGCTGGACGACTTTCGTAAGAAGCACTACCGCAAGGCGCCCGAGGACGTCGGCGCCTCTGGGAACGCGATGGCGGTCATGGAAACGTCACGTCCGGACGCCTCCAGCGCGCGGGACTGAATCCTGTCTACATCGCGCAGATGCCGCCCGGGGTGCGCTACTTGACGCAGAGCCCGACGAGGCGACTCCAGTACGGCGGCTCGGCCAGCATCGCGAGCTTTGCATCGGCGCACGAGGGGCTGGTCGCGGGCACGAGGGCGAGGAACCAGGTGCCCGACGACGGCGCCGTGAACGTGACGGATGCCGCGCCGGTCGTGCCCCCAGCGCAGCCGGCCGAGCCGTCGTAGGGGCACGACACCGGTTGGATCGCCACGGGCACGCAGCCGCCCGCGGACACGAGCACAGCGACCGACTGCGAGGCACATCCCGGGCACTCGGCGCACTCCGAGCCGCCGACGGTGTAGTCGAACGTCGCCGTCAGGGACGCGCCGGGCAGCACGTCGAGCGCCGCGAGCCCGGAGGGTCCGAGCGTCGCATTGGAGAACGACAGCATGCTCGCCGAACCCGAGCCGGAGAGGCCGCTGCCCCACGGACCGTCGAGCAGACACGGATCACAGGCATCGCCCAGGCCGTCGCCATCGCTGTCCTGCTGGTACGGGTTGGGCACCGTCTTGCAGTTGTCTCCCGCGTCGAGCGCGCCGTCGCCGTCGAGATCCTCCGCCGCCGGGCAGCCGCTGCAGGACAACCCGAGCACCGTGAGCGTGGCCTTGCCGGTCTGACCGACGCCCGACGCGGAGCTGGGCGTGACCTGGCAGGTCCATGTCTCACACGGCTTCGTCGTGCCCACGGGCAGGAGCTCACCCTGGACGACCTTGCCGCCCGGTCCGTGCCACGCAAAGGCGTAGGTGATCGGCGCGCCGACCGGATCGGTGCTGGGCGCGGTGACGAGGCACGTGACCGCAGCGCCGGGCCCGGGCGTCGCCGCGCTGAAGCCCACGCCGGGCGCCCACTGCGGCGGCGCCGCAAGGCACTTGCCGCCCTGACACGCGAGGCCGGGTCCGCACACCGTCTGATCGCCCACGGGAGAGTGCACGCAGCCACCGGTCGCGCCGTCGCAGCTGTCGTAGGTGCAGTACTGCTGGTCATCGCACGACTTGACGACCATAGTCGTGCAGTAGCCGCCGCTGCAGGCGCTTACGACCGCGCAGAGATCGGTCGAGGTACATGCGGTCCCATTGGGCGCGGGCAGCTGCGCGCAGGCGCCGGTCGTCGGATCGCAGTAGGCGTTGCCAATACAGGGCCCACCCGGGCACACGACGAGGCTCGCGGGCACGCACTGCCCGAGCTTGCAGCTATCGCCCGTGGTGCACGGATCGCCGTCGTCACAGTCTTTGGCCACGATTTGATGGACGACCTGGCCGTTCTTGCACACGTCCTCCGTGCATGGATTGCCGTCGTCGAGCGGTAGGGCCGCGCCCTCCTGACAGACGCCCTTCAGGCACGCGCCGGGCGCGAGGCACGCGCTCGTGTTGGTCAGACACGAGGCGCCGTCCGGCTGGAGCTGGTGGAGACACTGACACTGCCCTCCGGTGCAAGAGGCCGAGTCGTAGGTGCACGACTGCTGGTCGTCGCAGCTCGTCGCCGGCTCGCCTTGACAGGCCAGCAGGGCGTCGTTGCAGCCGAACGTGCCCGGCGTGCACTTTTGGCAGGTGGCCTTGGCGACGCAGCAGTCGTGCGGGTCGCACGGAGCGCCCGCAGGAAGCGGGATGCAGCTCGTGACCTCGCCCCCTTGGCAGAGGCAGGTCGCGCAGGGATCGAGGGGTGAGGGACACGCGACGGGAGGCCCTGGGTCGCCGGGCTCCTCCGGGGCGTCCGAGATCTGCGGCAGCTCAGCGGCCACGTCGGCAAGTCCATCGGCCCCCCCGGAAGCACCCGAGGCGTGGTCTCCGGTATCGCCCGTCACGCCGCCGTCGAGGTTGGCCGTGGGAGCATCGGCGCCGCTCGTCGCGCTCGGGACCTCGGTCGTCGAGCCGCATCCAAGCCCAAATGCTGCGATTCCCACCGTGACGCAGCGCCATATCGACCGCTGGGCGCTCATTCTTTGTACAGGCGCGTGCAGCGCCACGAGAGCTCGCACGGAGACGGAATGTAGTGGGTCGAGACGCCCGTGATCACATACCCCGGAGGGCATGGCTGCTCTGTGAGCGTGGCGTTGTCGACCCCCAGCGGCGGAGCCTTTGACGTCGCACCGCCGGGCGCATCCGCGGCAACGGCGGCCGTGTGGCACCAGCCGACGATGCGGTCGACCCACACGCCCGCGCCGGTGTCACTGCCGACGAGCAGCTGGCCTTCGGGGCAGTCCTTGGCGGTCTGCTTCGTCCCAACGCCGACCGCCGCCAGCTCCGCGGTCGTGGTCAACCCGGTGAGCTTGCCGGTCTTCTCGAGCTTCTGGCAGCGCAGCGCGATGGAGTCGATCCACTGGCTGACGTTGCCCTCGAGCCCGACGGCGACCCAGCCCTCGGGGCAGCTGGCGGTCGCCGACGATGCACCGTCGCAGGTGAGGCCGGTGACGCTCGCGCTCATCGTCACGTCCCACGGCGCGAGCGCATAGTGGAAGCAACCGTCGACCTTCGGATGGATGCAGCCCTGCGTCGGGTCGCAGCTGTCGTTGGTGCACTCGTTCAAGTCGTCGCAGTCAGGCGCGGCGCCACCGACGCACTTGCCGGCTGCACACTGGTCGTTCGTAGTGCAGTAGCTGCCATCGTCGCACGCGCTTGGGACGTGCACGTGGGTGCAGCCATCTCCGACCATGGTCGTACACGCGTCGCCCGTGCACGGGTCCTGATCGTCGCACAGCGCGTTGCTCGGCGTGTTGACGCAGCCGGTCCCCGGAACGCACTGATCGACGGTGCAGGCGACCGCGTCCGCGCAGGTCGTCGCCTTGGGCGCGCAGACTCCCGCGATGCAGGCGCCGTCGCCGCACGCCGAGGTGTCACCGCACGGCGCCCCGTCGAGCTTGGGCGTCGCGACGCAGCCGCCTTGCGCCGCGATGCAGGTCGCCGAGACGGCACACGAACCGACGACGCACGTGACCGTGGGTCCGGCGGTGCAGACGCCTTTGGCGCACGTATCGTTCGTTGTACAAGCATCTCCGTCCTCGCAGGCGCCAGCGATTGGCTGCTGTACGATGGCGCCCTTGATACAGACGCCCGTCGTGCACGGGTTGCCGTCCTCGTCGGGAAGCGCCGCGCCGGCGAGACACTGTCCGCTCTGGCACAGGTCGCCGGCCGTGCAGGCGTTCGGGTCCGCCTTACAGGCCGTACCGTCCTTCGCGGCGTCATGCGCGCAGTTGCACTTGCCCGACTCACAGGTGGCCTTCGATACCGTGCAGGGGTTTCCGTCGTCACATGGAACGACCGCCTTGCCGAGGCAGACCATCCCCGACGGCGCGCATTCTTTTCCCGCTGGACACTTCTGGCACGTGGCGGTCTGGACACAGCAGTCGGTGGCCGGACACGCGGTGCCAATCGCGACGGGCACGCAGACGACCTTCCCAGCGGTGCACGTGCAGGTCTCACACGGGTCCTCCGACGTTGGCGCAGTACTACATCCTGCGTCCGCCGTCGCTCCCCCGCCCCCGCTACCGCCGCCACTGCCACCCCCACTGCCACCCCCCCTGCCGCCCCCACTGCCGCCCCCACTGCCGCCCCCACCGCCACCCCCACTGCCGCCGCCGCTGCCGCCCCCGCTACCGCCGCCGCTGCCGCCACCCGCCAGGCTGCCATCCGCGGCGCCGAGTCCGTCCTTCCCCGCGCCCGCACCGGAGCCGCCACTCGCCCCTCCGTCGGGTCCCACGAACTGCCCGGCGCCGTCGAGCACCGTCGTCACGTCGGTCGCCGTCCCGGGCAAGTCTCCGCCACAGGCAACCAACGTCAGCAGTAGACCTGTCACTCGAAGTGCGCGCTCTGTTCTCATGGGAGGTCCCCTTTCCGGAGCCGAGTGTACGTAGAGCGGTCGCGACCCGCCACTTCACAGACGCCCTCGGCCGCGAAGTCGGCTCGAGTTCGCGACATCGACCGCGTCTTCGCTTACAGTCGCACGCTTCCGGGCGGGAGGCCGCCCGTCGTGCCCGAGGAGCCCGTGACCGTCGCCATCATCGATCTGCGTGGAGCCAACCGACCTGCCGGAGTCAAGTCAGGCCCATACGCCGTCATCTGTGGCCTGCCTGTCGTCGTGCGAAGCGTCCTCGTCGCGCGCCGCAAAGGCTTCGAGCGCATCGTGGCGCTGGTAGAGCACTCCGACGACGCGCACGCGCTACTGGCGCACCCGCGCTCGGGGCCCATCGAGGTCGTCATCGGGACCGTCGAGAGCATCGACCTCCGCTCGGAGGACCGCGTGTTGACCTGGCCGGCGGCCTTGAGCTTTGGCCGGCATCTGCCCTCGGCAGCGCTCCAAGCCGCTCCAGCGACGGGCGTCGCCCGCATCGGGACCGACGGCCTGCTCCTCAGCCACGGTCTGCCGACGGAGACGGTGACCGAGACCCGCGCTTCCGATCAGCCCGCGGTACGCGTCACCTCCCCCGAAGCGCGTCGCGAGGCCGAGGCGTTGCTCCTGCGCTCGCTGCGAAAGGACGCCGACGGCATCGTCGCTCAGTTCGACCGCCACATCTCGCTGGCGCTTTCTCGGCCGCTCATGGCGACCAACATCAGCCCCAACGTCATCACGATCCTCGGGGCCGTGATTGGCATCGCCTCGGGCGTCGCCGCAGCTCATGGCGGCTACGCCTGGATGCTCGCCGGGGCGCTCGGCTTTCAGTGGAACTCCATCAGCGACGGCATCGACGGCGAGATCGCGCGCGCCAAGCTCCTCGAGTCGCGCCTCGGCCAGTGGCTCGACACGTGGGCAGACGACTCGACGAACCTCGTCTTCTGCACGGGCGCGGCCATCGGCTGCTATCGGACCTTCGGCGGGGAGCACTTCCTCTGGCTCTCGGGGCTCATCGCGATCGGCATCACGCTGTCAGCGCTCCTCCAGTATCACTACGTCCACTTCGTCCTCGGCTCGGGCGATCTGAACGAGTTCCGCATGCCGTGGGAGCGCGGCCGCGCGCATGGCGAACGCGACACGCAAGCGCCCTCGCTCGTGGCCCGAGGGCTCATGGCGCTCAAGCCTCTGGTCCGGCGCGACGCGTTCGTTGCGATGACGACCGTGTGCGCCCTCCTGAACTGGTGGCCCGGCATGGTGTACGCGTACTCCATCGGCGCGACCGTGACCTGGACGGCCATCCTCTTCTACAAGCTCTTCCCGCCAACGCCATGAGCGCAACGTCACCGAAACGGGCGATAACCACGCTCCTGTTCGACTTTGGCGGCACGCTCGACAGCGCGGGGCGCCACTGGTCCACGCTGTTCGCCGACGCCGCGGCGGAGTGTGGAGTAGAGATACTCCAACCGACGTTCGACCACGCCTTCCTCGCCGCCGACCGCGCGCTCAACGCCGAGCCTGGGACGGGCGCGCTCGGGCTCTACGACCACGTGCTCCGCCAGACAGAGCTGCTCTTGACGGAGCTCAAGCAGGCCGATCCGGGGCTGGCGATGCGCGTGGCGGCGCGCTTCGTCGAGGACGCCCTCGTGCACCTGGACCGGTCGCGGCTCCTGTTGGCTCGGGAGCGGCCCGCGCGCCGCATTGGGGTCATCTCGAACTTCACGCCCAACCTGCCGCGCATCGTGCGGGACGTCGGCCTTGCGCCCTACGTCGACGTGTTGGCCTGCTCCGACATCCTCGGTCTCCGCAAGCCGGGACACGACATCTTCCACTGGACGCTCACGACGCTCGGCGTTGCTGCGCGCGACTGCGCCATGATCGGCGACTCGCTGACCAATGACGTGATGCCCGCCAAGACGCTCGGCATGACGACCGTGTGGCTCCGCGGCGATCGCGTCTTCGGCAAGGGCGATCCCTCTGCGGCCGACCACACCGTCTCCACGCTTGCCGAAGCGCTCGCGGCGCTGTCGTGATCGTGCCTGGAGCACCACTACTCCGCGGCGGCATCCTCGCCGCGGGTGAGGGCAGTCGGTTCTTGGCGGCGGGGATCGCGACACCCAAGCCACTGGTCGTGGTTAGTGGCCGCACGCTGCTCGACCGCACGCTGGATCACTTCCGCCGGGCAGGCGTTCGACACGTGACGCTCGTAACCAACGCGGCCTTTGGCCCCGAGCTGGCCCGTACGGCCGCGACCGTCACCGATCTGGAGCTGCAGGTCGTCGCTCAGGACACCCCCAGCTCGCTGCACACGCTCGCGGTGCTCTCGGCGTGCGCTCCCGCGGGGAGGTTGCTGGTCACGACGATCGACTCGGTGATGGCTCCCACCGACGTCGCGCGCTTTGCTCACGCGTTTCGGTCGTCACCAGCCAACGCGTTGCTGTCGTACACCGACTTCGTCGACGACGAGAAGCCGCTCCGCATCTCGCTCGACGGCCCGACGCAGCGCGTCACTGGAATTGGAGAGACCGCGCACGAATCGCCCTTTGTGACGATGGGCATGTATGGCTTCGACGACCTGTGCCGGGCGCGCGCACAGACCGCAGCGGCTGCTGGGGTGAGCCGTCTCCGGCGTTTCCTGGCACTGATCGTGCAGGGGGAGGCCGACGGGCGTAGGTCTGACCTCGCAGTCGCGGGGTTCCGATTGGGCAAAGCCATCGACGTTGACCGACCCGAGGATGTCGTGGTCGCCGAGGACTTTCTCGAGCGCGAGGGATGGGAATGAACCTGAAGCTGCTTGGCATTGCACGGGCCCTGAACTACTCGCCCGGCCGTCACGAGGCCAACGATCGCCTGATCTTGCAGAAGACCGCCGAGGTGCTGGGCCGTCGCGGCTGCGACGTTCGCATCGTCACTGAGGAGGAGCTCGCCGAAGGCCAGGCGGAGCTGCATCACGACGAGGTCGTCTTCTCGATGTGCCAAGGCCCGCGCGCCACCGAGCGGCTGCTGCCGTACGAGGATCGCGGCCACCTCATCTTGAACAGCCCACGCGCCGTCCAGAACTGCTACCGCGGTAACTTCGTGACCGTGCTGCGCGGTCGCTCGTCCTTGATCCCGGCCACCACGCACGTCGTCTTCGGCCGCGAGCTTCCGCGACCCCGGCTCAGCTTCGAGAGCGGCCGGAGCTACTGGGTCAAGCGCGGCTGCGTGCACTCGACAGGCGACGGCGACGTGGTACGCGTCCGCACGGCGACCGAGCTTCACGAGACGATGTCCTCGATGAAGGAGCGCGGCATCAAGAGCGCGGTCGTGCAGGAGCACGTCGACGGCACACTCGTGAAGTTCTATGGCGTCATGGATACGGACTTCTTTCGCTGCTATGCGCATGAGGAGCCGGAGCTCTCTCCGCCCGAGGTGAGCGCGGCGCGGCCGGCCATCGAAGGGCTCGTGCGCCGTTTGGGCCTCGAGATCTACGGCGGTGACGCGGTCGTGACTGACGAGGGCAAGGTGCACGTCATCGACATCAACGACTGGCCGAGCTTCGCGCGGTTTCGCAACGAGGCGGCCGAGGCCATTGGCCTGCACGTCTTTCGTCGCGCTGTGGCGCCGGCACGCTCCCGCGCCGCCGTGCTTGCCGAGTAGCCCGCGCTGCCGACACGTCTGCGCATGACCGCCCTGCCCGCCTCGACCCCCTACGCTCTCCCCGGACCACGCTCACGCGCGCTGTTCAGCCGCGAGCAGCGCTTCATCTCGCCCGGCATCCAGCAGATCGCGACCCTCGCCGGCGTGGCGATGGACCACGGCCAAGGCGCCACGCTCACCGACGTCGATGGCAACGTGTACGTCGACTTCGTCGCCGGCATCTGCGTCGCCAGCCTTGGCCATGCGCACCCCCGGTACGCCGCGGCCCTCGCCGAGCAGGCGGCCCAGCTCACGGTGGGCTCGTTCACGTCGCGCGCACGCACAGAGCTCGTCGAGACGATGGCGGAGCTTGCGCCCAGCGGCCTCACGCGACTCCAGCTCTTCTCCGGTGGCGCCGAGGCCGTCGAGGCAGCGCTCCGACTCGCCAAGTCCGTCACGGGGCACTACGAGGTGGTGTCGTTCTGGGGCGGCTTCCACGGCAAGACCGGTGGCGTGCTCGGCAACCTCGGCTCGACGTTCAAACACGGCCTTGGACCGCTGACGCCAGGCACGTTCCTCTCACCGTATCCAGACCAGTATCGCGTGCCGCTGAACGCGACACCGGACTCAGTGCTGGACGCGTGCATCGCGTTTCTCGAGCAGAAGCTTGCGATCGAGACCACGGGCAAGCTTGCCGCCATCCTGGTGGAACCGATTCAGGGCACGGGAGGCAACATCATCCCGCCGCTGGGCTTCCTGCCTCGGCTGCGCGAGGTGGCCGACCGGCACGGCGCGTTCCTCATCGTCGATGAGATGATCTGCGGCTTCGGCCGGACCGGCCGCATGTTCGGTCTCGAGCGCGATCCGGTGCGCGCGGACGCCATCACCATCGGCAAGGGCTTTGGCGCGGGCTTCCCGGTGACCGGGCTGCTCACGAGTGATGCGCACTGCACGGCCACGCCCTATGCGCTCCCGTCGGGTAGCTCGTCGAGCTATGGCGGCAACCCGCTTGCGGCAGCCGCAGCGCTCGCGGCGATTCGCATCAACCGCGAGGAGGGCCTGGTCGAGAACAGCCGGCGCATGGGCGAGCGGCTGCGCGAGGGCTTGAGACCCTTCCAGGACCGATACGACTTCGTCGGGCACGTCGATGGCGAAGGCCTGCTCGTGCGGCTCGAGCTCGTCAGCGACCGCGCCACGCGCGCGCCGCTCGACAAGGCCACGTGCCAGCGCATCTTCCTCGAGTGCTTCCGCCGCGGCCTCATTACGATGGCGTATGGGCCCTCGGTGCGTCTCAACCCGCCGCTGGTCGTGACCGAGGAGCAGATCGACTTCGGCGTAAGCGTCCTGCGCGAGGTCTTCGACGCGATCCAAGACCAGCGCACGGAGGCCCGATGAGAGGCGCCATCTGCGGGTTCGGCTTCATCGGCGGCGAAGGCCATTGGCCCGCCTATCAGCAGGCCGGTGGCTTCGATATCGTGGCGGTCGCCGACGTCTGCGGCGCGCGCCTCGACGCGGCACGCAAGGCCATCCCCGGCGTGCGCGTCTATGACAGCGCCGAGGCGCTGCTGCGCGGCGAGCCGAAGTTGGATTTCCTCGACATTACGACCCCGCCCGTCGATCACGTCCCCATCGCGCTGCGGGCGCTCGAGCACGGGCTCCACGTACTCTGCGAAAAGCCCCTGGCGTGCAGCGTCGACGAGGCGCGGACGCTCATGCGCGCCGGCCGTGACGCGCGCCGGACGGTCATGCCGTGCCACAACTACACGCATGCGCCAGTCGTCAAGACGCTGCGTGGTCTGCTCGAGGCGCGCACGCTCGGGAACATCCGGACGGCCAGCATCGCGACCTACCGCACGACGCACGCCCGCGGTGTGCTCGAGTGGGACACGCACTGGCGGCGGAAGCTCGCGCTCAGCGGCGGCGGCGTCACCATGGACCATGGGAGCCACAGCTTCTACGTCACGTTCCTTCTCATGGGCGCCTACCCGTTGGGCATCTCGGCGCAGACGTTCCACGCCGATCCGGAGTGGCCCACGACCGAGGACACGCTTTGCGCCACGCTGAGGTACCCCCAGGGCCTGGTCAACGTATATCTCACGTGGTGCGCCGGCGTGCGCAAGGTCATCTACACCCTGCACGGCAGCGAGGGCGCGGCCGTGATCGAGGACGACGACCTGGAGCTCACCGTCCTGCGCGACGGCAAGCCGCACTCGGAGCACCACAGCATCGTGTCGAGCTTCAACGTCGCGTCCCACGCGAGCTGGTTCGCTTCGCTGTTCCAGGAGTTCCGCGAGGTCGCAGGACGCGGCGAGACTCTGCCGCAGCAGCTGCGCGAGGCCTATTACTGCGTTCAGCTCATCGAGGGTGTCTACCGCTCCGCGCAGCAGGGCGGCGTCGAGCAGCCTTTGGACCAGAGCCTCGGGTTTTTAGGCCAATAGCTCCACGGGAGGCACGACACTCAGGCGCGAGGCGCGCCGGGCCAAGCGGCGGTCATCAAAAGTCACGAAACGACCGCAGTGCCCGCTCCGAGCCACGTGGAGCGCATCGGCAAAGTCGAGACCGCCTCGTGCAAGCTCTGTTGCCGCGAGGACAGCGGCCCGATCTTCGACGACGACATTGGGTAGCCGAGTCAGGTGATCGACGACGCGAGCGAAGTCTTCGATTCCAAACCCATAGACTGCACGAACGACCCAGGCCAGCTCCAACGTCACGGTCACGCTGACGAACAGCACGTCTCCGCTCGTCAGCAGTCGCCTTGCCACTTCTCGCTGGGCGGTGGCCTCACCGTCCTCGGGATCGTCGACGTAGAAACGCGCCAGGACGTTCGTATCGACAGACGTCACGGCTTCTGCGCTTCGCGTCGCATGGCGTCGCTTACGTCGAAGTCCAACAGCGAGCGTCTCGGACCACGGTACTTCAGCAGGCCGAAGCCATCGTCTCCGCACGCGCTTTCACCCACCGGCCGCACGACGATGCGGAGCGCGTCACCCTCGTCGACGAAGTCGAGCCGCGTACCTGCCTCGATGGCGTAGCGCCGCCGAAGCTCGGCGGGAATCACGACCTGACCTTTTGAGGAAACCAACGCGGAAGACATCGCGCACCTCTTACCCAGTAAGATGCACGCCAACGGCGGGCGCTGCAAGACGTGGCCTCACCAATCCCATTGTTGTCGGCGTGATGCGCGTGCAAGATGCGCTCATGCACTTGGGAGCCTCAACTCGTGTCGCATGGCGGTCGGTAGAGCGGCGTCGCGCGATTCTCGTGTCCCTCCTCTTGGCGGGCTGTACGGCAGACGGTAATGCGCCTGGCGTCACGTCCGTGCTGGACACGGTCGCCAACAGCGACGTCAAGGTGACCGGCATCGACCTCGCCGGACCGGACACCGGGAAGCCGCTGCCGGAGGTGGGAGCGCCAGAGATCGCCAAGAGCGACATTGCGGCGGTGTCGGGCTTCGAGCAGCCCTGCACCTCGAATGGGGATTGCGACTCGGGTTACTGCGTGCACGGTAAAGAGGGCGACCAGTGCACGAAGTCGTGCATCGACGAGTGCCCGTCGGGCTACGCCTGTAAGCAGATCGTGCTGGCCTCCTCCGACGTCGCGTTTGCGTGCCTGCCGCTGCACGTGACGCTCTGCCGGCCGTGCAAGCCCGACAACACGGGAGCCGCTACGTGCTCGGGCGGTGGCCACCAGGACAAGGCGACCTGCGCCGACTTCGGCGCCGAGGGCCACTACTGCGCGACCCCGTGCGACACCAAGGCGCCCTGCCCTGCGGGCTTCGGCTGCAAGGCGAGCTTCGGCGCCACGACGACCGCCGAGACCGGCTGGTGTTTTCCCGACACCGGAATGTGTTCCTGCGACGGCGTGGCCAAGGCCCAGGGCCTCATCACCGACTGCCTCATCACGAACGACCTGGGCACGTGTCCCGGCGAGCGCTTCTGCGACGTGACCGGGCTGTCGGCCTGCATCGGGCCGGGCGCTCAGGCCGAGATTTGCAACGACCTCGACGACGACTGCGACGGCAAGGTCGACGAGGACTTCGCGGACAAGGGCAAGGCGTGTGACGGCGACGACCTCGACAGCTGCGTCGAGGGCAAGCTCGTGTGCGACGGTACGGGGCTCGCGTGTAGCGACGACGCCGCCGCGGTCGGCGAGGCGTGCGGCAACGCCAAGGACGACGACTGTGACGGCGAGACGGACGAGGGCTGCTGCGGTCAGGCCTTCGCGGACTGCTGCCCCAATGACGTGTGCACCGCACCCCTGAAGTGCACCGGCGGCAAGTGCCTCTGCGATCCCAAGACGTCCCTCGCCTGCAACGACGGCAACGTCTGGAACCTCGACTGCGAGGGCAACACGACGACGGTGGCTCAGGCCTGCGGCGGCTGCGAGTGCAGCGGCCAGGCGTGTGTGCTGAACGCACAGGCCCAGAAGGTCTGCCACGAGAACGACGTCTATTACGCCAACTGCTTTGGCGATGCGAGCGAGAAGGTCAAGGATTGCGGGCTCTGCGCGTGCGACAAGGGCGAGTGCAAGCCAAGTGATCAGGCGAGCACGACATGCCACATCGGCGACGTCTACTGGACCGACTGCGACGGCCAGGTCACCTCCAAGAAGCAGGAGTGCGGGCTGTGCGGCTGCGAGAAGGGCGGCTGTGTCGCAACGGAGACAGCGTACTGGACCTGCCACGACGGCGACGTGTGGTGGGCCGACTGCGCGGGCACGTTCACGAGCAAGAAGACCGAGTGCGGCGCGTGTCCATGCTTGGGTGACACATGCCTCGAGAGCCCGAAGGTGAGCACGACCTGCCTTCAGGGCGACGTGTTTTGGACCGACTGCGTCGGCAACCCCACGACCAAGAAGCAGGAGTGCGGGGACTGCGCGTGCAAAGAGGGCGTCTGCCAGGACGCGGAGCAGGTGGGCACGACGTGCTTCGGCGGCGACGCGTGGTGGACGGACTGCCAGGGCTCGCCAACGCAAAAGAAGGCCGAGTGTGGCCTGTGTGGCTGCCAGGCGGGTTCCTGCCTCGATTCCGGAGAGGCGAGCACCGTATGCCAAGCGGGCGATGTGTACTGGACCGACTGTCAGGGCAATCCGTCGGCCAAGAAGAAGGAGTGCGGGCTCTGCCCTTGCTTGAACGGGACGTGCGCGGGCTCTACCCAGGCGGCGGCCGTGTGCTTCGGTGGCGACGCCTGGTGGGTCGACTGCGACGGCACGCCTACCACAAAACGACAGGAGTGCGGCCCCTGCGGGTGTAAGGACGGGCTGTGCGCGCCCGACGATCACGCGGGCACGACGTGTCAGGCCGGCGACGTTTGGTGGTCGGACTGCGATGGCAACGCGACCGGCAAGAAGACCGAGTGCGGACTGTGCGGCTGCGACAAGGGCGGCTGCGTCGACACTGCCCAGGCGGGCACCGTGTGTCAGGGCGGCGACGTCTGGTGGCTCGACTGCCAGTCGAACCCGACGTCGAAGAAGCTCGACTGCGGCTCGTGCGGGTGCCAGGACGGCAAGTGCCTCGAAAGCGGGACGGCGGGGGTGACCTGCCAAACGGGCGATGCGTGGTACACCGACTGTCAGGGCAACGCCACAAGCATGAAGGAGGACTGCGGCCTCTGTCCGTGTCAGAACGGCTCCTGCGCGGAGACGACCCAGGCCGGAACGATGTGCCAGGGAGGCGATGCGTGGTGGACGGACTGCTCGGGCGTGCCCACGAAGGTCAAACAAGACTGCGGCAACTGCGTGTGCTCGGGTGGCGCGTGCCCGCAGGTCGAGCAATTCCAGCAGGCGTGCGTGCAAGGCGACGTTTGGTGGACGGACTGTCACGCCAACCCCACGGCCAAGACGAAAGAATGTGGACTCTGCGGCTGCAACGGGGGCGCATGCCAAGACAGCCAGCAGGCGTCACAGACCTGCCACCTCGGCCATGTCTACTGGACCGACTGCAACGGGACGCCGACGACCCAGAAGGACACCTGCGGCGTGTGCGGCTGTCTCGAGGGCAAGTGTGTCTCGAACGACACCGCGACGGCCGTATGCACGGCGGGCGACGCGTGGTGGACCGACTGCAACGGCGTGGCGACCAACAAGAAGGAGGAGTGCGGCCAGTGTGGGTGTCAGGCCGGAGTGTGCGTCAAGTCCGACAAGGCGGGCTTCACCTGCAACGGGGGCGATCTCTGGTTCACCGACTGCAACGGCACGGCCACCTCCGTCGCCGAGAGCTGCGGCGCCTGCGGCTGCGCGAATGGCGCGTGCACGACCAACCCCAAGTTCCAGAAGGGCTGCTTCCAGAACGACGCGTGGTGGCTCGACTGCAATGGCCAGCCGACGGAGAAGATCGGCGAGTGTGGCGGCTGCGGCTGCGCCAATGGGGCCTGCCTCCAGAACTCGCAGGCGTCGTCGACGTGCTTCGACAATGACGTCTACTGGCAGGACTGCAATGGCAACCTGGCCTCGAAGAAGCAAGAGTGTAGCGGCTGCGGCTGTACGAATGGGAGCTGCAACACGAACCCGGCCTCGTCGTCGGCGTGCTATGACAATGACGTCTACTACCTGGACTGCAACGGCAACCTGTCGGTCAAGAAGGACGAGTGTGGGAGCTGCGGCTGCTCGGGTGGTGCATGCGGCTTCAACTCGCACGCGTCGCTGACGTGCTCGTCCAATGATGTCTATTGGCGAGACTGCAAGGGCAATATCACCGACAAACAGTCGGAGTGTGGGAGCTGCGGCTGCTCCGGCGGGGCGTGCAGCGTGAACAACCAGGCGTCGTCGACGTGCAACAACAATGATGTGTATTGGAAAGACTGTAACGGGAACCTCACGACCAAGAAAGAGGAGTGCGGGGCCTGCGGCTGCTCGGGCTCGTCGTGCAACTACGACGCGACCGTCTCGACCGTGTGCTCTGGCGGCGACGTCTACTGGAAGGACTGCAACGGCAACACGACGACCAAGAAGCAGGATTGCGCCTGCGGCTGCTCCGGTGGCGCGTGCGTCTCGGGCGTCTGTACGCCGGGGGCCATCGACACGAGCGGCTGCGATGTGTGCTCCCAGAAGACCTGCCAGTCCAACTGTCAGTGGGGCGGGTGTGGTCTCAAGGCAGGCTACCAGTGCGAGTGGAAGAACGGCAACAACTGGAGGTGCTGCGCCAAGAACAAGTGGAGCTTCTGCTTGAAGCCCAGCCAGAACCTGCTGAACAAGTGCATCTGGAGCCCAGAGTGCGTGAATTGTAGCGGCTGCGGATGCCCATAGACCGGGAACGAGCCGAGATCGCCACCGAGCGGCCGCCCGCGAAGGGCGACGGATCGGGCGCGCTGCGGTCGACACGTGCACTCTGGATTGTGCACGGCATCGACCCGAGGTCGCTCGGTGTCGCGATTACGGTGAAGTCCGACGCCGAGGTGACCGTGGGGCGGTCCGACGCCTCGGTGGTCATCGACGATCCATGGCTCTCGCGGTGTCACCTGATCCTCGAGAACGTCGGTGGTAGCGTCGTCGTGCGAGACGCGCACACGAGCAACGGCTCCAAGGTCAACGGCCGGCCCAGCGCGGAGCGCGTGCTTCAAGACGGCGACGTCGTACGCATTGGGGCGACTCTGCTCGTCTATGGCGACGGCGTGGTCGAGCAGGACGACCTCGGCCTCGCAGGTCGCTCGCGCGCGCTGGCGGAGGTGCGGCGGTCGGTCCGAGCGCTGGCGCGCACGTCGCGACCGGTGCACGTGACGGGACCGACCGGCTGCGGCAAGGAGGTCGTGGCGCGCGCGATCCATCGCGAGTCGAGGCGTCCAGGCACGCTACACGCGTTCAACGTGGCCAACCTCGTCCCGGGTCTCGTCGAGGCACAGCTCTTTGGACACGGTCGTGGCGTGTTCACGGGCGCAAGCGTCGACCGCGAGGGGCTGTTCGAGGCGGCGAACGGGCAGACCCTGTTACTCGACGAGATTGGCGAGCTGGCGCTCGAGCTGCAGCCCAAGCTGCTGCGGGTCGCCGAGACCGGTTCGGTGCATCGGCTCGGGGATGCGACTCCGCGGCAGGTGGACGTGCGGCTCATCACTGCGACCCTGCGGTCTCTGTCGCAACTGGTGGCCGAAGGGCGCTTTCGCGAGGACCTCTATTGGCGCCTCTGTCACGACGAGATCGCGGTGCCCGGGCTACGAGGCCGGCCTCTGGACATCGTCCCCATCATTGCGTCGGTGTTGGCCGAGCGCGGCGGACCGACACTCTCGGCACTCGCGGCAACGCGCGCGGCCGCCTATGGCATGGCAGACATCGTCGAGCGCCTCCTGTGCTACGGCTGGCCCGGCAACGCGCGTGAGCTTCGAGACGAGGTGCTCCGCATCGCCGACGCGGCTGCGCAGGTGCCAGGGCAGGCGCTGGTTGCGGAGTCGGTCTTGGGACGACGCCTCCTCGAGGCGGGGTTCGCGGAACCGGAGGTCGCCGAGGACGCGGCGGAGTTCGACCTGACCGTGCTCAAGGATCCGGAGGCACTGCTCGCCCTCATCCGCGACACGCACGGCGGCAACGTCAAGGGCTTCGCCGAGCAGGTCGCACGCGCGACGGGGAAGCCGTGGCGCACGATTCATCGTGGGGTCTACGACACGCTCGGCAAGGAGCGCCTGGCGCGGCTGCGGTCGTGACGTCGATGCACGCTAGAACTTGGTGGAGGCGGCCCAGTCCTTCTCGAACGTCGTGCTCATCACCTTCACGGCGTCCGGCTCCGTGAGCAGGACGCCGACCTCACGGTTCTTGGTGAGCGAGGTCCAGCTGAAGTTTTGCGAGCCCAGGTAGGCACGCGTGCCGTCGACGACGATGGCCTTGACGTGCACGCCGGGCTTCGACATCCAGCGCGCCTCGATACCGTGGGAGGCGAGGAACTTGGCCGCGTCGGCGTTGGCGTCGATCCAGGAGGGCGCAGCCAGGACCGCACGCACGGCGACGCCCGCGGCCTTGCGCTTGGCGATGTGGTCGCGCATGTCCTTCTCGGCGAGCTGCATCGACTCGATGTCGATTGAGGTCTGCGCCGAGTCGATGAAGGCGAGCAGCCGCTCCTTGGAGTTGTCGGGCGAGACCAACAGGCGCGTGCAGTCGACGTTGGGTGCGGTCCCGGCCCAGTCCGCATCGAAGATGGTGATGAGATCTGCGACGTCCGAGGGATCGTCAATCTGAGCCACGAAGTTGCGCTCCTTCTCGACCGAGTAGGCCTTGCTGTAGTTTCCAGTGGACACCGTGGCGCGGGCGCCGTCGACGACCATGAACTTCGGGTGATAATAGGAGAACTTCGGGTCGCTCCATTTGCACTCGATGCCCGCCTGGGTGAGCGCTTCGTAGTATTTCTTGTTGGCGTCTTGGCCCTGATCGAGGATGACCCGAACCGTGACGCCAGCCTTGGCCTTGGCGGTCAGGGTGTCGAGGATGCCGCCGTAGCCCATGAGGTAGGCGGTGACCCGAATATCGGTCGTGGCGGTCTGCAGCACGTCCACGTAGGGCGCCTCTCCGGCCTCTGGCAACGCATAGACGCGCGCAGGGACCGCTCGCGGGGCCAGGGGGTCGCAGACGTCGGGAGGCGGGCCTGCGTCGGTGCCAGTGTCCAGCGCCGCGGCGTCCGCGGGCAACACGGGCGCGTCGGAGCTCGCGAGGTCGGAAGACGCCGAGACCTCCACGCCGCCTGTGTTCGAGGCAAGGTCCCCGGTCGTGACGCTCGCAGCCAGGGGATCGGTGGTCTGGCGGCAGGCGAGAAGGAGCAGCAGCGGCAGGAGCACGAGTCGCATCGGGGAACCCTAACCTGTGCGCGGCACCGATGTCACGTAGCCGTCGACGTCGGGCAGCTCACTGACACGTCGAACCGTCGGGCCAGACGGCCACGAGGTCGGCAAGGTCGGGCGCGCCCAGGGTGGCGAAGGTACCGCGAACGAGAGTGCGGTTGGCGAGGCCCGAGTACGGCACGAGCCGCCCGGTCACGTCACCGGCGCTCTCGGTGGCCACGTCGAGGATCCGAGCGCCGCTGACACAGCGGCTGTCCAAGGTGCCCATCCGAATCGTTCGCCACGGCACCCCCGCGCCGACGCGCCAGTGGACCCTCGCAGCGCCTGGCTCATAGACGACCTGCCACTTCGTGTAGTCGCCCTGGCGAACGTTGTCGAGCCGGGTGAACGCGGCCGTGACGAGATCATGCTCGCGCCGGACTGCGGCGAGGCTGACGGCGGTTCGAACGTACCGAGCCAGTGACGCTCGGCCTGCCGGAACCCGCCCGTGTGAGCGCCCGAGCGCAACGCGCGAGGCGGCACAGGTGTCGTTCGTGATGACCTTGGGCCCAAGTTGGCGGCCACGCGTCACGGTGAGCGCACCCTGGAGATACTCGAAGACCGCGCACTCGCCGGAGCGATCGCACGCGAACCAATGCACCTTGGCCCCGGCCATGGGCACGACCCGGACCTTGCGGGCGAGCGCTGTCGCTTCATCGAGGTTGGCGGCTTGGTCGAGCAGATACTGAACCCACGAGAGCGGGTTGTGCGCGGGGAGCGCGTCGGCCTTCGGGTAGCTCGACTCGGAGAGCCACAGAATCTCGACGACCAGGCCCTGATCGTTCATGCCGGCGTTGGGCAGTTCGTGCCCGAACTGGTTGAACGTGAGGCTCGCGTACCGGGAGCTCCAGCGGGCCGGGGTCCCGCCGCTCGGCGGCACCAGCGCGCGGCGCGAGACACCGGCCGGATTCCAGGTGACGTGGCCCCGGCCTTCGTTCCAGTCGTAGCTCTTGCCCACGACACGGGCCCCGGCGCGCTCGAGGAGAAAGGCGGTGCACGCGGTCGCGGGCAGGGCGATGAGGGTGACAAGTGTGAGCAGGGCGAGGCGCATCACATCACGGTAGCGGAGCGTCGTCTCGGGTGCCAGGGTCGAGCTGGCGCGACTCACGGGTGCGTCACGCCCGACAACCCGAAGAGCGTCGAGGCGAGGTTGGCCACCACGGCGGCCAGTATCGCGAGCGGGACGTGACCCGGGCCAACGCGCAGGCGCAGCCAGGTCACGAAGGCGACCGCCTCGACAAACCACACCGCGGACTCTCCGACGAGGATCCACCGGAGGTACGGATCTCCGATCAGGGGTTCGAGCCAGCGTGGATCGAGATCTGGGTACGTTGCGCGGTAGGCGAGCCAGAGGGTGGGATGGGTGAGCGCGTTGACCACCGCCGAAAGAACAGCGGTGTGCCACCAGAGGAGACCGACGGGGCGGAGCAGCCACACGACGAGTGGCATTTCGATTGCGAGGGTCCACTCGAAGGCCGTGAGCCATGCCTCAGCGTAGGCGCTCAACGCGGCGCCCCTGGGTCGCGCGCGCGGAATCCCTGCTCAGGCGGCTTCCGTGAGGGCCTCATCGAGCAGCTCCGTGATGCCTGAGATTGCCGACCAATGCTGCATGTAGCCGAGGTCCAGGCGCCCTCGGCGAGTACGGAGGATGCCGAGGACGTCCTGCCACTGACGTTCAGAGATGCCGCTTCCGAGTCGGTACCAGATGAGCTTTTGCACGACCATGTCCTCGGCGGAGGCCACTGGTAGCGCCGCAGTGGGCTCGCCCGGAAGATTGATGATCAGGCGGCGGCTCCACTCCGCGAGCGCGAGTGGGTCGCTCTTCAGCACGAAGATGTCGATCTTGAACATCGTGGCCAGGTGGATCAGGTTGAACGACGATCGATGCCGAATCGCCTCGCGAATGCTGCCGGACTCGACGTAGTAGTTCGACTCGACGGCGGCAACCAATCGAGGTACGTCCGTCACGCGGAGGTCCGCGATGAGGTCGATGTCGATGGTCGCGCGCGGGATGCCTAGGAGTGAGCTCGCCACCGAGCCACCAACGAAGTAGGGGATGGCTAGGTCGTCCAACGTTCGACCAATCGCGAGCGCGACCTCGAGTTCGTCGGACCTCACTGGTTCTCCGGTGCATTGGGATCCCACCCATAGGCGCCGATCATCACGTCTCGCGGCAACCATCGCGCACCGACGCGAAGGCGGATCTCTTGGTCAGATGCCGCGGGATGTTCACTGCGGACCTGGGCTTCAATCAGTAGTTTGAGTGTACGCGTCATAGAGAAGGCGCGCTCGAGGCGCTCGACCGGGGTCATTCTGCGATAGCCCTCCACGAGGACGCGCATGGCCTCTGGGCTGGTGTCCGACGGGCCCGCACGGCTTGGGCGATCAACCCCCACGCCTCGTGTGTAGCACGGGAGTGGTCGAAGCGCACGGAGCGTAGTTCGCGGCGAGGTACGCGACGGCCATGAGCTCGAGCCAGCCGTGAAAGCCAACGAGGGTGAGGTACTGCGTTCGAACACCTCCGGGATCGGAGAGCGCCAGCAGCGGGACTGCGACGGTGAGCGCGGCGGTCAGGGCCATGCCACTCCGGCCCAGGTCGCTCGTCCAGGCGCGCCACGCGCGGCGAAGCGACGGAGCCACGGCCCGAGGCGCAAAGCGCTCGGCGGTGGGCATCAGGCGCAGCCAGAGCGTGTAGTGCACCGCCTGGCCGAAAGCGTAGACCAGGACGATGCGCACGGCCCAGACGGGTTCGGCGGTCGGCGCCAGGGTGTCGGCCATTGCGCCCAGCGTGACGCCGAACGCGTCCGTATCGAGGCCACCGGCGGCGAAGATCCAGGAGTCGAAGGCGCCGGCGAGAATGAGGGCACCCACGGCGACGACTGCTGTCGCGAGGGCGACGTACCGGCGAAAGTGCGGCTCGTCCCGCGTGACGGCAAGCCAGACGCCCAGGGCGACGACATGGTGCAGGTGAGCGAGGACGAGCGCGGCGAGGCCGGGACTGTCGAGCGCCACGGCGCCAACGACGATGACGGCGGCTCCGACGCTCGTTCGCAGCGCGACCGACCCCGAGGACACCGCGACCGCGCCGAGCATGCCGGCCAGGCCAAATCCGATCTCGACGTCGGTCCAGGGCCCGAGACCCCAGAGGCTCGCAATACGCGCCACGACGAGGCCGACGATGGGGAGCGCCGCCATGACCAGGAACGGGCGCCGCGAGGTGCCCGGCCGGAGCGGCCGCGCGACGAGGAAGCGGAAGTCCGCCGCAACATGCGGCACGCCCAGCACGAGGGGGCCCAGGAGAAGCAGCCACATGGGGCAGACGATCGTCAGCGTGAGCGCCGCCACGAGCTGCACGGACCCCATGACCGAAACGCGGACGGAGCGCTCCCGCGCGCAGCGGCGACCGAGAGCCGTGGTGGCAGCGAGGCGCCAAGCCAGCTGGCGCAAGCGCTCCGCCGGTGCCAGCATGACCTCGACCGCGGAAGTGAGGAGCACCTGAAGTGAGCTATTGCGGCGGCGGCGAGGGTCGGCGGCCGAACCATGCCGCGAGTCCAAGGCCTGCAAAGAGCGCGACGGCGCCGAGTGGCCAGCCCGTCGATAGCGGCGCGTCGGGGAGCGACGACTTCGGCGGCGGCGGAGCGTCGACCTTGACCGGGACGCAGCGCATGCAGGCGTACTCGCGTCGCGATGGGCCATCGGGGCCATTCAGCAGGCGAGAACACGTCGACTTCTGGCAGGCACCCTTCTTGCCGCCCAGCTCACATGAAGCACCCGCGGCCTTCCCTTGGCAGGGCTGGGTGTCCGGAGGCGGGATGTCGCCGTTCGCACGCGCCGCCACCAGGACGCCGGCGACAAAGACCAACTCTGCGAGCTTCGATCTCTTCATGGGCCCTCCTTGCAAGCTCGTTCTTTGCAACGTGCCGCGTGGGGTCGACGTTCGACCCAGCGCCAATGCTCGAGGCAGTGTAGGCGGCACGAGTCCGCACGGCAATGAGTCGAGGACTCGCGAGCGTGGCTCCGCCCTTGGCTCAGGCAGCACGTTTGTGTAGTGTCGGTTGTCCACATGCGGCGGTCCGAGGGGGTCGGCGCGGAGCTCGGGGGTCAGCGATGCCGTCTCGTTTCCTATTTCGATTGACTATCAATGCGGGGGCGATGCTCTCGCTCTCAGCGTGCAGCAAGGATGTGGGAGAGGGGGCGACGGCGGTCGTCGCGGTGCAGGACACGGGAGTACCGGCCGCGGACACCGGTGCCGATGGCGGTGTCGTGGTCTCGACCCCGGAGAATGGCCGCTCTGCGACGGGGCTCGTCGCGGGCTCCGTGACATCGAAGAGCGCCAACTACAAGCTCGTCGGCCTGCTCACTTCCGGCCAGTCGACCGCGCAGGCCGCCTCGGCAGCCCATCGACTCAATGGCGGCCTCGTCGGCGCCACGCAGAGCAAGTAGGGGGTCCGCGATGCCTTCCTCGTCAATGCGTCGTCTCGCGATGATCGGGCTCACTCTCGCGGTCGCCATGCCGGCGGTCGCGCCCGCCGGAAACGTCCCGCTACACCTGCACCAGGCCGGTCGGGTCTTTTCGTCGGATGGAAAGCCGATCAGTGGCAGCCTCACGATGGTGTTCACGTTGTACAAGACGCCCGTCTCGAGCAGCGCGTCCGACGTGCTCTGGACCGAGACGGCGACCGTGTCGTTCACCGACGGCTATTTCGGCGTGCCGCTGGGCCGGGTGACTCCGCTCGACGTCGACCTGTTCGATGGCAGCCCGCGGTACCTCGGGATCGCGATTGGGACCGACGCTGAGATGACGCCGCGCGAAGAGCTGGTCAGCGTCCCGTACGCGCTCGTCGCGCAGGACGCCGTGGGCGATATCAATCCGCAGTCGGTGAGCGTTGGGGGGAAGCTGGTCATCGACGGCAGCGGCAAGTGGGTCGGCCCCCTCGACGGCATGGTCGGGCCCAAGGGCGATACCGGACCGACGGGACCGGGGGGTGCCAAAGGCGACACGGGACCGCAGGGGGCCACGGGACCCCAAGGGGAGACAGGTCCGCAAGGCCCAACGGGGCTGACCGGGCCTCCGGGGAACACGGGAGACACGGGCCCACAGGGTGCGACCGGGCCGATCGGCCCGACCGGTTCCTCGGGCGCGCCGGGTCTCGACTGTTGGGACCTCGACGGCAGCCACCAGTGCGATCTCGTGACCGAGGACGTGAACCTCGATCTCGCGTGCGATCGCGCCGATTGTGTCGGCGCCCCGGGCGCGCCGGGGGTGCAGGGCGAGACGGGCGCCGTCGGACCCAAGGGAGATACCGGGCCCCAGGGTTTGAAGGGCGACGCGGGCGCAGTGGGTGCCGACGGGTACCACTGCTGGGACCTCGACATGGATCGGGGCTGCAACCTCGGGATCGAGGACGTGGACCTGGACCAGAAGTGTACGACCTCAGACTGTCGCGGCCCGGTCGGACCCAAAGGTGAGGCCGGGCCCGTCGGGCCGACGGGACCCAAGGGCGACACGGGAGCCAAGGGCGACACGGGCGCTGTCGGACCCACGGGGCCAGTCGGGGAACGAGGAGACACGGGACCCCAGGGCGTCACCGGACCCGCGGGCCCGACGGGACCAACAGGACCCACCGGCCCGGCGGGCGTCTCGGGCGCGACCGGACCGACGGGGCCCTCGGGCGAGGTCGGTCCGATGGGTCCGACCGGCACACCGGGTCCGACCGGAGCGAAGGGTGACACGGGACCACAGGGACCCACGGGGCCGGCAGGAGACACGGGGGCGACGGGCCCCAAGGGAGACCTCGGAGCGACGGGGCCCAAGGGAGACGTCGGGCCGGTGGGGGCCACGGGCGCCAAGGGCGACACGGGTGCCACGGGAGCCACGGGGCCCAAGGGCGCCACGGGCGCAACCGGTGCCACGGGACCCATCGGACCGACGGGACCCACGGGACCGAAGGGGGATGCTGGGGCCACGGGCGCGACCGGGCCCAAGGGTGACACCGGACCCATCGGACCGACGGGACCAATGGGTGCAGTGGGCGCGGCGGGAGCCCCGGGGGCGACCGGAGCCACGGGCGGCGTCGGTGCAGGCTACGGCGGCACATCGACGACCTCTCACGTCATCGGCATCGGCACCAAGGCATTCACGACTCAGGGGGGGCTGGCGTACCTCACCTATATGCGCGTCCGTGCGGCGAACAGCGCCTCGAGCTACGTCGAGGGCGTCGTCTCGAGCTACGCGGGGACGACCCTCACCCTGTTGGTCGATCGGGTGGTCGGCAGCGGGACCTTCGCGAGCTGGAGCTTCGGCATCGCCGGTGACGTCGGTGCAACCGGCCCCGCCGGGCCCACGGGACCGACGGGGCCCACCGGTGCCAAGGGCGCGACGGGACCCACGGGTGCCACGGGGCCCACCGGGGCGACAGGACCCACGGGTCCGACGGGATCGGGCTACATGGCGACGTCGACGACCTCGCTGACCATCGGCACGGGATCCAAGACGCTGTCGACACAACCTGGGCTCGCCGACCTGTCCGGCCTTCGCGTGCGCATTTCCAACGCCGCTGGGACCGCGTTCATGGAGGGTGTGGTGACGAGCTACGCGGGCACGTCGCTCGTTCTGTCGGTCGATCGGACGCTCGGTTCGGGCGCCGTGGCTTCGTGGAACATCGGCATCGCGGGAACTCTCGGCGCCACGGGAGCCACCGGGGCGACGGGAGCGACGGGTCCCATCGGCAGTATCTCGAAGTTGGAGGTGAGCAAGGATGCGCTCGGATCCGGAGAGTCGTTTGACGTCGTCCACAACCTTGGGACCGGTTTTTACAGCGCACATGTCTGGTACAAAGGTATCGACGGGCTGTATACGCTCGCTGGCGTCAGCGACGGCGCACCGGCCACAGCCGCCTGTAGCGAGTGCGGCGACGGCTCGGACGGCGCGTTCAACCCAACGACGAACACGACGCTGGACGCCGGGACCTACGACTTCACGAGCGTGACGATCCCGAGCAACGTGACGGTGACAGTCGTCGTCGCCAACGGCAACAAGGTCCCGCTCATCCTCCGCAGCCTGGGTCCGGTCGTCATCGACGGCCAGCTTCTTGCGCCCGGGGGCAGTGGGACCAACGGCACCTCGAATTCCCCGTCGGGCGCGCCCGGCGGCCTCAGCCTGATGCCGAGTGGCAATGGCGGCACGGCGTTCTACACCACGCAGAACGGCTCCGAGAAGGGTGAGGGGCCAGGAGGCGGGCTCGGCACGAACCCATTCGAACCGGGTGGCGGCGGCGGTGCAGGCTACCGCACCGCGGCGAGCGCGGGCACAGGGACGGGCGCGGGAGCGGGCGGCGCAGAATATGGCGACAACCAGCTGAGCCATTGGCCGGCCGGCGGGAGCGGCGGCGGCTCCGGGTCCTCGCGGACGGGCTGCCCGAGCTTCTGTCCGAAGTACCACGGGGGCGGCGGAGGCGCGGGAGGCGGTGCGATCCAGATCGTCGCTCCCTCCATCGCCATCAGCGGCTACCTGGCGGCCAATGGCGGCAATGGCGGCAACGGATACTCTGCGAACAGTCCCCAAACCGGGGGCGGCGGAGGCGGCTCAGGAGGCACGATCTGGCTGCGTACGGGCGTGTTCAGCCTCTCGGGAAGCGTCACGGCGCTGGGAGGGCTCGGCGGGACTAGTCCGTCGGGGAACGGCGGCGACGGGGCCAAGGGTCGCATTCGCCTCGACGCGCTGGCGAAGGGCCTCGTCATCGCCAACGGCTTCACGCCCAACGCGAACGAGGGCACGCTCACCGATCTCGAGCTACAGGGCGTGCGCTTTCGGGTGCGAAGCCTGGATGCGAACACGACGCGCATCACCAATATGCACGGCTTCCGGCATGACGTTCGCGTCATCATCGAGCGCTGACCATGGGCGCGCAGTGTCGAGCCTGTGATTGTCTGCGCGCCGCGGCCGTTGCGATCGTCATGTTCGCAGGCCTCGCTACCGCGGCGGTGCCGCCGAGCCTGACGCAGTCGGGGCGGCTCTTCGCCTCGGACGGTCGGCCAGTGCTCGGAAGCGTCTCGATGACGTTTACACTCTATCGGTCGCCGACATCGACGTCGCCGGGTGATCGCATCTGGAACGAGACGCTCTCGGTGGCGCTCTCCGACGGTTTCTTTCGCGTGCTCCTCGGCACAGTCACGCCGTTTCCCACCGACGCCTTCGACGGGACGCCCCGGTACTTGGGAGTTCGCGTCGGCTCCGAGGCCGAGCTCTCGCCGCGCGAGGAGCTGTTGAGCGTCCCCTACGCGCTGGTCGCACGGGAGGTGGTCGGCGACATCAACCCGAACTCAGTGAGCGTCGGCGGTGTCTTGGTCATCGACGAGCCGGGTCACTGGCTCGGCGCCCCGCCCGGCACCATGGGCTCGGCGGGCGACACGGGAGCCGTCGGCGCCGCGGGTGCGACCGGCGACCCGGGCGCGCTCGGCCCGAAGGGTCCCATCGGCGACGCTGGCGGCTTCGGACCCGAGGGCTCCCAAGGCGCGACAGGCCCGGTCGGACCGACGGGCCCTCTGGGCGCGACGGGCGACAGCGGCGAGTCGGGCGCGGCTGGGCACGCCGGAGTGCACTGTTGGGACCTCGACGGGAGCCAGCTGTGTGAGCTCGTGACTGAGGACCGCAACCTGGATCTCGCGTGCGACGGCCGCGATTGCGCCGGGCCACCGGGGAGCACGGGAGCTTCGGGTGGGCCAGGCGAGCTCGGCGCCATTGGAGAGCCCGGAGCCATGGGCGCCTCCGGTGACGTGGGTGCCGACGGGAGCGCCGGTCTGCGCTGCTGGGACCGCAACCAGGACCGTGCGTGCGACCTCGTGCTCGAGGATGTGAATCAGGATGGCGCATGCAATCGGCAGGACTGCGCGGGGCCGCCCGGTGCCACGGGCGCCGGTGGCGACACAGGGCCCAAGGGTCCCACGGGCGACACCGGTGCGCGGGGCGACACGGGAGCGCCCGGACCGACCGGGCCCATGGGCACCACAGGTGACCTCGGACCTGTGGGCGCGCTGGGACCCGTGGGTCCCGCGGGAGACGAAGGACCGCCGGGGGTCGCCGGAGACGATGGGCCCATCGGACCCACCGGCGCGATGGGTGCCATGGGGCCCGAGGGGGCCGCTGGGCCGACCGGGGACGGCGGCGCCGCGGGAGACACCGGACCATTGGGAGACACGGGCGCTGTCGGAGCGAGCGGCGCGCGCGGGCCGACGGGCGACGTTGGTCCTACTGGACCGACGGGTGACATGGGCGTGTCGGGCGCCAAGGGCCCCATAGGCGAGACTGGGCCCGAAGGCGCGCTGGGGCTCACGGGTGACGCGGGAGCCACGGGCCCGCAGGGCGGCCTCGGACTCACGGGTCCGCAAGGGCCAGCTGGAGCGCCCGGATCGACCGGCGCAGCCGGGCCGACGGGAGATCTTGGCGCGACTGGCCCGATTGGACCGACCGGTGCGATCGGGCCGACCGGCGCGGTAGGCGCGACAGGAGACACGGGGCCAGGCTATCGCGCGACCTCGAGCTCCTCGGTCCTCATGGGCACCGGGAGCAAGTCCTTCACGGTCCCGGCCGGCCTAGCGTACGTCCCCAATCAGAGAGTGCGGGTCTATCACGACGCGTCGACGTTCGTCGAGGGAACGATTACGGTGTATCTTTCGACGACTCTGGTCGTGGACGTCGACGTCGTGGTCGGCAGTGGTGTCTACGACAGCTGGAGCTTCGCGCTGGCACCGATTGCTGCGGGACCCGCGGGCACGACCGGGCCGACAGGGCCGACCGGAACGACCGGAGCCACGGGCGCCGATGGAGCCACCGGGCTGACCGGACCGACGGGACCGACGGGACCGACCGGAGCCATCGGAGCGGGCTTTGCGGCGAGCTCGGCGACCTCGGTGAGCGTCGGAACGGGCTCGAAGACGTTCACCACCCAGTCTGGCCTCGCTTACCTTTCGGGGATGCGGGTTCGCGCTTCGAACGCGGCCAATACCTTCGTGGAGGGCGCAGTCACGAGCTACTCCGGCACGGCGCTCGTCATCAGCGTCGATCACACGAGCGGAACCGGGACATTCAGTAGCTGGGCGATCGGCCTGGCGGGACTGCGTGGCGACACGGGCCCAACGGGAGCGACGGGCGCGACCGGGCCCGAGGGCCCCGTGCTGCGGGTCGAAGGGGCGGCCACCGCGCTCATGCCGGGGGCCTCGTTCGAGGTCGTCCACGCCTTCGGTACACCGTTCTACGGCGCGCAGATCTGGTACAAGGCCTTCGACGGACTCTACGAGGTGGGACAGGTCAACGCCGCGGGGACGGGCGCCCCATGCCTCGAGTGCGGTGACGGGAGCGACGGCGACTTCGTCGCGGTGGCGGGTACGGTGCTGACCCCCGGCGAATATCAGTACAAGTCACTCACGATTCCAGCGGGGGTCACCCTCATCGTCGCTGCGGGCGCCGCTGAGCCGGTCGTGATCCGGAGCCGCGGTACGGTCACCATCGCCGGCAGCCTGATCCTCCCTGCGGCAACCGGTCAGCCAGGCGGGGAGCAGCAGTCGGGCGGGGCCGGCGGAGTGGGCATCGCGCTCGGAGCCAACGGTGGTTCGACCCACGACTTTTTCTCCGACGCGGGTGCCGGAGCCGGCGGTGGCAAGGGAGCCAACGACATCAACGGCCTCGCAGGCGGCGGCGGCGGCTTCGGCACCGCGGGAACCAAAGGGAGCGGGTCGCTCAGCGGCGCGGGCGGAGTCGCCAACGGTGACGCGCTGCTCAGCGGCTGGCCCGTGGCGGGGAGCGGCGGCGGTGGAGGCTACTCCGGGACGCTGTGCGGCGTCGGATGCGAGGTCAAACGTGGCGGCGGCGGTGGCGCTGGCGGTGGCGCCATCCTCATCATCGCGCCTGCGATCACGATCACGGGGACGCTCTCTGCAGATGGCGGCGCCGGTGCGTCGACCTACAACACCAGCGGTCAAATTCCCCGCGGCGGACCCGGAGGCGGGGGCTCGGGCGGCGCGGTGTGGCTGCGTACCGGCGTCCTCACGGTCACTGGCCTCGTCTCAGCCATCGGTGGCGTGGGTGGCGTCGCCAATGGCGGGACCGGCGGGAAGGGCGGTGATGGCCGGGTGCGCGTGGACGCTCTCAGCGCCACGTACACCGCCGCCAACTTCACACCGGCACCCGCGCTGGGCACCCTGTCAGATCTCACGATGATCGGAGCCCGATTTCGCATGGAACACGTGGACAATGCCAAGGCGCGCATCACCAACGAGCACAGCTTTCCACAAGACGTGCGCGTCTACCTGCAGCGCTGACGCATGCTGACCCAAACGACCGAGTTGGCCATTCGTGCGTTGCTGGTCATCGCCCTTGAAGGTGACGAGGCGCCTTGGACCCCAAAACGCCTTGCCGAGCGCCTGACCTGCTCAGAGACGTACCTCGGCAAGACCCTGGGCCTCCTCGTCAAGGCGGGGGTGCTCAGCTCCGTTCGTGGGGCACGCGGAGGTGTGCGGCTGGCGCAGCGACCGGAGTCGATCTCGCTGCTGACCCTCGTGGAGGCGTGTCAGGGCGTGATCGTCGGGAGCTACTGCACTCAGGTCGACGACCTTCCAGGCACGTGCTCGTTTCACGTCGCGATGCACGAGGTGCGACAGGCACTTCTGCGCACGCTGTCCAAGTGGAGTCTGGCGGACTTGATCAAGCGACCGCTCCGCTGCGGCGTCGAAGGCGACGGGCTTGGGACCTGTCGGATGCTGTTCGTCGGCGGAGAGCGTTTCGCAGGGACAGCGGCATCCCACGACAAAGTACACTACTAAAATCAATCGCGCGCCTCTTGCTCAGAGTCCGCTGGGCTGCACCCGCACCACGTAGCTGCCGGTGCTCGGACCATAGCCAGTGACATAGATGACGTAGGTGCCGGGCGAAGACACCACGACCCCACTGAGCCGCGCAAAAAAGCTATCTCCGCTATCTGCGTCCGAGGCGACCGGCTTGCCATCGGGTCCGACGAGCACGATCTCCGTGTCGGTGTCGGAAGCACAGTAGCTGAGCGTCTCGACGTCGTAGGTACCCGGACCCAGCAGGAGCTGGAACTCGTCGGCGTCATAGGGGACCTCGAGTTCAGCCGAGACGCGATCCCCGACGATGACCTCGACGGGTACCGCGCTCTCGACCGCTTTCAGCGCCGCGACGCACTGACCAGGCAACGCAACCGTGCCGTCGCACACCTCGTCCTCGCAAGCACACTCCGCGTCTCCGTGGCAGCGCGCGTCATCGACGTGCAGCACGTAGGCCCCTTGGCCGAGCTGTTGGTCGGTCACCCGAATCCGATAGAGACCATCGCCGGGCACCGCAAGCTGTGCGACCTGCGCGTGTCCACCGCCTGCGCCGTCGGCGTCACCAGCCAGGAGCGTCACTCCGGTCGCATCGTAGATCGCCAGCACCGGGTCGGTCTGACTCCCACAATAGGAGCTCGTGTGCACGGTGACCGGCACCGCCTTCATGAGCGCGACGACGTACCAGTCCGAGTCCCCGGGCCCGCCGAGAGCCCCGAGAGCGCTCCCACCGACGACGACACCACTCGCTGTCCCAGGCGTGTCATTGGGCTCGAGCTCGACGCTCGTGGTCGCCGGCACGCACTTGCCCAGACTGCACTTCTTCTCGGCGCAGCCGCATTGGGCGTCCGTCGTGCACGGAGGCGGCTCGTGGGCGTCGATTCGCAGCACATACGAGTTCGCGCCACTCTGTAGAAACGCGGTGACACCGACCAGGTACGTCCCGTTCGTCGTGACGGGAACATCGACGAGCTTGGCGAACCCGTCGGCGCCTCCAGCGTCTGCGGAGGCCACGAGGGACTTTCCATCGCCCGAGTAGACACCGACCTGCGTGTCGAGCGCGCTTCCGCAGTGCGGCGCAGTCTCTACGGTCAAGAGCTGGCCGGCCGCGAGCGTGATCGCATACCAGTCGGTCTCCCCCGCCGGCGCGATCCAGCCGAGCACGGCCGTCTGGCCCGCAGCCAACGGCAAGGTGACGGCCTGACTGGCCTGGTCATTGGCCGTAGGCGACTCACACGAGGCGACCGAGGCACCGCACATGTCAATCGGCGTTCCGGTGCAGACTCCACCTTGACAGGCGTCGGACGCGGTGCACGGCGCCTGGTCGTCGCACGGCGTGCCGTTCGTTCTCGGCATCGACTGACACACTCCGGCGGCGGTGCAGGTGCCGACGACGCAGACAGCGTCGAGAAACGCACAGTCCTTGACAGACCCACCTGCGCACACGAGCAGAGCGCCCTGTTTGACGCAGAGATCCTGACCCTCGGTGCACGCGTTGCCGTCGTCACAGGCATCGCCCACCGCCTTGCCGAGACATGGGCCGCACAGGTTGTTTCCGCCCACGCAAGCCCCGAGCTGACACGTCTCGGCCGCCGTGCAGCTGTCGCCGTCCTCACATGCGGTTCCGTTCGTGGCCGGCAGACCGTAGCATGAACCACCGACGCAAGTTCCAACGACACACAGCCCATTCTTGTTGGAGCAGTTCTTGGGGATCCCAACACAGACACCCGAGTCGCAACTATCGACGACCGTGCAGCCGTCGCCGTCGTCACACGGCACGCCGTCGAACGCGTCCACCAGCACACACGCCCCGCTTGCGGCGTCGCACTGGCCGAGCCGACACCCACTCGGCGAGCCGATGGCCGAGCAGTCGTGCGGTATCCCAACGCAGCCACCACTCGTGCAGGCGTCGTCGTCGGTACACTTTTGCCCGTCGTCGCACGTCGCGCCATCCGGCTGCTCCTGACAGAGGCAGGCGTTGATTGCGCCCAGGCAGACGCCGCTCTGACAGCCGTCCTTCAGGGTACACACGTCGAGGTCGTTGCAGGGCGTCCCCTCGGTGAGCGGCGCCGTCGTGCAGTTCCCGGTCGTTGGATCGCAGACTCCGGCGAGGCACATCTTGCTCTCAGCCGAGCAGTCCTTTGGCCAGCCTCCGCACACGGCCGCAGTGCACGTCTCGCCGACCGTGCAGGGCACACCGTCGTCGCAGGGCGTCCCGTCCTTGGCGACCTTGCCGGTACACTCGCCCGCATTGCACTGGTCCGCCACGGTGCAGGGGTTTTGGTCGTTGCAGACGAAGCCGTCGTCGAACAACTTGACCTGGCACTTGCCGGTCAGCGGTGAGCAGGCGCCCGCGCGGCAGACGCCGTCCAACGCGCTACAATCGAGCAATTCTCCCGCACACTTGCCGGCCGCGCAGCCGTCGTTGTGAGTACACACGTCGCCATCGTCGCAAGGGGCGCCCTTGGTTGCCGGCACAGCGACGCATTCACCTGTGCCGAGCTCGCAGACACCGACCGTACACACGCCGCCGGCGTAGCCGCAGTCCTTGGGCTCGCCCAGGCACACGAGGCTCTTACCGACGAGCTGGCACGTCGTCTTCGAGGTACATGCGTCACCGTCGTTGCACGCCTGTCCGGGCGCCTTGCCTGCGCACGCGGCGCAGAGATCGGTCGTACCCGCGCAGAGACCGTTATCGCAGGCGTCGTGGCCCGTGCACACGTCGGCGTCATCGCAAGGCGCGAGCGACGGCGCCGGGCTGACCACACAACCGCCGAGCTTCTCGTCGCACTCGCTGATGGTGCAGGTGCTGCCCAGGCTCGAGCAGTCGGCCTTCTGGCCGGAGCACGTCCCGCCCTGGCAGTGGTCATAGACGGTACAGATGAGCTGATCGTCGCAAGGAAGGCCGTTTTGGACGGGCACCTTCAAACACGCGCCCGTCCCGGGGTGACACACGGCCGTGTTGCACGCATCGGCGGCGCCCGCGCAGTCGACGGCTACGCTCACGCACGCCTTGGCGAGACACGCGTCGTTCGTCGTGCACGGGTCACCATCAGTGCATGGGACGCCATCGTCCTTGTCGTGACAAAAGCAGGCCGGCACTCCCGTGACCGGCACCGCGACGCACTGGCCGGTGCCCGCGACGCACTGCGGGGTCTCACACTTTCCAGCGGCTGCCGTACAGTCCTTCGGGACGCCGAAGCACGCGCCCGAGGTGCACACGTCTGCTGTGGTACACACATCACCGTCATCGCAGAGCCCGCCATTGGGAACCTGCACGCCGCCGCCGCAAGCACCACCCGAGCACGTCTCGCCGTCCGTGCACGCGTTGCCATCGCTGCAGAGCGTCCCGTTTCCATCCGCCTGGACCTCACACAGGCCGGACCCGGGGTTGCATACGCCCTTCTTGCACGGGCTCGCGAGCGACCCGCAGTCGGTGACGGTACCGACGCACGCTCCGCTCTGGCAGATGTCGTCGGTGGTGCACAGGTCGTGATCGTCGCAGTTGGGTGGCCCCGCGCTCTCGTCCTTTGGCTTGAAGACGCACTGGCCACTCACCTCGTTGCACTTGCCGTCCATGCATGGGCGCGTCAGGTCCTCACACACCATCGGCGCGCCCAGACAGGCGCCCTTCTTGCATCGGTCGCCGAGCGTACACTTGCTTCCGTCGGCGCACTCCAGACCCTCATTGCGGGGCTCGCCCACGCAGGTTCCCGAGTCCGCGTCGCAGACTCCCCGCGCACACTCGGAGTCCTTGCTCGTGCACGACAGCGGTATGCCCACGCAGGCGCCCGCGCCGCATTGGTCGCCGACCGTGCAGGCGTTTTCGTCGTCGCAGCTCTCTCCTTCGTTGACGGGGTCGCCGCGGCACACGCCGAGCCCACAGCGGTCGGCCGCGGTACAGGGGCTCCCGTCGTCACACGGAGTCCCGTCTGCGACGCCGTGACAGTAGGCGGTGGTCAGGACGAGCGGCTCGGGCTCTGTGCCACAGCTGCCGAGCGCGCACACGAGCGCGCCTGAGAGCAGGAGGCGGAGCATCGGGATTGGGACGCGCATGGTGAGTCTCCTCGGCCGCAGTCCGGGGTCTGTCGAGTTCACGGTTCCTGAATTGGCCGCGACGTGTACCTGAAGTACAGGACAATGTCTTCGATAACTGGACGCTGGGTTTCGGGCAGTCCCTCCCCAGTGATCCAGGCGGTGGTCGTCGCGCCCCCGCCCACGTGCAGCGGGATGACGAGCTTGTAGTCCGGCGCTGCCAGCGTGCGGTCGCGAGCAAAGGTCGCCCAGCAGCCGAGCGTGTCGGCCGGCAGCGTCTCGGTGGCGCTGAGGCACGCGTCAAATGACTGAGAGCCTGTCACGAAGGCCGGAACGGACTCTTGCTGCGCCTGCGTGCTCTGGGGCGCATAGCTCACGAGGTGCCGGCGGATTGGATAGTCGAGCACCGGCTGCGTCCCGATCTCGCCCGGCACGGACTCGGGATGGCACGACCGCATGAAGTCGAGGCCACCGCGCACGAGCTCGTAGCTCGCGACCTGCGCCTTGCCCGTGAGATTCTTGCCGACGAGGTTGACCGCCACGGTGCCCTCTGCCCATGGCGCTACAGACTCCCATTCGCCGGCCGCGAGGTGCTGGTTGCACTCGAGCGGATTGATGAGCCACGTCGGGACCTTGCCCTGGTTCTGCATGAGCGTGACTGCGACACTAAATGGGAGCTCGATCTGGTCTGTGGGGAGGACACCCCGAATGCGACGGCGCAGATAGGGCGGCTGCGTGATGGTGTTGTGGAACTTCTGACCTGCAGTGACGACCTTGCCCGACGGACCGTCGTCGCTGTCGTGCAGGTGCGCAAACAGCTGCTCTCGGAGGGAGAATCGGAGCACCTTGACGTTGCTCGTGTCGCCCCAGTCGCAGTCGATGGCCTCCTTCCCGCAATAGGACTGCTGCATCGAGTCGAGCAACGCAACGAGGTCGTCGGCGTCACCTACGGTCACGAGCGACTGCGCGCGCGTGACGAGCAGCGTGCTCTCTGCGGGCGAGAGGTTGTAGTGGTGGACGAACGCCATGACCATCCGGTAGCCGAGCTGAAGCACCTCTCGAAACGACTCCGAGGCCTGGCGGACCTGGAGGTCGCCACGCAGCACGAAGCCGCTCTCTCGGCCCACGAGATGATCGGCCACCGAGGCCAGCTCGGCGTCGTAGCCATCGACGGCGACCTGGGCCTGGTAGCGCTGGTCCTCGACCTCGAGGCTGAGATTGAGCGAGCTCTGAGTCAAAACGGCGTACTCGTCGACCAGATCGTCGACGCCACGACCGAGCTCCATGAGCTCGAGCTCGGTCTGAAGCGTCGCGAGATCATCGGAGAGCTGTCCGTCGAGGTCATCGAGCGCGCCATCGAACGCGGACTTCGCGGTGGTCAGGCCGACCTTGACGAAGCCCCAGAGGTTGTCCTTGATGAACTTGCCGGCGCCGACCGCTGCGGTCATCGGGCAGTCGGTACCCACCGCCAAGCCCAAGATGACCATGCACTCGCCCATCTCGGTAAGGTCGGTGAGACCCTCGGAGATGGTGTCACCGATGCCCATGCCGGCCTCGATGGCCATCGAGAGTGCGGACAATAGCTCCGCCTTCGCTGCGACCTCCTCGCCAGCGACCGCGCCCGCTTCCATCCAGGCAATGCGCGCATTCAGCTTCTTGAGCAGCGCGCTGAGCCGAGTCACCACCGACCGGCGCTGCAGATCCACGAGCACCTTCTCTTGTAGGAGACGTCCCACGGCGCCTCCGACGCACGGCCGCTGGGCGCCACTCACCGTCACCCAGCTCTCGTCCTTGTCGAGCACACACCTGGGAGGCTCGCCCCCGCCGCCGGTCCCGGTGCCATTGATGGCACCCGTGGCATCGGAGAAGGTCTTGACGACCTGCGCGCAGTTGTTGGCTCCCGCGTCGAGCGTATTGGAGTAGTCCGCGCACTCCACGGCCGCACCGTCGGGGCACGTGAGACCCTTCTTCTCGGCCTTGGCGGGGTTGATCGCGCAGTCGCGCACCGTCTCCCAGGCCTCGTAGTCCAGGTACTTCTTGCGGAGCGCCTGGCAGGTATCGGCGGGCGAGGTCCCCGTGGTAGCTGTACCTCCAGGGTTCGGATCGCCGCAAAGCGCCGCCAGGCGGTCCTTGAGGGTGAGCTTCCCGGCCAGCAGCTTCCCCTCGAGCGCATCGAGATCCGCCATCGAGGCCTGCAGGTCCTTGACGGCGCCGTCGATCTTAGATTGTACGTCGTCAATCACGCCGGTGGTGACGCCGTCTCCGACCAGCAGGCTGCGATAGTATTCCCAGTTGCTCAGCGTCTGGTTCTTGCCGTTCAGCGCCGCGCTCGTGCTCTCGAAGAACACGACTCCCGGCTGCACACCCAACGAGTTGCGCTTGGGGTCGAGCTGATTGAGCACCTTCTGGCCCGCCTCGAAGACTGCGCCCGCCTCGCCGCTCGTTGCAAACTGCGCGTCCTGCCACTGTGCCTCGAGCGCCAAGAGGTAGACCTGGAGCAGGTACTCTTGCTGCATCAGGTGGTGAGCGAAGACGAAGTCCGACGAGGAGCCCGAGCCAAAGACACGCGCCTCGAGGTCGACGAGCTCGGCCAATGCGCTCATGCGGTCGGCGAGGATGGTATGAATGAGGCCCGTCCACTCGCCGCCGTGTTGCTTGAACGCCGCGCCGAATAGCTTGAAGAGCACAGTCGCGGCCTCCGGTCCCGCCACGCTGGCGACGAGCTGGTCGTAGCGCGACAGCGCTGCCCGGAGCTTCGACTGCTTGTAGCTGAGCGCCGCGCCCTGAGAGAACGGATCGAAGTCGTTGCGAAACAGCACGAGGAACGCGTCCGAGAGAGACCGATCGGCGTCGAACTTGAGGATCTGCCCCAGATCGCGCCAGAAGCCATTGTGCTCCTGTACCGCGAATAGGGCCTTGGCGCCGCCAGGCTCCGGGGGACAGCCGGGCGTCGGGATCGTGTCGATGCAGAACACGTCCTGCTCGCCCAGGACGGGCTTCTCACTCACCCCTTTGAGCTGGTCGACGTCGACCCATCCTTCGTTGAGCGCCTTCTGGTAGAGCGCCAGACCGCAGCGCACAGCCGGCTCGTCGATGCACACCGGCGGCGGCGACGGGTCCGTCGGGTCGCAGGGCAAGAGGCGACTCGACACGAAGTCGTAGATGTTGAGCTGCTTCTGTTGGCCCGTCGTGGTCGTGTCGGCGCCGAGCGCCGCGAGCGCCTCGTCGATCACCCCCGTAAACTGGCGCAGTGCGGGGAAGATGGTGGTCTTTCCGAGCGGGCTCGACTCAGTAGGCGCGCCCGCCCGACGAGCCTGGGCAAGGTACGCGTCGAACTGTGACTTGCTCGCGAACTGCGTGCGTGCAAAGGCCGGCGACCCGGGGTCGGTCTCATCGCCGGAGGCGCAGTCGGCCGAGATCCGGGCCTCGAGCCGCTTGGCCACGTCGGCCTTGGTCGGGAATACGACGCCACCAGCGGCCGGGTCGAGCAGCGCGCCCGTGGCCTTGAGAGCGGACGCGTCGGCATAGATCTGGCTCATGCGAAATCCGCCCTCGAGCGTGATGTCGCCCGTGGGCACGAGGCCCGAGATGCGCTCGCGATACATACCGTGGAACAGCGCCTGGGCCGGCACGAACGGGCCCACGAACTCGACCGTTCGGCGCACGGTCCGGCCGAACAGGTTCTTGACGGCCAGCGCGTTCGGCGCAGCCCCACAGTCGTCACCGGTCGCGGTGAGGCAGAAGTCCTCGTGGACCTCGATGATGCCAAGGAGCCGGATGCGCCCCAGGTCCGTCGAGTAGAGGCCGACGAACGGAATCTCATCTTCGGCGGTCGTGAGCGCGCCGCCGCGTGTGAAAGCCAGGGCTCCCGCCCCATGAAGCAGCCCGCGTACGACGAGCCCCTTGGTCACGTCAACAACGTCGTCGGCGTTACCCTTGACGTTCTCGGCTGCCATCAGCTGGTCCCAACTCGCGAGCGTGTCTTCGACCTTGAGCCGCATCCCGAACGTGAGGGGCCGCAGGCCGTTGAGAAGATTGTTCTGGCCTTTGTAGGTCACCGAGAGGCTGCCCTGGTATTCGCCCGACGGCGATGCCTTGACGAAGGTGATGGCGACGGTGTCCGAGTCGCCGTTATCGAAAATGGCGCGGAGCTTGGCTGTGTAGGTGCCCGGGCTGAGCGCATCGGCGACCGCCGTGTCGAGTGCCACGGCGATGGAGGGCGTGCCGATGGCGCTCACGGTGCCAAACGGCGAAGGGAGCTGAATCCACTGCTCGGTGTCGTCGACGATGCACTCTTGCTGGCGCGCCTCGCACGCCGCCTTGGTCTCGCCGGCCGACAGTGCCTCGGAGTCCCCACAATCGACGAATGGCTGCAGGCACCGCGCGTCCTGCTTCCAGCCATAGGTGAGCTCCAGCCGATAACCGAACGTGACCGATGGCTGCGCCGTGACCTGCTTCTTGGACACGAGATCCATGACCACGAGCGCGCTGGCGTCCTGGGTCGCGACGGCGTCGAGCTTCAGAGTGTCGCGGCTGAAGCGGACGGCGTAGTCCTTGGGATCGAAGATGAACGCGCTATCGGCGCTGGGGTGCGGCAGTGCACGACACCGGTTGCTCTGGCTGCAATACCAGTTGGTCCCAGGGCACGCGGCCGAGCCGTAGCACATCGAGGCGCAGCGTCCGACGAGACAGTAGGCCGCTGGTGGACACTGGGAGTCGACCTGGCAGGAGGTCGCCGTCGGATCGACCTTCTCGCAGCGACCGCGGCCATAGTTGCAGACCTTCAATGCTCCCTTGCAGCCTCGGTCGAAAGGCTCGAAAGCCTCCTCGCGCGCAGCAATGAGTCCGCAATCGCGCTGGCAGAGGTGTCTGGCGGCGTCGCAGTAGAGGCCCTTGCCGCATTCGGCGTCAGTTGCGCAAGGGACGAGATCCGGTGAGTCGCAGGTCTGGCTCACGAGATCGCAGGCGGGCTGCTCGAGGAAGGCCAGGACCACGAGGTCGAGATCGAAGATGTCGTAGTCCTTGTCTCCGTCCTGATCGAGCAGCGTGGCCAGGTTGGCTTGGAGTGAACACAGGCTTGGCGAGAACACGGGCTGCTCGGCGTCGACCTCGATGTGACGCGCCACGGCCTCATCCAACAGATTCAGGTCCACGCGAAATGCCGACGGTCGGCAGATGTAGGCCTTGCGGCCAGGGGTGGCCTTGGCTTCGCGGCACGTCTCGCCGAGGGCGCACGCGCTGCGATTCATGCTCATCACGGCGCCAGACAACGTTTCGCATGGGATCTCGCAGCGCCGACTGAAGGGGTCGCCAGCCGTGTGCTCGACACACAGCGTGGCGTATGGATGAAGCGCGCAGTCAGCCTCGGTCGCGCACGGGGCTCCCTGCCCTCCCGGGCTCGGACAGCCGTTGGGCTGCGCGGGCACGGGCTCCTTGGCGTGAGCGCCCGCTGGGAGAGCCAGCGCCAGCAAGGCGACAACGGAGCCATGGCGCACGCTCATAGGGCACCTCCGATGAGGACCGGCGCCCCGAACGTGACCCCAACGTCCGTCTCGGGCGGCGCAAAGACAGGCGATTGCTCGACGAAGCGCACCTCACCGGGGCCGGTCCGGGCGAACCAGAAGCGGACGAGTGGTCCTGGAGCGAGGCGTGTCGTGTTTCGCGTCGTGTAGAGCAGCGTGCGCAGCCGGCCGGGTGCCTCCGACTGGACGACCAGATCCTTATCGGCGTTCAGTGCACCGGCGAGGCGCTCGGAGCGCACATACTGAAGGTCACCTTGGATCTGAAGCCTCAGCTCCATCATGCGGGGACCGGCCTGCCGGGGGTCCCGCTCGTAGACCAGGTCGAGCGCCAACGCACCGACCGGGCTGGGCGCGTTGACCAAGTCAAGACTGGGCCGGACCGGGACGACGGCCGACGCCGCGGGGGGAACGTTGTCTGAGAAGACCGGGCCTGCCTCGGTAGCGCACCCGAGTATCATCGCAGCGAGTGGCGCGAGTGACAGAAGGACCGGGGCACAGCACGCCAGGACGACGAGTGCCGTGCGTGACCCTGCAAATCCGCGACAAGGACTGCAAGTCACCGCCGGGTCCAGATGGGCCAAATCCGGGGGTGCGGGGGCCGTCCCCCGCATAGAAGCCGACGAATGCGTCGCAGCAGTGATACACGACCGATGCGAGACGAAGATGCTTCTTTCTCGTGCACTTTGGCCAGTCAAAATTGCCCGTACCGGTCGGCACACGCGATCAGAGAGTCTGTCGCGAAATCGGAGTAATCGCGCGAGGTGTGATTCTTGAAGCATGAGGTACCTCCGATCGTCCCGTCTCACCACGTCACGATGACGTAGCCGTCGTAGTCCCATGGCGTGTTGTTGGTGTAGCTCTGACGACAATTGCTGAAGTACCAGAACGACCCGCCGGGGGTGGCGCAATACGATCCACCGGCCCCACCGCCACCAGCGTAGATGGCGTTGCCACCGACG
>SXOX01000289.1 GCA_005776585.1 Pseudomonadota bacterium | reverse complement strand
GCACCATCTTGGACCGCATGGGCGCCGAGAACCTGCTCGGGCAGGGCGAAATGCTCTTTCTGCCTCCGGGCACGAGCCGGCTCCAGCGCATCCAGGGCTGCTTCGTGAGCGACGAAGAGGTCCAGCGCGTCGTCTCGGCCGTGCTGCCGTACGGTCCGCCCGACTACGACATGAACATCCTCCTCGACGATGACGAGGAGAAGAAGGACCTGAGCGAGGAGGAGTACGACCCGATGTACGACCAGGCGCTCGCGGTCGTCGTCGAGTCGAAGAACGCGAGCATCAGCTACCTGCAGCGGCGGCTCAAGATTGGCTACAACCGCTCAGCGCGCATCATCGAGCGCATGCAGTTCGATGGCGTGGTCTCTCCGCCGGACCATCGAGGCAATCGGAAGGTGCTCCAGTCGCCGATGCCCGATCTGGATTAGCGGTTACTTGTCGTCCGTCGCGGTCTCGGTGGTGTCCACGGACCCGTCGGAGCCCTTGTCGACCTCGATGCTCAGCGGCGTGCCCTGGCCCGCCCAGTCGTCGAAGTCGAAGATCACCGTATCGCCGCCGGCCTCGCTGCCGTTGGCGTGCGAGAACTCGGACTCGCCCTTGTCGTCGATGCGCCGCATCACGATCCCGTAGACGGTCGCGCCCTCGTTCTGGATGCGGAGCGACAGCTTGCCGGTGACCAAATCAATGTCGAGCGTGACCGTGATTCCGTTAGCGTCACCGACGACCTGGAACGTGAACTCGTAGTCCGCGCCCGCGGTCTGGATGCCGAAGACGATCCCGGGCGTCTCCATCGAGGCCGTCGTGTAGGTGAGCGTGTCGCCGCCTTTGCCGATCACGAGCGTGTCCTTCTCGCCCGGAGCCAGGTTGATGTCCTCGACGCCGAGCACCCACCCCGGGCCGAACGCCTTGACGTTCGTGGGCGAGGCCGCCGTGAGCTTCGTGCCGTCGATGGTGATGGTCAGATCCGTCGTGCCGGGCACGCGATAGATGGGCTCCGGATCGTCTTTGAAGAGGTCCGCCGAGGTGCGCTCGGTGACGACCGCGCCAGGAAAGCTGTTTTGCGTCTCGTCGACCGTGTTCCCGGTGCCGTCGGCGAGCTGGAGGTTCCCCGCGCCGTTGGCCACGACCGTCACGTCTCCCGGAGCGCCGACATTCTTACAGAAGGGGCACTCTTGGACCCCGAGCGTCGGCGTCACGGGGTAGACGCCAATCGACAGCGTCTTGTCGTCTCCGACATACAAGCTCGCCGGGTCGTTCGGATTGGCCGCCGCGCTGTACTTCCAGGTCTTTGCCGTGAGGTCGACCTCGATGGACCGCTCCTCGTTCGGGAAGTTGTTGTCCCAGACCATGATCTGCGTCTTGCCGGCGTCCTCCTTGATGGCATAGGGCGTGACGGCGTGGCCGCCCGACTTGTTTCCCGTCGCGTCCGTCTGGAAGATCGCGATGGTGTAGGTCTCCGTCTTCGTCTTGAGCTCGGTCGACAGGAACGTCACCAGGTCGCCGGGGGTCATCGCCATCTTGGCCGTGTTGATGGCCGGCGTGAGCCCCTGCATGACGAAGGCCGTGCCTATGGCCCGCTGCAGGGCGGTGTTGTTTTCGAGCTTGAGTGAGTTTGTCGTGTCAGTCGCCGCGCCACCGAGCTTGTCGACGGTGACCTTGCCCATGAACACCGCCGAGGCGAGGTGCGCCATGCCGAAGCAGTGGCCTCCGTTCATGTCGTTGCTCGACGTCGTCGCCCACTGGGAAGCGGCAGGCGTGAGCGTACACGCGCCGCCGGCGAGGCTGGCGCAGACGCCGTCGCCAAAGATGCTTCGGACGTCCTCGGCGGTGAGGTTCGTGGGCTTGGCCTCATTGGTGTAGTTCTGAAAGCCGAAGCCGTCCTTGTTGGGGCGAAAGCCGTTGTCGATGGCGCCCGTCGTGCTGCCGGTGCCGTCACCGGTCCCGCCGGTGCCGTCACCGGTCGTCGTCGCGGTGTCGTCGCCTGTGCCTGACCCGGTCGTGCTCGTCTCCGGAGTCGAGCCCGTTGCGGCGGTCTCGGATGCCAGCCCGATGCCGGTGTCTGTCGTCGCGGTCGGCTGAGCGCCATTCGAGCTCGAACAGGCAGCGAACAGCGCCGCGATGGCCAAGGTCAGCAGTCTCAGATGCATGGGGTTTCTCATGAGTCGCTCGTCCCTCTCGTGTGAAGCGCCGCCTGGCGCGGTCGTGATGGTCTGCGGCGGCATGCTGCCGAAACCCGGGGCGCCAGGTCAAGGCGGCCCGTTCGTCGCTTCGTCGCGGTTGCGTCCACGGGACGCCCCAGTGACACTCCCGTCCGTGGCCTGGCCGTTTTCAGTCACCGCGCGGGCACGACTCCTCCTCGGGCTGTCGGTCATGGGCTCGTCTGCACTCCTCGCCTGCCCGAGCGCGGTTCCACCTGACGCGGCGGGTGAGTCCTGTGCGCGCCTGGGCGTCGCACACGAGGGCGAGCCGCTCCAAGCGGCCGCGATCCTCGCCGGTACCTCCCTGACGGAGGTGCGCGGGTGCTTTCGCCCCACGGTCCCCGCGTTCCCGCTCTGGGCCGACGGTCACCAGGCTCGGCGATACCTGTACCTGCCCCCGGGCATGCGCATCGATGGGACCGACCTCGAGCACTTCGTCTTCCCCGTCGGGACCCGCGCGCTCAAGCTCTACCTCACGGCCGACCAGCGACCCATCGAGCTCCGCGTCCTCGAGCGGACCCCGACCGGCTACCGCATGGGATCCTATGTCTACTCGACCGACGGAAAAGGAGCGACGTATACCGAGCGCGGTGGACGCGACCAGCTCGGGCTCGTGCCCGCGCACGAGATCCCCTCCGCGGCCCGCTGCGGGCGGTGCCACGGTGGCGAGCCTGGCCGCATCCTGGGGATCTCGGCGCTTCAGCTCGCACGGGGCGGGACGCCGACGCTCGACACGCTGCTGAGTGAGCAGCGCCTGACCCTCCCAGGCCGAGCCGACGTAGCGCCGCTGTGGGCCGACGCCGTCGCGGAGCGCGCGCTGGGCGGCCTCCACGCCAACTGCGGGCACTGCCATGCCGACACCGGAGAGAAGGCCGCGATGGGCCTCATCCTCCGCCTCGACGCGACCGCGCGCGATGGAGCGGCTTCGCGGCTCGTCGCGACCAACGTCTCGGTGGCCTTGACGACGATGTCACTCGCTGAGACCACGCAGCGCGTCGTCCCCGGAGCGCCGGAGCGCAGCGGCACCTGGCTGACGCTCGCGCGGCGCGGCAAGGATCAGATGCCCGATCTCTCCACCCAGGTTCGCAATCTGCAGCTCGAGGAGGAGGTGGCCGCATGGATTCGCGCCTTGAAGTAGGCCGGTGGACCGCGGTGCTGGTGGTGAGCGTAGTGCTCGGGTGTGCCTCGGACCCCGAACCTTCAGCCACGGTACTCACTGAGTCGACGGACCTGCGATCCGCGCCCGACACTGCCGCAGGGGCCGAGCACCTCGTGCCGCCGCCGAAGGTCGAGCCACTCGAGGTGCTCACCTCGAAGAACGACAACGGGCGTACTGGCACCAACCGGGGCGAGGAGCAGCTGTCGGTCGCAAACGTGCGCGGACTCGTCCTGCGGGCCACCTTGCCCGTCGATGGTGAACTCTACGCGCAGCCGCTGGTCGCCGGGGAGGTCGACACGCCATCCGGTCGCAAGACGCTCGTCGTCGCCGCGACGATGAATGACAGTGTTTTTGCGTTCGACCTCGACGCCCCTGACGGCAGCGCCCCCGTGTGGCACGTGGGCAAGTCCGGCGAACTGGGCACGCCGGGTCAGTCGACGCGCAACGTCTTTGGTCCAAATGGCATCCTCTCGACTCCCGTCATCTCTGGGGCCCGCGAGCGCGTCTACGTCGTGGCCCGGGACTGCAACCCTGACGTCAAGGTCACCGTCGGGAGCTGCGCGAACGTCCAAAGCACGGCCACCTGCCGCGTTCGGCTATTCGCGCTCGCGCTCGGGACTGGCGCTGTCGTCGCTGAGACCGTCATTGCAGGCGCAGGTTTCGAACCGGCCGTGCAGTGGAATCGGCCCGGGCTCTTGCTCGAAGGCGACGGGCTCTTCGTCGCGTTTGGCTCCGGGCCCAATGGGAACCAGCACGAGGAAGACTTTGTCTACCACGGCTATCTCTTTCGATACGATGCGGCAGACCTCACAAAGCCGCCCGCCATGTTCAACACGACCCCGACCACGCGCGGCGGCAGTGTCTGGCAGGCCGGCACTGCGCCCGCCTCTGACGGGAAGTGGGTTTACTTTACTGCGGCCAACCGCACGCTCGACTGCAAGACGCATCCGCCGGGTGACTTCCCGCCCAAGCCGACCGACTTCGAAGACAGCGTCTTGCGCCTCCCGCTCGACTTCGCGACCGAGACAGCTCCAAGCCAGGTGCTCGGGTACGCCGATACGCGGCCGTACACCGCCGCCGGCTTCACAGGGACCGTCTTTCAGTTCACGAACGCCGGGGACGTCGGCTTCGGCTCCTCGGGTCCGGCGCTCATCCCCGGCACCGAGGATCTCCTCGTGAGCTCGAAGGGCGGGCTGCTCTACGTTCTGGACCGGCACACCCTGACCCCACGACATCCGCCGCTGAGCCCCTTCTCGACCCTGCCGCTGCAAGGCGACCACGCTCTTTACGTCCATTCGTGGTCGGGGATCCCCGTCGTCTACGGCGCCCTCGCCATCTCCCGACCGCGTCTCGCCGATGGACTTCCTGCTCCTTACGCCCTGGCCTACGGGTGGGCGCAAGACGAGCTCTTGCGCGCGTTTCGCTACGACGACGAGACCCACGCGCTCACCCTCCACGCGACCGCGGCGGTGCCCGCGATGCCGGGTGGGGGCTTCATGTCGGTGTCGACCAATGACGGCAAGCCCGGATCGACCCTCGTGTGGGCCACGACGCGGACGGTGACCGGTGCGGCAGGGCAGGGGCACCTCTGGGCGTTCGATGGCGAGACGCTCGAGACGCTCTGGGAGACCGACACGCCCGCGTTCTCGAAGTTTACGCCGCCGACCGTGGTGCGCGGCCGTGTCCTGGTCGCGAGCGCGCTCACCGGCGGGGCCATGGCCGTGCTGGTCTACTCCCTGCCATAGCCCTCATGCGGTGTGACGGTCCCGTGTCAGAGCGTCGAGCTGGCGCCTCTGCCGTGTCGCGCCGGTACGACGAGCGACAGCCCCAGGTCACGCGCCGGGCGCGTCGGTCGCTCCGCTGCGGGCATCACGGCGCGCGCGCTCTCGACGTGGGCGCCCAAGACGCGCTCGAGGGCCTCGCACCGTCCGCGCAGGAGTGTCAGCTCGTGCTCCGCCGACCGCACACGGCCGGCCTCGGCCGCTCGCGCCTGCTCCGCGTCGTGCAACGCCGTAGCGAGCATGGCACGGTCGGCCTCGAGCCACTCGGCCCGTGCCAAGGCCGCGTCCCGGTCGGCGCGCACCTCCTCGGTGGCCGCGGCGACCGCGGCGTCGAGCTCCGTGAGGCTCCGGATCGCTTCGCGCGTCGCCACGTCGAGACAGCGCGCTACGGCTGTCGGGGTATGGTCCACCGGTACCTCGGCCCGCGGGGCCGCGACCCATGGCGTCGAGCGAGGCGGCGGAGCCTTGACCTCGACGGGCGCCGGTGGTCGCCACAGGAGCTCCCACCGCTCTCTCCACGTCAGAGGCAGCACCATCCCGGGCCGCCCGGGGCTCGTCACCTGCACCCGCACGGCGCGGACCCCATGCTCCGGGCACCGACCGAACCGGGTTGGCCCCGCGATGACTGCGTCATCCTCCGGGCACAGCCACAGGAGGCTCCCACCGGAGGAGGAAGGGCTCGCCACGGGCAAGCCCGAGAGGTCCTCGAAGACGTCGTCGCTCATGGATGGTGGGTTGTCCGAGAGGGGCCATCCGGATCGAAAAAAACCGATCGTGCTAACGAATCAAGATCGAGCCCTTCCAACCCCAGCTGACCGGGGCGAACGCCTTGCCGCTGTAGAGGCCCGGCGCCGGGCTCAGGCTCTTGCACGCCGCGTCGATGACGTACGTGCCCGTGTCGTACGACCCGCGGCCGAGCATGATGCCCCACTCGTTCGGTGCGCTGACGGGACAGCCGCCCAACAGGCACGTGCCCTTGCTCGACGTGCACCCTGGAGCCGTCAATAGTGCCTCGAAGGGTCCGCCATCGACGGACGCCTTCACCCCATACGAGGTCACGTTCGACGCGTTGATGACGCCCGTCGCGACCCCGGCCCAGTTGAACTTGGCGTTCCCATTGCCGAAGACGTAGGTGCCCTTGACGAGCTCGGCGCTATTTGGGACCTCGAAGATGACGAGGATCCTCCCGTCGGTCACGGGGATCGCTCCGGCGACGCCCACGTCCATCACCGCGGTCTCCGGGCCACCCGTCGCGACCGCCGCGTTCGACCCGTAGCCGCTGAGTCCGCAGAGCGGCACCTCACCGCGTATCCACGCGACGCGCGTCCAGCCCCCACCGAGCGTCGTCTGGTCGCAGTAGACCTCGAGCCCCGTCTTGGTCACGGCATCCTGGATGAAGTACAGGCCGCTGCCGTGCTTGGCCGCCCCGCTGGCGTAGATGCGAATCTGCTCGCAGCTCGTCGCGGGGTTGGCCGCGGTGCCGAGCGTGCAGCCATCGATACCCCCGCCGCACGCGCCGCTCTGGCAGGCGCTACCCGTCGTACAGGCCTCGCCATCGTCGCACGGTGTTCCATTGGGCTTGCCCTTGCAGCCGCAGATGACATTGGTGCCGCTGGCACAGGCGCCCTTGACGCAGACGTCACCCAGCGTACAGGGATCGCCGTCGCTGCACGGGCCGCCCGAGGCTGGCGGAGCGACGCACCCGCTCTTGGGATCACACGCGTCCAGCGTGCATGGATTCTGGTCGTCGCACGTCACGGGCGTGTTCAGGCAGGTCCCACACGGCCCGCAGCTGTCTTTCGTGCACGGGTTGCCGTCGGCACACTTGCTGTCACCGGAGCACGGCTTGCCCGGGGCCGCGAAGGTGCACCCGGTGGTCTTCACACAGCCGTCTGACGTGCACGGGTCGGCGTCGTCGCAGACGACCGCGGCGTGTGTGCACCCGTCCGTGACCTTGGGATCGCAGCCGTCGGACGTACAGGCGTCCTTGTCATCGCAGTTCAGCGCACCGGCGCCCGAACAAAACCCTCCGACGCAGACGTCATAGAGCGTGCACGGGTTGGCGTCGTTGCAGATGGTTCCCGTGTCCGGTGTATGCTGGCAAGTCCCCTTGCCAGGGCTGCACTTGTCGGTCGTGCAGGGGTTGCCATCGTCGCACTTGACCGGCGAACCGGCGCACTTCCCAGTGGAGCAGTTATCGCTGTACGTGCACGCGTCTCCGTCATCGCACGCCTTGTTTGACAGTTGGAAGTGGATGCACCCATTTGCCTTGTCACAGCCGTCCTCGGTGCAGGGGTCTCCGTCGTCACACGACGTCGAACTCGAGCACTTGGACGCCGTGTCTGGAGCGTTGGACGGCGTCGTGTCCGCTGGCCCACTCGACGCGACCTCCGGCACCGACGGCGGCGCGGACTGCGTATCCGGCGACTCGGGGACCGCGCTTGCCGGTCCGCCCCCGATGTCCTCGATTCCGCCGATCATCACGAAGTCGAAGCCCTCGAACCCTGGGGTCTCTACGGCCTCGCACCCCATGAGTCCCAGCATCACTCCAAAGCCAACGCAAACCTCGGCGGCCACGCCTGCGGCGCGCCTTCGCATCGATTCCATAGCCACCTCCCGTCTCTGCTGCATACGTTGCCGGCGAGCGCGCGGGTGATCGGTGGATTTTCACGAGGCGGTGCATTGGCGCGCGCGTGGGCCGTTCATTGACGTTGACGAGGTCATCGGCGTACGCTCTGGCGCGACGCGTGGAGGTGCAGCATGGTGTGGTCCCAATGGGGTGTCGTTGTCGCCGTGACGGCGGTGCTGTTCGCGGCGGCGGGCTGCGAGAAGAAGGTCCCGGAGGTCGAAGCCGACGCGAGCGCAGCAGACGCCGCGGGTGGGACGGACGTGCCCGGGACTCCTGCGCCCGATACCGCGGCCGACCCTGGGCCTCTCGCCGATCCCGGTGCTCCGGCCGATCCCGGTGCTCCGGCCGATCCCGGTGCTCCGGCCGATCCCGGTGCTCCGGCCGATCCCGGTGCTCCGGCCGACCCTGGCTCTCTCGCCGATCCAGGTCCGGCGAGCGACCCGGGGGGCCTCGCGGACACGCCGGTCAGCCCGGACGTGCCCGGCAACCCCGACACGACGGTTTCACCGACCGCGTGCAAGTCCGACAAGGACTGCGCCGCCGGCGTCTGCAACAAGGCGGCGCTCACGTGCGTCGAGTGCGTCTCGAGCGACGACTGCGCCTCCGGGCTCACCTGCGCGGGCTTTCAGTGTAAGCCTCAGCCGTCGGGCTGCGTCTCGTCGAAGGACTGCACGCCGTTCGGAATGGTGTGCAACAAGGCGACCAAGCACTGCGTCGAGTGCCTCGCGAGCGACGACTGCGCCGGAGGCTTGGCGTGCGTCGCCGAGCACTGCGTCACGGCGGGCACGTGCGTGCCGTTCTCGATCGCCTGCCAAGGCGACGCGGCGAGCGTCTGCAAGGCCGATGGCTCGGGCTTCGAGGCGCCGACCGCGTGCGGTGACGGCAACGTGTGCACGGCCGACACGTGCGTTCCGGGCACCGGCTGCACGTTCACGCCCACGCCGAGCGCGTGCGACGACGGCGACGCGTGTACGACCGACGACGCCTGCAAGGACACCGGCTGCAAGGGCGGCAAGGCGCTCATGTGCGACGACGCGAACCCGTGCACCGCCGAGGGCTGTACCAAGGTCGGCGGCTGCACCTCCAAACCGGTCCCAGGCCTGTGCGATGACGGCGAGCCGTGCACCGTCGGCGATGCGTGTGACAGCGGCAAGTGCGTCGCCGGCGTGCCGAACTCGTGTGACGACGGCAGCCCCTGCACGCTCGACACCTGCCTCCTCGGCGCCGGCTGCACGTACACTCCCACGGCGGGCGGCTGCGAGGACGGCAACCCCTGCACCATCGACGACGTGTGCACCGTCGGTGGCTGTGCGCCGGGCGGAAAGAAGAGCTGCGACGACGCCAACCCGTGCACCTCCGACACCTGCGACCCGCTGCTCGGCTGCCAGCACGTGCTGGTCGGCGGGCCGTCGTGCTGCAAATCGGTGGCCGACTGCCTCGACGGCAACCCGTGTACGACCGACGCCTGTGCCACCGACGGCAAGTGCGTCTCGGTGAACGTGAGCTCGGGCTGCAACGACGGCGACGACTGCACGACCAACGACCTCTGCCAGAACGGCCAGTGCGTGGGCCTCCCGGTCGAGTGCAATGACAAGAACCCGTGCACCAAGGACGCGTGCGGCGCGGGCGGCAAGTGCGTCTACACCGCCCAGGGCGGTCCGTGTCCGAACGGCCTGTGCCTCGACGGCAAGTGCTGCGTCCCCGACTGCGGCCCGAAGCTGTGTGGCAGCGACGGCTGCGGCGGCTCGTGCGGCACCTGCCCCAAGACCGAGTCCTGCGTCGCGGGCCAGTGCAGCGCCTGCGGCTGCGCGGTCGGCCAGTGCGGCTATGACAGTTGCGGCAAGTGGTGCGGTGGCTGCCCCGAGGGCCAGCAGTGCAACACGCAAGGCCAGTGCGTCGTGCTGAACCCGCCGTGCAACGAGATCTGCTACGGCCCGTCCATGGACGCGATGCTGTGCGCGCTCGACATCTGCGACAAGACCTGGCTCAAGGGCGCGACGCTGACCTCGCCGACGGGGTCGGACCTGACGAACGCGGTGCTGGCGATCCCACAGTGGGGCTCGCCATCGAACTCGCTCCAGCCCAAGCGCGGCGACACCTACCTCATCATGTCGACGGGGTACCCGTTCAGTGGACAGAGCGCAGCGAGCTTGCCGGGTACCATACCGACGAAGGACCCCTGGTACACGAAAGGGGACAAGTACGAGACCATGCACGACGCGTCCCGCCTGGACATCACACTCACCGTGCCACTCGGCGTCACTGGCGCGTCGCTCCGGCTTCTTGTCCTACACGCCATCATCAACGGCGACACGGCCGGAACGAGCGGAGACCCCGTCTATGTCTTGATTTCAGGTTCGTCCTCTACTGGGGGCAAGACCGTCCTGAGCAACGTCGCGAAGTCTTGCAATGGCATTGCCCCGAGCTACACCGACGGCCTCGGTAACAACGTCTGCCTTGGGTTTCTCCCTAGCGATCAGGTTTGTTCGAAGTCGACCGCTACCTCAGTTATCACATACAGTGGAATCGATTGGACCGGCACAGGCCTTCAATGCAACACGGCGAACGGATCCCAATGGCACGAGATCACGTGGCCGGCGGTCCCAGAGGAGACGTTGGTCATCACGATTTGGCTGCACGACGCCTTTGGTCCGTCCTCAGACACCCACCTCCTCGTCGATGACTTCAAGTGGCGCACCGACACCATCGTGCCGGGCCTCACCCTCGCCCCCTGACCGCGCGCTACGGCGGCCTCGACTTGCATCCAGCGCGTCACTTCCGGACCCTCGTCCGGGTGAGCGCGCGTCGCCCGAGCGGCCAGGAAGGCCCAGCGGCGCGCCGTAGGTTCGCTGCTTTTTAGCGTAAAACCCATCGAGGCCCTCAAGACGCGACGCCGAAAGGTCGATGTTGGCGGGGCGTACCGGCGGCAAGCGTCTCGTGGAAACTACCCGCGCGGCGCGATCGGCGGTAGGCTTGACCTCGAGCGACAGGGAAGGTCCAGGGGCGCATCATGAAGTCGAACATGTCTTTTGGTCGAATGGCTCTCGCGGCGTTGGCGCTGGGCGCGCTGGTGCGCTGCTCGGATGGAGACGAGGGCACCTCTGGCGTGCTCGAGGACGCGCTGCTCTTTGCGGATGGCACAGGCCACGGCGAGGTCAAGAACGGCAAGGAGACGATTGGCGGCGACGCCAAGAAGCCCGACGCCGTCGTGGGCACCGAGTACGTCCCGTGCAGCGACAACGCCGATTGCGGCTCGTCGTGGTGCGTCGAAGGTCCCGCGGGCGGGCTCTGCACGGAGACGTGCATCGAGTCGTGCGCCCCGGGCTTCGCCTGCCAGCCGGTGAGCAACGCGGCGCATGACCTCACCTACATCTGCGTGCCGCTGTTCAAGAACATCTGCCGCCCGTGCCTGGCCGACAAGGACTGCGGTGAGGGCTTTGGCGACTTGCAGCCGAAGTGCGTCAGCTACGGCGGCCAAGGGAGCTTCTGCGGTCAGCCGTGCAGCGACAAGTACCCGTGCCAGACCGGTTACTCGTGCACCAGTGGCCAGTGCGTCAAAGACGATGGGAAGTGCGAGTGCACGCCCAAGTACGTCAACCAGAAGGCCTCGACGAGCTGCAAGGTGAGCTCGGAGGTCGGCTCCTGCGGTGGCGTGCGCTTCTGTTCGGACCAGGGCCTCACGGCGTGCGACGCCAAGCAACCCACGGCGGAGGTGTGCAACGGCCAGGACGACGACTGCAACGGCAAGACGGACGAGGGCCAGCCGGACCTCGACAAGGACGGGACGGCGGACTGTGTCGATCCCGATGACGACGGCGACCTCATCACCGACGACAAGGACAACTGCCCCCTCTACCCCAACGCCGATCAGGCCGACGCCGACCAGGACAAGCAGGGCGACGTCTGTGATGACGACGACGACAACGACACGGTGCCCGACGCGACCGACAACTGCGCGATCGCACCCAACCCCGATCAGGGCGATGCCGATGGCGACAAGCTCGGCGACGCGTGCGATCCGGACGACGACGGCGACGTCATCCCCGACGTGCAGGACAATTGCCCGCTGCTGGCCAACCCGGGCCAGGTCGACCATGACGGAGACAAGGCCGGCGACGACTGTGACACCGACGACGACAACGACGGCGTGCTCGACCCGGCCGACAACTGCATCTACGTGGCCAACCCCGATCAGGCCGACTCCGACCAGGATCAGATTGGCGACAAGTGCGACGGCGACAACGACGGCGACGGTATCCTCGATCCGGTCGACAACTGCCCCACGATCCCGAACCCGGGACAGGCTGACGCCGATGGCGATACGCTGGGCGATGCCTGCGACCAGGACGACGACAACGACACGGTCCCGGACACGATCGACAACTGCCTGTTTCTGGCCAACACCGACCAGGCCGACGCCGACGGCGACACGCAGGGCGACGCATGTGACGCCGACGACGACAACGACGGCGTCCCTGACACGCAGGACAACTGTGCGGGGCTCGCCAACCCGGACCAGAAGAACACCGACGACGACCCGCAGGGGGACGCGTGCGACGCCGATGACGACAACGACACCATCTTGGACCCGGCCGACAACTGCCCGCTGCAGGTCAACCCGGAGCAGGGTGACAACGACGGCGACAAGCTCGGTGACGCCTGCGACATCGACGACGACGACGACAAGGTGCCCGATACGCTCGACAACTGCCCGACCATCACCAACACCGATCAGCTCGACGCCGACGCCGACAAGAGCGGCGACGCGTGCGACAAGGACGACGACAACGACGGCATCCCGGACGTGACCGACAACTGCCACTTTGCGCCGAACCCGGACCAGAAGGACACGGACCTCGACGGGCAGGGCGACGCGTGCGATGGCGATGATGACGGCGATGGCATCCCGAACGGCGTAGACAACTGCCCGAAGACGCCGAATCCGACGCAGGCCGACCTCGACCAGGACGGGCAGGGCGACGCGTGCGACGCCGACGACGACAATGACGGCATCGTGGATCCGCAGGACAACTGTCCGCAGACGAAGAACCCCGATCAGGCCGACACCGATCAGGACGGCGCGGGCGATCCGTGTGACTCCGACGACGACAACGACGGCATCGCGGATGGCGTGGACAACTGCCCCAAGGCCGCAAACCCGAACCAGCTCGACGCGGACGGCGACGGGCAGGGCGATGCGTGCGACGCCGATGACGACAACGACGGCGTGGTCGATCCGCAGGACAACTGCCCGACGACGAAGAACCCCGATCAGGCGGACCTCGATCAGGACGGCGTTGGCGACGTGTGCGATGCCGACGACGATAACGACGGCATCCAAGACGCAGTAGATAATTGCCCGAACACCGTGAATCCGAATCAGGCGGACGCGGACGGCGACGGCAAGGGCGACGCGTGCGACTCCGACGATGACAACGACGGCGTCGCCGATCCGCAGGACAACTGCCCGCTGACGAAGAACCCAGACCAGGCCGATGCCGACCAGGACGGGCAGGGCGACGCGTGTGACGCCGATGACGACAACGACGGCATTGGCGATGGCGCGGACAACTGCCCGCTGACGAAGAACCCTGACCAGAAGGACACCGACGGCGACAAGGCGGGCGACGCGTGTGACTCAGACGACGACAACGACGGCGTGCCCGACCTGACGGACAACTGCGCGCTCGTGGCCAACCCCGGGCAGGGCGACCTCGACGCAGACGGCCTCGGCGATGCCTGCGATGGCGACACGGATGGCGATGGCGTGCCCGATGGGGCAGACAACTGCCCATTGACGAAGAACCAGGATCAGAACGACACGGACAAAGACGGCAAGGGCGATGCCTGTGACGCGGACGACGATGGCGACGGCGTCGAGGATCCCTTCGACAACTGCCCGTTCACGCCCAATCCGGATCAGAGCGACATCGACGGCGACAAGCTCGGCGACGCGTGCGACTCCGACGATGACGGCGACGCCATCCAGGATGCCGTGGACAACTGCCCGGTGACGGCGAACGCGGCGCAGACGGACACCGACGGCGACGGCAAGGGCGACGCGTGCGACTCCGACGACGACAACGACGGGCTCGCCGATGGGCTCGACAACTGTCCGGTCAACGCGAACCCGAAACAGGAGAACGCTGACAAGGACAGCCAGGGCGATGCGTGTGACACCGATGACGACAACGACGGCATCGCCGATGGCCTGGACAACTGCCCGACGGTGCCGAACGTGGACCAGAAGGACACCGACAGCGACCTCCAGGGCGATGCGTGCGATCCCGATGACGACAACGACAGCATCGTGGATGCGTCGGACAACTGCCCGCTAATCTCGAACGCGTCGCAGGCCAACAACGACAAGGACGCCGAGGGCGACGTGTGCGACCTCGACGACGACAACGACGGCGTGCCCGACACGACCGACAACTGCCACTTCGTGCCGAACGCGACGCAGAAGGACTCCGACGGCGACGGTCAGGGCGACGCGTGTGAGCTCGACAGCGACGGTGACGGCATCCCGGACGACTACGACAACTGCCCGTTTATCCCGAACCCGGATCAGAAGAACACCGACGGCGACGCCACGGGCGACGTCTGCGACGACGACGACGACAACGACGGGATCCTGGACGCGGCCGACAACTGCCAGTTCGTAAAGAACGCGGACCAGAAGGACTCCGACGGCGACAAGGCCGGCGATGCCTGTGACGATGACGATG
>SXOX01000288.1 GCA_005776585.1 Pseudomonadota bacterium | reverse complement strand
GCTCGGGGGCCATGGACAGGGGCGCTGGCGCACCCCTGCTGGCGACCAGCCGGGCACTGCGCGCCTCAACGCGCGACCCTCGAACCGGAGGCGGCGACAGAATTTCCGGAAGCAGGCACGACAGAATTACCGGAACTGGCACACGGCGACCCGACGATGGTCCGGGCCCCCGCGGGGGCCCGGCGGGCGCCCAAGCGCGCAGCTCCAGGCACACGCGATGCCGTGTCGCACGCCGATCAGTGCCCCGCCGCGCCACGGGCAGACCGCCGATGGCGTTCGACAGCGTCAGTCCGTGGAACCCTCAGCGAGGCGGCTCGAAGCGGCCCACCGGCGAGTCAATCGCTGCGCTCGGGAACAGCAAGACGACATCGATCTGCGCTCGTCGGATCGACTACGACCGCCTCGGTGCGACTTGGAGGTCGATGGCGACACCTGGAAGTCCGGCCGTCGAAGATCACGGAATCTCACGATTCCTCCGAAACTTCCTCGCCCGTCGGCTGTATCTCGGAATAGCGAACCGCAGAACAACACGGGGGAAAGATGAGCGAGAACCGACAATCGATTCGGCAGGGCACTGGCTTGCTCTGCATCTCATTGGCAATGGCGACGTACCTGGCTGCCTGCGGAGGAGCGACGTCCAGCGGAGTTCTCGTCCCCGTGGTCGCAGAGATGGCCGCCGGACCGGATGCGGGCTCGGGGACCCTGTTGCCGGACGCTGGAGGCAGCCTTGGTGGCGCGGACTCGGTCGCCGCGGACGCGCAGGCCGACACCGCAGCGACCTCCGCCGATACTCTGGTCGCGCCCGACCTTGGAGGCGCTCCGGACATCAAGACTGCTCCTGACGCGAAGCCGGGGACCACGCCGTTTACGCCCGCAGACCTGGCGGTTATCGCGACGCTGTCGCCGCTCCCCGAAATTCCCGCGGACACGACCAACAAGTACGCGGACGACGCCAAGGCGGCCGAGCTTGGGCAACGCCTCTTCTTCGAAGTCCGGTACGGCTTCAACGCCCAGGGGAACGCGATCTCGTGCGCGAGCTGCCACACGGGTCCAGCGATGGACCAGGGCGCGGAAAAGAACGCGCCCGGTGAGTACGCCGGCGGCGGCGGCAGAAACCCGCTGCCGATCCTGAACTCGTCCTTCTATTCGTGGGTCAATTGGGGCGGTCGCTTCGACTCGCAGTGGGCGCTGCCGCTCGGCGCCGCCGAGAACCCGAAGGTCATGAACTCGTCACGGCTCTACATCGCGCACGTACTGTACGCCAAATACCGAAACGACTACGACGCCATCTTTCCGGTCCCGATGGACCCGGCGTTGGATCCCAAGGCCGCCGACGCGGGGCGCTTTCCCTTGACAGGCAAGCCCAAGAGCGCCACCGCGGAGGTCGGCGGGCCTTGGGAAGCGATGACTGAGTCCGATCGCCAGGTCATCGACACCATCTTCGTCAATTACGGCAAAGCGATCGCGGCCTACATGCGGCGGTGCGTCACCCGGAACGCGCCGTTCGACCGATACGTCGCCGGCGACGCGGGCGCCATCGCTCCGGCGGCCAAGGCGGGGCTCGGCGTGTTCATTGGCAAGGGAGAGTGCGTCAAATGCCACTCGGGCCCGCACTTCTCGGACAACGACTTCCACGCGGTGGGCATGCTCAACGACAAGTTCAGCCCGGACCTGGGACGGTTCGCCGACGTCCCGCCGTTGCTGAAGAGTCCGTTCAACACGTCGGGCGCCTTCAGTGACGACATCACGACGGGCAAGCTCGTCGGTCTCAAGTCGGACCCGATTCAGAAGTACCAGTTTCGGACCAAGTCGCTCCGGAACGTCGCGCTGTCGGCCCCGTTTCTGCACGGCGGGCATCTCGCTACTCTTACTGACGTCGTCAACTACTACGACGCAGGCGCGGGTCCGTTGGTCTTGCCGGGCATGGTCAAAGACCCGCTGTTGAAACCGTTGAACCTTACCCCCGCGGAAATCGATCAGCTCGTTGCGTTCCTCGAGACGCTCACGGGCGAGGAGTTGACGCCGAGCCTGATGCTCGACACGTCGGACCCCTCGAATCCGAAGCTCGGGCTGGTCGGGGCCACGTATCAGTGCGTCATTCCCGGAACTGCGCAGTGCCCGTGCGAGGCCAACGCGGACTGCGACACTGGGCTGTGCCTCGATTGGGCCAATGGAAAGCGGTGTGCTCAGCTCTGCGCCGTCACGGGACAATGCCCGGCCGATTCGGCCTGTGTACCGGTACAGCAGCCGGGCGGCGACGTAACCTCGGTGTGTGGTGACGCCTTCGCATCGCTGTGCAACCCATGCACGACCGTAAAGGAGTGCAGCCAGGGGCTTGGAGCGAAGCCGGGCGCATGCGTGACGTACGGCGACGAAGGGAGCTTCTGCGCGACGGTGTGCACGACGTCCGACGATTGCCCGAGCGACTTCGAATGCGCCAAGGCCGCCACGGTCGACGGCTACGGCGACGACGAGAAGCACTGCGTCAAGCCCGAGCCGGGAATGTGCACCTGCTCGCCGTCGGCCATGGCCAACCAGCTCATGACCCAGTGCGGCGTGATCAATCCGAGCGGCGCCGTCTGCGTGGGCACACGGTCGTGCCTGCCCGAGGGTCTTCCCGGTGCGCCGGCGGGCGGCGGCCTGACGACTTGCCTCGCGGGCCCCGAGGGCTATGCCTGCGCGTGCAACACCAGCGCCGAGTGCGAGGATTTCAACGCGTGCACCGTGGACGTCTGCGGCCAGTCGTCCCAGTGCGTGCACGTGAACGTCAAGGACGCCACTTCTTGTGGGGCCGGAAAGCAGTGTCAGGGCGGACAGTGCGTACCCTGATACGGAGCGCTCCTCTGGAACGGGTCTCGGTTTGACGCGACAGGCAGCGCGATGGCACCGTCTTCGACGTCGCGACGCCAGGGTAGGCCCCGCAGCAGAGAGCCATGGAAGCGCTAACCGTGTCAGGACCAGAGCTTGCGGATGCGCTGCGGATGCTCAAGCGCATCGCACGAAGCACCAAGAGGGCGGGCCTCTGGACCCTCGCGCCCGGACAGCTGCAGGTCGACTGGGCCGGCGCGATTGTGGAGCTCGCGGGCAATGGAGAGGCGTCCTGCGTCGTCCGCATCCCGGCGGAGGCCATGCATGCGTTGGCGCGCGTCTCTCCGGCGGGGTCCGACGTACGGGTCGAGGTCGTCGACTCCCGCGTGTCCTTCAACGGCTTTATCGTGAACTACGAGCGACTCGCGGCGCCAGCACAGGTCCTTGCTCCCATCCACGCGACCCAACTTCAGGTCCTCGTGGCGAGCTATCGACAGACCGCAGAGGAGATTGACGCGAGCGGACTCGGCCGCTCCATCGCAGAGGCTGAAGCACGCCGCGATCGCTGCATCGAGGTCGCCGCCGAGCGACTGGCCTGGTTGGGTATCGACGCCGCGCTGTTGGCGACCTGGGTGGACGCCCACTTGAACGCAGTTGCCACTCGCGACGCGTCAGCAGCGGGAGGATGACCGTGGACTGCGGCGAGGTTCGTCGTCCGCGACGGGTGAACTCAACGACAGTCCACGAGAACCTCGTGCGCACGCAGGATTGAGGTTGAGCACGTTGGGTTGCCGGCGATGGCTGCGACCGATGTCATCGTCTTGCGAGCGGAGCAAGTCGCTCGAGGGAAGTCGAGCCGCCGCAAACCCAGGTCGGTTGGCCATTGAACGTCTACCGGTATGCAATCAATGTGGCTACTCAGGGACGCTGCGCTTGACGGCTCGCAAGGCCCAACGCATCCTTGAGAACGCCTACGGTCGGTCCCGAATGGAGGTGGTCAAATGCCTATCTTGAGCCCCGTTCACGTGCCCATGGCGATCTTGGGCGAGGCAGGACCGACCGCACAGAAATCACGCGGTCTCGACTCCCTTCGGTCCCGAGCGGACCGACGTCGCGCCACTACCGCGCCGCCGATTCTTGCGGCGGTACTTGCCGTCGCCAACGTGACGGCTACCGTTTACACGTCACTGCTAGTGATCAGCTGCGCCGCCGCGGCCCCCGACCAAGTGCCCCCGGACCAAGCGACCCAAGACGAGGTCGCAGGTGGCAATGGCCAGGTGATCGACGTCCCCACCGACGCAATGCTCAACGACGTGGGCCCGGAGACGCCGCCGGGGCCCGAGACGCAAGACGACGTGGCCGAAGATCTCACAGCCCAGCCGGAGGCGGCTAACCCTGCACCGGACGTACCAGTGACGCCATGCACGCCGCTCCCCGTGAATCGCGTCCTTTGGACGAACCCGCGGGCCGCCAGCGTCTATCACCGCCCGGCGCTGCTGCCGAACGGCGTTGTTGTCATCACCCAGCACGACGACGATGTCATCGCCGCGATCAAGCCAGACGGCGGAGACCTGTGGACCTTCAAGCACGAGGATATCGACTATGCCAATGGCGAGGCCTGGCCCGTGGCGAGCCCCGGCGGTCAGGTCTACTACGTCGATTCGAAGGGTAGCCTCCATGCGCTCCTCTCGACCACCGGCGCTGATGTCTGGCAAGTGCTCGTTGGCGGAGGAAAGATTGAGGTCTTTGGACTGGGAGTCGACGCCAGCGGTGGCGTCCTCGTCGGAACGAAGAATCGCCTGCTCACCAAGCTGAGTGCGACGGGCAAGGTCGAGTGGCAATTCGACCGGAACCCTGGGACGGACTACGTAACGGAGTACTCGCGACCTATGGTTGATGCGGCTGGACGTATCTATGTCGTGGACTCAGGTTTGATGACGGTCCTCTCCTCTTTGGGCGTGGAGATCTGGAGCAAGCGCGTGAACAAGGCGAGCATCTCGCTTGCGCCGGCGCTGAGCAAGACCCGCGTCTTCCAGCTTGTGGGTGATCTGGTCGCCTTTGACATCACGTCCGGGAAGGTGATGTGGACGCGTGACTTCGACGGCTATGAGCACGAGCCCGTACTCATCCCGGCTGTCGGAGTCGTCCTCTACTCCGAGGGTGCGCTGCATCTGGTGAAAGAGGACGGCTCGAGCGCAATATCGCTTCCTACTGCACCGCTCACCGCCCCAATTGCGACTGGCGTCGACAGCGCCTTCATCGGAGCCGGCTCGACGGTCACGAGCATTGGTGCGGGAGGCGCGGTCCTCTGGAGCGAGACGCTCGCGGGAAAAGTCGTCGGACTTGCCCTCTCGCAGGATGGCACGACGCTCTACGCCGCCACGACCCAGGGACTCGTTGCGCTCTCCGTCGGCGCCAACTGCTCGCCCTGTGTGCGATCGTGCCAGGGGGACGAAGTCGCGCGGTGCAGTGCTGACACCAAGAGCAAGGACGTCATTGGCTTCTGCGGCCCGCCGACGACGTGCCGAAAAGGGGAGTGCGAGCTGGTCTGTCAGCCCGGGACCGTGACGTGTGATTCAGCGGGTCGGCAGAAGTGCAACGCCGATGGTGGTGGATGGACCCTGCTTGAGGCCTGCAAGGCCAACGACGAATGTACTCTGGAGAAGTGCGTTCCGTGTAAGCTGTATTGCATGGCAGGGAAGGTCTCGCTGACCTGTGGCTCCGGAAGCGTGTCCTGCGCTTTCAACTACACCGCAAACGGCTGTACGGACTCCTCCGCGTGTACCTATGAGAACGGGCGGAGCTATACGTGCGATCTCGACTGCGACGGCAAAGGAACGTGTACCGGAGCTGGCGCGACCTGCAAGCTCTGACGCACACACGTGCGCACACTGACGGGACTGCGCTACGGCAGCGTGAGAATAATCGCGCACCGCGTCGCGTCGCCCGCGAGGCTGAGCTTCACGACCGTCTTGTCCTTCGAGACGGTCATGCGCACCGAGCCGCGCGGCGACTTTTCGTTGGAGTCGACCTTCCAGCCGTCCTTGCGGAGCAGCTCCTCGAGCTCTTTGGCGACCGCGTCACGGCCCCGCTGCACGTCGTAGGTCACGATCTTGCCGGCACCGCCGGGTGCGGCCCCGGTGGACTTGGCGTCCTTCGGCAAGGGAATGCCGCTCGGGCCGTCGCCTGCGAAGGCGGGGGCTGCCAGCAGCAGCAGGGAGGCAGAAAGAGTGGAGAGCAGCGTCTTCAATCGGTTCATGCGGGCCATCCTAGCACCGCTGGGGTCAGGACACACCTCGCCGCAAGCGACCAACGAGCCCGAGCATCAGCAGGAACACCGCGAACGCGACGGAGCCACGTTGGCTCGGTGCGCAGCCTCCCTCGGAGGGTGACGCCGCGGCTGCGGGCGTGCTGGTTCCCGTGGTCGCTGAGCCACCCGTTGCGCCACCCGTCGTTGCGGAGCCTGTGCCTCCCAGGTCGATGACGAGACCGCTGTCAGCGCTCACAGTGCCCGCGTCTGGAGTTGGCCCCGGATCCGGCGTGGGCGGCACGACACCCGGATCGGGCGCAGGCGCTGGCTCCGCCACGGCCGGCGGAGGCTCGGCGGTCGCGGCGGTGTCGGGCGCAGCTGGCTCGGCCACGGCTCCCGTATCGACGGGAGGTGGCGGCGCGCAGGCTCCGTCAGGCAGCGGGTCCTTCGTGATCTTCCAGGTGTCGATGACGCCCTGGTTCTGCGCGCCGGTCGACAGGTTCTGCGCCGCCGTCGAGCGCACCGTCGCCGAGAGGACGTTCTTGTCGATGTTGACCTCGACGTAGTGGTGCTTGCCAGAGCAGAGTGCGCTGCCCTTGGCCTTCCCGGAGAAGCCGAGGAACCCGTCACCGCAGATGACCTTCATCGGCTCGATCTTGAACCCGAGGACGTCGATCTCGTCGTAGGTGAAGGCGCCCGCGCCGCCCGTCGTAACGTACAACGTTCCATCTTTTGGTGAAGCCACCGGACTTCCGCCCTTCATCGGCTGAAAGCGCTCGTAGAAGTGGTTGTGGCCAGCAAAGACCACGTCGACGTGGTGCTTGTCGAAAATGGGCACGAAGGCCGCGTTCTGACCCTTCTCGTCGGGCGGGTGGTTGAGCTCGATGAGCTTGAGATCGATGTGGCTCGTAAAGCAGGGGTGGTGAAAGTAGACGAACTTCCAGAGCTTGTCTGCATGCTTCGTGAAGGTGGCGTCGAGCCACGCGGCCTGCTTGGCGAGGCCCGCGGCGTCGTCGAACGTCGCCGTCGAGAGCGCAGCGATGACCACGCTCCCGTAGGTGAAGGCGTAGAAGTCCTCGGTGCCGGTCACGTCGTTGGTCGGTAGCGCAAACAGCTGGTTGTAGGCCGCAGCGGCGCCTTGGACGTCATCGGAGTCGTGATTGCCGAACGACGGCATGAGCGCCACCTCGCCCATATGCGAGGCGCCCATCGTCATGTGGTTGACCCACTGCTTGAGGTCCGCGCCGTCTTTGACGAGGTCGCCCGTCTCCAAGATGAAGCGCGCACCGGACGCGGCCATCTCACCCAGGATGCTCGCCCACTTGGGGTTGGGACCGGCGTCATCGTCGGAGCGGTGATCGCCGCTCGCGATGAAGGTGAACGGCGTGCAGGCGTCGGCGGGTCCCGTGCGGAAATGATGCACGTCGCTCCAGGCGCCCGCGCCACCGACGCGATAGTGGTACTTCGTGTCGGGCAGCAGCCCCGTGAGCGTCACCTCATGCACCGAACCCAGCGTGCCCTTCGCTGCCGCAGCGGAGCCGGTCGCGGTCTTGTCCAACGCCGCAGGAGCGGCTCCGTACTCGACCGTCGACGGCTCCGTCGTCGCGTCGCTGTTCCAGGCCACGACCATCGACGTCGCGGCGTCGGTCCCGGGGACCGTGACGCGCACCCAGCGTGGGGCGGCAAATGCGGTTGCAGAGAGGAGCAGGAAGGTGAGAGCGGCGCATCGAAGCATGGGGACCTCGCCAAGCAAGCAGCGGGCCCCATCCTAGCGCGCGAGCAGCTACGCGTCGAACAGCACGATGGCGCCGAGGTAGTCCATCTTGCCGAGGTCGACGCCGCCGGCCCGGAGGAGCGCGTAGGCCGTCGTGACGTGGAAGTAGAAGTTCGGGATCTGCCGCGTGAACACGTACTCCTTGCCGTGCATGGCCTTGCCGGGCGGGTACGGAACGGGCACGACCGACGCAGCCGTCACCTTGGAGAGCGCGGCGGCGTCGAACGACTCGACGTACTCGATCGTCGCGCGAATGCGCTGCTGGAGCTCACCGATGGTCTTCTCGTGGTCCTCGAAGCGCGGGGCCGTCGTTCCCGACAGCGCTGCCGCGGTCGACTTCGCGATGTCGCACGCGATCTGAACCTGTCGCGAGAAGGGCATCATGTCGGGCGCCAGACGCGCGGTGACGAAGTTGTTCGGGTCAAAGCCCTTGTTGGTCGCGTGACCAATGGTCTTCTCGAGCATGGCGTCGAGGTTCCGGAGGCTGAAGGCAAACTGGCGTACGAGGTCGTAGTGCATTGCATGGCTCCTGTGCAGGTTCGGGCCGAGCGCACGGCGCGGACGGCTTCGGGGCGCGGAGGCTACCCCTTTGGTCGGCGCGGGACAATCCGACCTGCCCACCTCCCATGGTTTTTGGGTAGGATGCGCGCCGGAGGTCGGTCCTATGCGCGTTGGAATCCTAGGCTTGTCGATTCTGGTGGGGTGCAGCACGGGCGACGACCAAGGAGCGCTGTTGGCGCTCGACGTCTTTGGCGCTGGCGAGGACGCTGGCGGCAAGGTGGACACGGGCAAGGGACCCGAGACCGCGGTCGTGGGGCCCGGGGCGGATGGCAGTCTGGGAGACGGCGCCACAAAAGACCTCGGCCCGGGCCTCGAGCAGCCCGTCTACTGCACGCAGTCCGGGGACTGCCCGTCGGGCATCTGCCTCGAGAACGAGTGCGCTCGTCCCTGCGATGCGCTCTGTCCGACCGGCTACGCGTGCAAGGGCGTCGCCGGAGCAGGGACCGACGTCACGCTCGTGTGCGTGCCCGTGATGCCCAAGCTCTGTCGCCCGTGTTTCGCGGACGCCGACTGCAAGGGCTCGGTCGTCGTTGGCGACGATCGGTGCGTCGCGCATGGCCCCGCGGGCAGCTTCTGTGGCGGCGACTGCTCGAAGAATGGCGAGGCCGACTGCCCGACGGGCTTTACGTGTACGGCAGTGCCAGCCAACGGCGCGGAGCTGCGCCAGTGCGTTCCGGCCAATGGCGCGCAGTGCTCGTGCAAGCCCCAGTGGATCGCCGAGGCGGCCAAGACGACGTGCGCCCGGTCCAACGAGACTGGCACCTGCAAGGGCGCGCGGCAGTGCACACCGCAAGGGCTCTCGCCGTGCGATGCGCCGCAGGCCGAGGCCGAGAGCTGCGACGGCAAGGACAACGACTGCGACGAGAAGACCGACGAGGACCAGGTGACCGAGGGCTGCACCGTGGAGAACACGCACGGCACCTGTACCGGCGTGCGGGCCTGCGTGAACGGCGCGTTCGCCTGTGACGCCAAGACGCCGGCGCTGGACGTGTGCAACGGCCAAGACGACGACTGTGACGCAACCATCGATCAGGGCTTCCCCGACTCAGATCAGGACGGCGTCAAAGACTGCCTGGAGTCGGACTCCGACGACGACGGCGTGCCCAACGCCGAGGACAACTGCCCGACGGTCAAGAACGCCGATCAGGCCAACTTCGATAAGGACGCGCAGGGGGACGCGTGCGATCAGGACGATGACAACGACCTGTCCCCCGACCCGGACGACTGCGCGCCCACCAACCCGGCTGTGTATGAGGGCGCGAACGAGAGCTGCAACGGCAAGGACGACGACTGCGACGCGGAGACCGACGAAGGCTTCGTCGATACCGACGGCGACGGCAAAGCGGATTGCCTGGAGGACGACAAGGACGCCGACGGCGTGCCCGACGCAGCGGACTCCTGCCCGCTCGTGCCGAACCCGGATCAAGCCAACTTCGACGGCGACGCGCTGGGCGATGCCTGCGACGGCGACGACGATGGCGATGGCGCGCTCGACACCCAGGACTGCGCGCCCTTCGACGGCAAGGTCTTTCCCGGCGCGACCGAGGTCTGTGACGGCAAGGACCAGGATTGCAACCAGAAGGCCGACGATGGCTTCGCCGACCTCGATCAGGACGGAGCGGCGGACTGCGTCGATGATGACGACGACAACGACGGCGTTACTGACTCGCAAGACAACTGCCCGGTCGTGTCCAACGTCGACCAGCAGAACTTGGACGGCGACGCGCTCGGGGACGCCTGCGATCCCGATGACGACGGCGACCTCTGGCCCGACGCCGCGGATTGCGCGCCGTATGACCCGAAGACCTACCCGGGCGCTCCCGAGGTCTGTGACGGCAAGGACCAGAGCTGTGAGGGCACGATCGACGAGGGGTTCTCGGACCTCGACAAGGACGGCGTGGCCGACTGCCTGGACGAGGACGACGATCAGGACGGCATCGTGGACCTCTCCGACAACTGCCCGTTTACGCCCAACGCCAATCAGGCCGACCTCGACCATGACGGCACGGGCGACGCGTGCGAGGACGACGCCGATGGCGACAAGGACCCCAACCTGACCGACTGCGCGCCCTTGGATCCGGCGGTGCATCACGGCGCCAAGGAGATCTGCAACGGGCAGGACGAGAACTGCAACGGCATCGTCGACGAGGGGGAGCCCGACACCGACCAGGATGGCGTGGCGAACTGCCTGGACCCCGACGACGACCAGGATGGCGTGGCGGATGGGCAGGATGTGTGCGCGCTCGTGTCCAACCCAGGTCAGCTCGACAGCGACAAGGACGGCATCGGCGATGCGTGTGACGACGACGACGACGATGACGGCACGAGCGACGGCGCCGACTGCGCGCCGCTCGACGCGGCCATTCATCCAGGCGCGCTCGAGGTCTGCAACCAGAAGGACGACGACTGCGACACGCTCGCCGACGAGGCCGGGGCCGATGGGTGCACCACGTACTACTTCACCGAGGACGGCGATGGCTTCGGGCTCCAGGCCGTCACGAAGTGCCTGTGCGCGCCGACGCCGCCTTACAGCGCTCTGACCGCCGGCGACTGCGACGACAAGAACCCGCAGGTCTTTCCTGGCGCGACCGAGGCGTGCAATGGCAAGGACGACTCGTGCAATGGCGAGGTCGACGAGAAGGGCGCGCTGGGCTGCCAATCACTGTATCCCGATCAGGACGGCGATGGCTTTGGGGCGATCGTCGCGGCCACGTGCCTCTGCGCGGGCGCGGTCGGTCACGCGGCGATCTCGGGGGACTGCAACGACGCCGATCCGTTGACGAAGCCCGGTCAGGTCGAGAGCTGCAACCAAAAGGACGACGACTGCGACACGTTCACCGATGAAGAGGGCGCCTTTGGGTGCACCCAGTGGTACTTCGATCAGGACGGCGACGGCGCTGGCGCTCCCGCGAAGTGGAAGTGCCTGTGTGCGGCGTCGGGCCAATATTCGGCACCGGACGGTTCGGACTGCGACGACAACGACAAGCTCCGCTTTCCGGGCAACCCGGAGACGTGCGACCAGAAGGACAACAACTGCAACGGGCAGGTCGACGAGGGCGTCAAGCTCACGTTCTACAAGGACAACGACGGCGACGGTCACGGCGGCATCGTGCCGCTCGAGGCGTGCAAGAAGCCCGTGGGCTATGCGGCGGATACCGGCGACTGCAACGACTTCAACGCGGCCATCAACCCCACGGCCAAGGAGGCGTGCAATGACGCCGACGACAACTGCAACGGTCTCATCGACGACGGGCTCTCCCTGCTGACCATCTACAAAGACAACGACGGCGATGGCTACGCGGCCAAGAACGCGGTGGCCAATCAGAAGTGCAACGTCCCGTTTGGCTTCACCGTGGAGAAGTCGGGCCAATGGGATTGTGACGACTCGGACATCACGACCTACCCGTCGGCGCCAGATGTGTGCGACGGCAAGGACAACGACTGCAACGGCAAGGCGGACACGACCTGCCCGACGGTCTGCAACGGCAACTGGCCGGTGCATCTCGGACCCAGCAACGTCCGGTGTCGCGTCGCGGTCGCCGATATCGACAACGACGCGCAGGGCGACGTGATCGTCGGCTGCAAGGAGACGGTGCTCGACACGCAGGGCAATGCCATCCTGGCGCTTCCGGGCTGCGACACGTGGCCGACCGGGGTCACCGTCGCACAGCTCGACGGGCTCTCGAAGACCATCGCGCAGACGGACTTCACGCCGGAAATCATCTGTAAGAATCGCGTCTATGACCTCACCGGTCAGCGCGCGGACCTCACGGGCGCGTCTACCGGGTACAACACCCCGCAGGTCAACGACGTGACGGGCGATGGTGTGCCAGACATCGTGACCGGGAGCTGGACCAATGTGGTCTGGGTCCACCGGGGGCAGCGCGACGCGACGACCGGCAAATGGTCAAAAGCCAAGTCGTATCAGGTGGCGCTCACCTCGACGGGCGCCGACAAGGCGCTGTTTCAGCCTTCGCTCGTCGACCTCGACGCCGACGGCGTGGCCGACATCATCGCGGGTTCGGGTTATTTTTCTCAAGCCGAGGGTGACTATCCGGATGGGCGCATCTACGCGTGGCGCTATGACACGGTTTCGGACACGTTCAAGCGCTATTGCCCGCTGGACGCGGCCAACCCGGACAAGTGCTGGCAGACGACCGAGAAGTACTGGAGCGTCGCCTCGGCGCTGGCGGTGGACACCGATGGCGACGACAAGCTCGAGATCGTGTTCCCGAACAACGGCGGGTATGTGTTCGACACCAAGGGAGCTCTGCTCTCCAAAGGCGCCGCAGGGTTGCCCATGGATCTCGACAAGAACGGCGCGTTCGAGTGGCAGTCGAGCGCGTACGTGGGCATCTCGGTGGACCTGGACCTCGATGGGACCCTCGAGCGACTGCGCGCGCACACGGGCGTCGAGCAGGACGGGACGTCGATGCCCGGCTGGCCGGTGCCCACGACGGGCGTCGAGACCTGGGACGGCGCCTTGGCCGATCTCAACCTAAATGAGCGAGCCGACTATGTGTTTGCCGACAACCAGTACGTCGCGTGCTACGAACTCGGCCAGAAGAGCTGGGATCGCAAGAACGTCGCGTGGTACGGCGCCGGCAGCTACGGCCTCAACGCGTTCAGCCCGAGCGGACAGTACGACAGCTTCGAGCCCAATGACGTGGCGGCGAAGGCGCCGCTCTTGTGGGGGATTCGCGGCGAGGTCGCGGCGACCGTCGGTCGGAGCGGTGACGTGGACCTGTTCAAGCTGCCGATCTTTGGCTACTGGACGGCCTATGTACTCACACTGACGGTGCCGGTGGGCCGCGACTACGATCTGATCGTGACCAGCGCCGACGGCGTGACGGCCGCGTGCTCCAGTACCAAGACGGGCGCGGCGATCACGGAGACGTGTACGGCCTCCGCTGCGGTTCAGGGCGTGGACTGGAAGGGCGCGTTCCTGGTCAAGATCGTGGGCAAGGCCGCGACCGATGAGGACCCGGTGCGGCCGTACCTGCTTACGTGGTCGAAGAACGCGAATTAGCCGGCAATAGAAGGTTGCCGACCGCAAGCTCGACGGCGTCGAACGGCTCGAATCGTCCGACGGCGCCGTCCTTCGCGGCATGGCGCACGACGTAGCCGCGCTCCGACCACTCCATGACCGTTAGCGTGCGATCCTCCGGATCGAGGAGCCAGTAATATGGTACCCCGGCCGCGTGATAGAGGCGGAGCTTTGTCACGCGGTCATGCGCGGCGTTCAAGCTCGAGAGGATCTCACAAATCCAGTCCGGTCGCTCGAATAGGGGCCGCCCTCGCGGCAGGTCCGGGAGACGGTCCTACTTGAAGCCAAGCAGGTCGGGACGCACAACGTCGTCACCCAGGAGGACGTCGACCTCCGCCAGGATCCACCAGCCGCCCGGTCCCCCGCGGCCCCGTTGGAATGGACCGATGACCTCGTAGGCGACCTGCCCGGCCGCGCCTCCATGAGCGATGTCTGGCGCCGCTTGGATGACGACCTCGTCCTCAATCAGCTCGGCATGAACCGCGTCTCCAAGGGCAACGACGTCGGCAAACGTGTGGCGGCGCGGCGGCTTGGGGACTTCGATGAGCTGAGCTTCCATGGTGCGACGATACCGGACCATGGCCGCCTTCGACAAGGCGCTGGCGCAAGCCCTTCGCCTTGCAACCCTTCCAGCGATGCGGTACGCCCGCGCGTCGCTTTGGCGCACGACCGCGCTGGAGCAAGGAGCCCGTGTGCGCGCTGATCGACTGTTCTCTTGTATCGCCGTCGCCGCGATCACCACCGCCTGCGGAGGAGCACGCCCCATGTTGACCGAGTCCAAGCCCCCCGCGGGTCCCCCTGCCCTTCCCCCGAGCGGCCCCGTGTGGCAATCCGCCGACGCCCTCGTCGCCTGGTGCGACGCCCGGCTCGCTGCGGCGGAGACGCGGCTTGCGGCGCTTCCCAAGGCGACCAAGCGCACGGTCGCCAACACGCTCGACACGGTCAACGCGCTGTATGCAGAGCTCGACGCCGCCGGTGGCATGGCCAGCCTGATGTTCTCGGTGCACCCGGACAAGACCGTCCGTGACGCGGCCAATGGCTGTACGGAGAAGGTCGAGCGGCTCGACTCGCGCATCAAGACCGATCGCGCGGTCTACGACGCCGTCGCCGCGGTGGACATTGGCAAGGCCGACGCGCACACCCGCCGCTATGTCGAGCGCCTGCTGCGGGAGTTCCGGCGCGCGGGCGTCGACAAGGACGAGCCAACCCGCCAGCGCATCAAGGCCATCCACGAGGAGCTCGTCAAGCTCTCGCAGGAGTACCGCAAGAACGTCTCGGAGGACGTACGGCACATCGACATCACAGGCGGCATCGAGAAGCTGAAGGGCCTGCCGGAGGACTACCTGAAGGCGCACGCGCCGAAGGACGGCAAGATCCGCATCACGACCGACTACCCGGACTTTTACCCCTTTCAGACGTACGTCGAGGACGGCGCGCTGCGCAAGGCGCTCTACCAGCAGTTCTTGAGCCGGGGCGACCCCAAGAACAAGCCGCTGCTCGAGAAGGTGCTTGCGCTGCGTCACGAGCTGGCGACGACGCTCGGACACGCGACGTGGGCCGCCTATCAGGCCGAGGACAAGATGGTCAAGAACGCCAAGACCATCGCGGGCTTTCTGGACGACCTGGAGAAGATCCTACGGCCAAAGCTCGAGAAGGACGTGGCGCAGGTCCTGGCGCGCAAGAAGCAAGACGACCCCAAGGCCGACGCGTTTCGGGAGTGGGATCGCTTCTACTATGTCGGCAAGGTCCGCGAGCAGAAGTTCGACTTCGACGCGCGCGCGGTGCGGCCCTACTTCAGCTACCCCAAGGTCGAGCAAGGCATCTTGGACCTGTACTCGGAGCTCTTTGGGCTGAAGTTCGTGCGCCTCAAGTCCGAGCCGGTGTGGCATGCCGACGTCAAGGCCTTTGGCCTCGAGCAGGACGGCAAGCTCATCGGCAAGTTCTACCTGGACATGCACCCGCGCGCCGACAAGTTCAAGCATGCCGCGCAGTTCGGGCTAGAGACCGGCATCGCCGGCGAGCGCATCCCGGTCGCGTCGCTCGTGTGCAACTTCGCCGATCCCAAGGTGGGCGATGGCAAGGCGCTCATGGAGCACGGCGAGGTCACGACGTTTTTTCACGAGTTCGGGCACCTCGTGCACCACCTGCTGGCGCAGCGGACGCGGTGGGTGGCCCTGAACGGCACGGCCTGCGAGTGGGACTTCGTCGAGGCGCCGTCGCAGCTCCTCGAAGAGTGGGCCTGGGATGTGGACGTGCTCCAGCGCTTTGCCAAGCACGTGGACACGGGCGAGGCCATTCCGGCGGCGTTGGTCAAGAAGATGCGGGCGGCCGAGGAGTTCGGGAAGGGCGTCGACGTGATGCGGCAGCTCTTCTATGCGAGCTACAGCTTTCACGTGCACTCGCGGGATCCGGCCAAGCTCACGCTCGAGACGTTCACGGCCGAGATGTACAAGAAATACAGTCCGTTTCCGCAGACCGAGGGAACGCACATCTACGCCAACTTCGAGCACCTCATCGGCTATAGCTCCATGTACTACACCTACCAATGGTCGCTCGCTCACGCGAAGGACATCTTCACGCGCTTTCAGAAGGAAGGCATCCAGAACCCCAAGACGGCGCGCGCATACCGCGAGGCGATCTTGGAGCCGGGGGGCGCGGAGGACGCCGCCGAGCTGGTCAAGCGCTTCCTGGGACGTCCGTTCTCGCTGGACGCGTACAAGGCCTGGCTCGAAGCGGAATGAGCGCGGCCGCAACGCCGACGGAGCTCGTCGTGACGCCGTCTCCCGCGGTCATCGAGGAGGAGCGCCTGCTGTCCCACGTCAAGCGCGCGCTGGCGGGACGCCGTCCGGAGGCCAAGCTCGGCGCCTACGATCAGGAGCTGGTTCGGCTGCGCGATAGCCTCTCAGAAGCGCGACTGGCCGAAGATCAGGCCTCGCTGCTCGAGCAGATGGACCGCGTGGCCAGCCTGTCGGTTGCACGCGCCAAGCATCACGAGCTGCCGGTCGATCCGCAGAACCCGTACTTCGGCCACCTCGCGCTCGAGGACGACGCGGCCGGCAAGCGCATGGATGTGCTCATCGGCAAGCAGACGTTCATCTCCGGCGGAGTCCGCATCGTGGACTGGCGCAACGCGCCGATTTCGAGGCTGTTTTATCAGCGTCAGGTGGGAGACGACTACGAGATCACGCTGGCCGACAAGGAGCGCTCGGGCGAGATCCTCGTGCGGCGCACGGTCACCATTCAGGACGGCGAGCTCGTACGCATCAGCGATCACGAGGGCACGTATGTACGCACCGGCGGCGACTGGCAGGCCTTGGGTGCGCTCGGCGGTATGCACGGCGGCGCGGGGCGCGCACTGCGTCCCGAGGGCATGAAGCCCGTCATGGGCACCAACGCTGCAGTGCGTCAGGACAAGCTTCTTCCGGAGATCGCGGGCCTGCTCGACAGCGAGCAGTTCAAGCTCATCACCGACCCCAAGTCCGGGGTGGTCGCCATCTCCGGCGCGGCGGGCTCCGGCAAAACGACGGTCGCGCTGCACCGGATGGCGTGGCTCGCGTTCGCCGAGCCGCGCAAGTTCGCCCCCGAGAACATGCTGATCGTCGTCTACTCAAAGGCGTTGGCGGTCTACGTCTCCAAGGTGCTGCCTGCGCTCGGCGTGACAGGCGTGCACGTCCGCACCTACGATCACCTCATCCGGGAGCTGTGCCGGCGTCACTATCCCCACCTGCCGATTCTACATGCGGACGACACGCCGGCCGTCGTCACGCGCTACAAGCTCCACTGGGCGCTCGTGCCGATGTTGGCGCACGCGGCCTATACCCATCAGCGCAAGCACCCCTACGAGCTGTTCAGCGAGCTGTTCACCGATCGCGAGTGGCTGGCCCAGATCAATCGCTTTGCGCCGGGGGCCTTCTCGGATAGCGAGCTCGCGCAGCTCCTCCGGTGGAATACGCGGATGCACTTTCGCCGGGAGCATCGTGACGCCGACGAGGTGGAGGTTCAGGCTGGGGAAGACGATCCAGACGAGCGCACGCCAGACGACGACGATCCGCCCCGCCTCGACCCGGAAGATGACACGATCTTGGTCCGCCTCTGGCAGCTCATGCGCGGGCCGCTGCGGGACAAGCAGAAGCAGCCGATCAAGCTCACGCACCTCGTCGTCGACGAGGTCCAGGATCTCTCACCGGTCGAGGTGTCGGTGCTGACAGAGCTGTTGGGCAAGGGCAAGCCCATCACGTTTGCGGGCGACGAGGCCCAGAAGATCATGGGCGACAACGGCTTCGAGAGCTTCGAGCAGCTGTTGCGGGTGCTGCGGCTCGAGGACACGCGGCGCGCCACGCTCAAGGTGAGCTATCGGTCCACAGCGCAGATCATGGAGGTCGCCGATCATGTCTTGGGCCACATGGCGCCGGGCGAGCGGGCGCATGTGCCGCGCGAGGGTGCGCCCGTCGAGGCCTTCGAGTTCATGAGTCGCGGCGAGGCCGCCATCTTCTTGTCGGATGCGCTGCGCAGCCTGACCGATGAGGAGCCCAACGCCAGCATCGCCGTCCTGACGCGGTACGAGTATCAGGCCGAGTCCATCTGGGAGCACCTGACGCACGCGGACCTGCCACGGCTCCGGCGCGTGCGGGACTTCGACTTCCCGTTCGTGCCCGGCATCGACGTCGCCGATGTGCGCCAGGCCAAAGGGCTGGAGTTCGACTACGTCGTCATCTTTGACGCCGATGGGCTCACGTTTGGCGAATCCGACGACGCGCGGCACCTCTTGCACGTCGCCATCACACGCGCGGCGCACCAGTGCTGGCTCATCGCGGGCGGGCCGCTGACGACCCTGGTCCCCGAGTGGGTCAAGGTCCTGGCGTAGCCCCGGCTACTTGAGCTTGGCGTCCTCGAGGATGACGTCGCTCGCCTTCTCGCTGACCATGTAGACCGGGACGACGATGAAGAACCCCGGGATGCTCGGAAAGACGGACGCGTCGACGACGCGCAGGCCCTTCGTCCCGCGCACCTTGAAGCGGCTGTCGAGCACGGCCATGGGATCGCCGTCCTTGCCGATGCGCGCGGTACCGCAGGCGTGGTGGCCCCACGCCTCGTTCTTGATGAAGGACGCCACCTTGTCCTCGGTGTCCACGCTGGGGCCCGGATAGACCTCCTTCATGTAACCAAACGGCATGAGTGAGTGCGAGCGCTTGATGATTCGCCGCGCGAAGCCGACGGCGTCCACCATGGCGTAGAGGTCCCGAACGTCCTCGTTCTTCTGCCAGTCGCCTTCGTCGAAGTAGTGGAAATCGATGAGGGGCGTGTCCCGCGGATCGCGCGACCGGAGCCGAACCTCGCCTGCCTTGTTGTGCGTGTGCGCCTTCAGGATGACCCACGTGAAGTGGCTCTTGTCCGCCAGCGCGACCGCGGAGTAGCCCGGGACATATCCCTTGAAGTTGCCCGGCAGTCCAAAGATGAACAGGTCGGGATCCGCGTCCGCCTCGGGGGACTTCTTGACGATACCGACGACGCCGCCGTTGACGGTGTAGCCGCCCTTGCCGACCTGCCAGTCGATGTAGCACGGGTCGCTTGGCCCACCCTTGAAGGTGCAGTCCTTGATGGCCGAGAACTCGCCGCCGACCTCGGAGACGATGCCCACCTCGTAGCGATCCTGGAGGTTCTTGCCCACGCCCGGCAGGTCCACCTTGAGCGGAATGCCGAGCGACTTGAGCTCCGCCTTGGGGCCGATGCCCGACAGCTTGAGCAGCTGCGGCGTGTTGAACGCGCCCGCGGACAAGATGACCTCCTTGGAGGCCAGGACCTTCTTCTTTTTGGTCGGGGTGGCCGTGCCCGCCGAGCGGGGATCCGCTCGGTAGAGCTTGCCGCCCTCGAAGTACTCTACGCCGTTTACGCGCTGCAGCTTCCCTTCCTTGGCGCCATAGGTGACGTTGGTCACGAGCGACTTGGTCCGCACCGTGAGCGGGTAGCCCTTGCCGACCGTGTCGAGGATGCGCTCGCGCGTGCCGTTGCGACGGCCACCATTGGTCGCCAGCGGGATGCTGAACAGGCCCTCCGCCTGATCGCGCTGCCAACCCATCTTGTTGAGATCGCGCGACAGCACGCCCAGGACCTCGCGCGCGGCGTCGAAGAGGTTGAACAGCCAGCCGTCGCCGTCTTCGACGAACTCGGCGGCCGCGGCGGTCAGGATGCGCGCGATCTTGGTGTCCTTGATGCCAATCTTGGGATCGGCGCGCTCGACCTGGAGCCACCCGTTGAAGCCGTGACCCTTCACGTCGTCGTGGGTCTGCGACAGGTACCGATTGCGCTCCACCCGCTCGAAGTACCGCTGCATGTTGTTGGCGTACCAGCTCGAGTCGCCGGTCATCACGGCCAGGTCGTTCCAGTCGCGCTCGTGCGGCGCGACGGTAATCATCGCGTTGTGCGCGGTGCAGCCTCCGAGGGTGCCCGCTCGTGGATACAAGATGCCCTTGGCGACGCTCTTGCCGCTCGCGTCCTTCGTCTTGACGAGCTTGGGGTCCTTGGCCGCGCGCTCCGGGTCGGAGTAGTGGTTGACGAAGAAGTCCCACCGCATGTCGGGCTCCTCGGTCGAGACCGTGTGGAACGCGGGCACCTGGTAGCTCATCTTGCCGCCCGTGTCCTCGCCCGCCTCGAGCAGCAGGACCTTGTAGCCGGCGCGCGCCAGGTTCGAGGCCAGCGGCCCGCCGCCGGCGCCCGAACCCACGACGATGTAGTCGAACGTCTCGACGGGCCCCGTCGTGGTCGCCGTGTCGCATTTGCCGCCGTCCTCACAGGTGGCCTCGGTCTGCTCGGGTGGCGTGGTGAGGTCGACCGGGGCATCGGCCTCGCCACACGAGAGCCCGAAGAGAGTGAGCCCGACGACGGCAAGCCGCCGCGTGTCAAAACTGGACAGCGCTACTTTTCGCATCGGTCGAGGCTAGGGCGAAACGTCCCGAGGGTCAACCTCTTTGGGCGCCCCAGCGACCGCGGCGTTGGCCATGGCGCACGTGCAACGCGACCAGCCGGCGTGTTAAGCTCCCCTCAAGCTCTTGGGAGGTTGCATGTCACGACTCGTCGTCACCTGGCTCGCGCTCGCTGTCCTCACTTCCACGCACGCGGGCGCCCAGGCCCTCGAGGCCAAGGGGGGCAAGCTTTACTACTGCAACAAGCCCATTCGGCTGGTCGGCTATGGTGACTACGGCATGGTCACGGAGTCGAGCTTCGACTACGAGCAGTACATCGACACGTTGACGCGTTCGGGGCTCAATTTCTGCCGTATCTGGGTCATCTACCACTGGACCCATGATCTCATGCCGTGGGCCGGCTCGTGGAAGAAGTGGCAGCTGAGCGCCTACGACCCGGCGTTCTGGGCCCGCCTCAAGGACTTCACCGCCTACGCGGAAAAGCGCGGCGTCATCGTCCAGGTGAACATCTTCGACACGTCGGGGCTCGACCCGGGGAATCCGCTTCGTTGGCCGAACAACGCCTACAACAACGCGAACAATACGGACAAGAACTACTGCGCCGGACCCTCGGACATCGACAGCATGGACGGGTCGCCCCCGGTCTGGAAGGAGGTCAACAAGCCGCTGCTGAAGAAGATCGTCGACACCCTGGATGGTCGAAACAACGTCATCTACGAGCTGATGAACGAGCCGGAGCCTAAGACGAGCTGGGGCGACGAGGGCTTCCTGCTCGCGGTCGCCGACGAGCTCCACGCGCTGCTGAACGCGCCTGGCAAGACCGGCAGCAAGGTCATCTCCTTCAACGGTCCGTACGCGTCGCTGAAGAACTCGTCCAAGGTCGACCTCCTCTCCGTCCACCTCGCGGATGGGACGTCGCTGTCGACCGCGGGCAGCTTCGGCGGCTCGAAGAAGCCCGTCATCATCTCGAATGACGGCGAGAAGTCGCAGACCGCGCTCAAGAACGGCTGGAGTGACACCGATCGCGCGGCGTGGACGAAGAAGCTCATGCAGGCGGCCTTTGGTGACGGCTCGGGCGTCGGACACACGCACTTCGAGTTCCTGGAGAAGGATCTGATGGGCGGCTCCTGGCTCACGCAGGACTATGAGCCCTCGGCAGACGACATGTCCGCGAAGATCCTGGCCACGATGGCGCCCTTTGCCGTGACGGAGCTCTGCGGCGAGCCGCCACCCAAGCCGCCGAAGGCCACGCCGCAGTGTCCCATCGGCGCCAAGTCGCAGATCGACAACGACACCGCGGGCAAGGGACCGAACTACTTCGAGACCGGCGGCTCGTGGACGACGTGGACGTTTCAAGGGCAGAACATCGGCTCGAACTACCGCTACCTCACGAAGTACTCGGGCACCAAGACCTCGAAGGGCACGGCGAAGTGGGTGCCGAAGCTCACGGTCAAGGGACTCTATCGGGTGCAGGCCATCTTTCGCGCGACGGGAAATCGGACCAACGCCGCGGATTTCTGGGTCTATCCGGCCAAGGGCGCGCCGCAAAGCTACATCGTCAATCAAAGTCAAGGGCTGGTCGGTGAAGCCAGCGTGGGCCCGGTCTATGCGGACCTCGGGACCCACTACTTCGAGCCGGGCAAGGGCTACGTGCTCCTCGACGGCAACGACGGCAAGTCCGACGAGGCCGACGCGGTGCTCTGGACGCTCAAGGCCTGCACCGAGTGCCAGCCCAATTGCGCCGGCAAGACCAACGGCGCGCCGGATGGCTGCAACGGCTTCTGCGGCAATTGCACGCCTGCCTGCGATGGCAAGGCCGGCGGCGCCGACGACGGCTGCGGCGGCAAGTGTCCCGGCTGCGTGGCCGACTGTCAGGGCAAGGCCGAGGGCCAGGACGATGGCTGCGGCGGCAAGTGCCCCAAGCCGCCATGCACGCCGACGTGTACTGGGAAGACCGAGGGCCAAGACGACGGCTGTGGTACGCCGTGCCCCAAGCCGCCGGATCTCTGCCCGTCTCCCGGCCCCGGTCCCAACACGATGGTGCGCTATGCCGGCGCGGTCTCGAGCCCCAAGGGCTGGGACAAAGAGTCTCTGGCCGAGGACAAGGACAACGGCACGTTTGCGACGTGTCCGAACCTCGACAAGGGCGAGACGCTGACCGGAACGAGCTTCGGCACCTGCGATCCGACCGGGAGCGACGTCATTCAGAGCGTGAAGGTCGCCGTGAAGTCCAAGGTGCAGTATCAAAGTGGCAAGTACGCCGTGAAGCTCAAGCTGACCGTGGGCACGAAGACCACGACGTTCTCACACGAGAAGCTCGCGTGGGACGAGCTCGACGTCTCGAGCCTGCACCCCGAAGGCTGGACGTGGGACCAGGTGAAGCACCTGAAGGCCACCGTCGGGCTGCACTCGCACCCGGGCGGCTTCGTCGACAGCGACGTGTGGGTCGATGCATTTCGTGTGAGCGTGACGTACATCTCGTGCACGCCAAACGTAAAGAAGGTTTGCAACGCGGGCTCTGTAACCTGGCAAGACGGCTGCGGAAATCTTGGGTCGGTGCTCGAGCTCTGCGAGGACGGCAACGCGTGTACGACGGACGCCTGCGACCCGGGCACCCTGACGTGCACGCACGCCAAGGTCACCGATCCCACGTGCGTGCCACCCAAGGTCTGCACACCGAAGGCGTCCAAGGAGTGCCTCGGCGGCACCCTGCTTTGGCTCGACTCGTGCGGCGTCGTCGATGGCATCGCCGACACCTGCGACGACGGAGACCCGTGCACCCTGGATCTCTGCGACGGCGGCCTGGCAAAGTGTGGCCATACGCCGATTGTCACGGGCGCGTGCAAGCCCTGCCCTCCCGCTGCCTCCGTGGGTTGCCTGGGCGTAAACCTCGTGAGCTACGACGGCTGTGGCAACGTGGACGGGCTGGTCCAGAGCTGTGACGACGGTCTGCCGTGCACGACCGACGGGTGCGCCCAAGGGAAGTGCACCCACGCCAAGGACACACAATCGCCGGCTTGCCTCGACTGCACGCCCAAGGCCGCGACCATCTGCGCCAGCGGCGGGCTCACGTGGGTGGATGCGTGCGGGAACACGGGCGAGCTGTTCGAGAGCTGCGACGACGCGGACCCGTGCACGCTGGATCTCTGCGACGCCGCGGCGACGCAGTGCCTTCACGTCTACGCGCCCGGCCCGAGCTGTACGGCGGGGTGCGCTCCCAAGGCCAAGAAGGTGTGCCTGGGGGGCGACGTGCTGTGGCTCGACGGGTGCGGCAATCCGAGCGCAGTCGTCGAGGCGTGCAACGACGGCAACGCCTGCACGCTCGACACCTGCGACACGGAGACGCTGACGTGCACGCACGCGGCCTCGGACGCGCCCCAGTGCAAGGCCTGCCCTCCGCACGCGGGGAAGACCTGCTTTGCCGGAGTGCTGATGTGGGTCGACGGGTGCGGCAACTCCACGGAGCTCGCCGAGGTGTGCAATGACGGGGACCCGTGCACCATCGACCTGTGCGATCCGAACACCATCGCATGCAAGCACGCACCGTCGGGCGCGATCGAGTGCAAGGGCTGCACGGGCACCGGCGGGCTCACGTGTTTCGCCGGGCTGCTGGTCGATGCCGATGGCTGCGGCAACGTGCTCTCGCTCGCGGAGAGCTGCGATGACGGCGAGGGCTGCACCATCGACGCGTGCGATCCGGCCACGAAGGCGTGCGTCCATACGCCGAGCGACGCCCCCGGCTGCAAGACGTGCGTCCCGGAGGTCGAGAAGGCCTGCGCGGGTGGCGCGATCCTGTGGGTCGACTCGTGCAAAAACGTCGGTGGTATCGCCGGCTCCTGCGAGGACGGCGACGACTGCACGCTCGACGTCTGCCTTCCGGCGGCGACCGGCGTCACCTGCGCGCATCACCCGGTCGACTCCTTCGACTGCAAGCCCTGCGAGAAGAACGCCTCGGTCACCTGCGTCGACGGCAATGTCGTCTCTGTCGACTCGTGTGGCGCGTTTGGAGCCGTGGTCGAGACGTGTGACGACGCCGACCCGTGCACGACCGACGGCTGCGACGGTGCCGTGAACGCCTGCTATCACCTCGTCGCTACGGGCGCGGGCTGCGCGGCGTGCACGCTCAAGGTCGGCAAGGCCTGCTTTGGGGGCAACGTGGTCTGGGTCAACGACTGCGGCGGCAAGGTCACGCTCGAGATCGCGGAGGCGTGTGCGGACAAGGACGCGTGCACTTTGGACACCTGCGATCCGTCGACGCTCGCGTGCACGCACAAGTCCGCCCAGCTGCCCGAGTGCGACACGTGCAAGCCCAACGCGTCGACGCGCTGCGAGGACGGCAACGTCGTGTGGGTCGACTCGTGCAATACCTCCACCGGTGTCGCCGTACCGTGCGATGACGGAGATCCGTGCACCGCCGATGGCTGTGACACGGCGACTGCGGCGTGCACCCACGTGGCAGTGGCGGACCCGAGCTGCACGACCGAGGAGACCTGCGGCTCGGCTCCGGTCAAGGCATGCGTCGGGAAGTCGATCCAGTGGCTCGATGCGTGCGGCAAGCCGGCGAGCGTCGTCGAAAGCTGCCTCGACGCCAACGCCTGCACGAGCGATGACTGTGACCCGGACTCCGTGAGTTGTTATCACACGACCTTGGACATCGCCGACTGCGGCGGGACGCCCGGGCCCGGCGGAGACTGCGGAGGTCCGACGACGCTCGTCTGCCAGGGCACCGAGCTGCGCTGGCTCGATGGCTGCGGCAAGCCTGCTGGGCTCGCGGCGGCGTGTGACGACGGCGATGAGTGCACGGTAGACACCTGCGATGCCAAGACCGTGGCGTGCATCCACGTCAAGAGCACCGCGAAGGAGTGCAACGACGTCGTCGGACCGGGAGCCGACGCGGGCGGGGACGTGAGCGCGGGTGCGGAGGTCTCAGAGAGCCCCACGGCGGAGCTGGCGCCAACGAGCGATGCCGGAGCGACGTCCGAGCCCGGGAAGGCCGAGCTTTCGGTGACCGCGGAGGCGACCCTCGCCAAGGACGATGTCGGCGACTTCGTGACGACGTCGTCGGGGAGCGACGGCTGCGCCCCAGGACAGCGGGGCTCGCTCGGTGCGGTTCTGGTGCTTCTCGCGTGCCTGCTGGTGCGCGCCCGTCGGGTGGCGCTTTTGAGCGTCGCCGCGATCGCATTTTTCGCGCCGCTCCCGGCCGACGCCGTCGGCACCTGCGGTTCGCTCCCCGGACCCACGATGACGAAGTACGCCTCGAGCTGCGCCGTCTCCATCGACAATGGCTGGAACTGGGAGGACCGCGCCGAGGGTGCCGACAACGACATCCACTCGGAGTGCCCCGGACTGGACGACGGCGACTCGCTCTCCTGCACGGGCTTTGGGGTCTGCGATCCGCCGGGAAACGACCTCATCACGAGCGTGAAGGTGGGCGTCCGGGCCAAGGTTGCGAGCAGCCAGCTCACCGCCAAGCTTGCGGTCGCGGGGAAGACCAAGACGTTCTCCAACACCTCGTACGCCTGGATCGAGATCGACGTGTCGAGCACGCAGGCCTCGTGGACCTGGGATGAGGTCAACAAGCTCACCGCGAAGGTGCTGTACGACTCGGGCCTCAAGTCCGCCTTTGGCTACGTCGACGCGTTCCGAGTGGTCGTCGGCGTGACGACCTGCGCGCCCAATGTCGGGAAGGTCTGCGCCGGCAATACGGCCCATTGGATTGACGCGTGCGGGTTCGACCTGGGGCTAGCGGAGAACTGCGATGACGGAAACCCGTGTACGGTCGACGGCTGCGGGGGCTCCGGTCAGTGCTATCACAACCCTGTGCCGAACACGTCGACGACGTGCATGAACGGCCACGTGCACTTCGTGGACTCGTGCGGCAACGTGGGGGGCATGTTGCAGAGCTGCGACGACGGCAACGGCTGCACGGTCGACGGGTGCGCAAACAGCGTCTGTTCGCACCAGCCCACGGCCAACGCGGCCAAGGCCTGCCACAACGGCAACCTGCACTGGACGGACTCGTGCGGCGGCATCGGGGCGCTCCTCGAGGGGTGCGATGACGGCAACGGCTGCACGGCCGACAGCTGCTCGACTGCGGGCTGCCTCCACGCCAAGGTGACGACCCCCGCCTGCTGCCAGCCCTATGTTGGCTGGTTCTGTGACGGCAACAAGCTCTACCAGAAGGACTCGTGCAGCAATCTGTCGCCGATGGTGGAGGACTGCAACGACGGCACGCCGTGTACCATCGACGCCTGCGATCCGGGTCTCGGCGTCTGCACCCACGCACCGGACACGGTCGCGTGCCCGCCGTGCGTCGATCCGCAGCCGAAGTGCCTCGACAACGCGGTCGCGATCATCGACTCGTGCAACAACGTCATCAGCATTCAGGAGAGCTGCGACGATGGCAATCCGTGCACCATCGATACCTGCGACGCCGCGTCGAAGGCGTGCGGGCACACGCCGTCCACCGCGCCTCAGTGCCACTGCAAGGACGGGACGAAGACGGTCTGCCAAGGCAACGCGCTCGTCGAGGTCGATCTGTGTGACAACCCGACCGGAAAGAAGACCGCGTGCGATGACGTAGACCCGTGCACATTCGATCTGTGCGATCCGGTCAAGTTGGAGTGCTCCCATACGCCGAACGACGGCCCCCCGTGCAAGTGCACGCATGTGGGGAAGGTGTGCAAGGACAACAAGCTGTTCTGGATGGACGACTGCGGCAACGCCAGTGAGGTGGCGGACGACTGTGACGACAAGAAGGTCTGTACGATCGACGGCTGTGATGCGGTGACCAAGGCATGCAACCACGTCGAGTCCAACGATCCGAAGTGCAAGTGTCAGCCGGGCGGCGCGGCCTGCAACGGCAACGTCGTCGTCGCGGTCGACACGTGCGGCAGCCAGACGGCGGTGCTCGAGAGCTGCGACGATCAGGACGACTGCACGCTCGATCTGTGCGAACCGCAGACAGCCACCTGCGCGCACGAAGCCGTCAAGTCGCCACTCTGTTGTGCGCCTGCGAATGCCTCCACCTCCTGTCAGGCCAACACGCTGGTCACGCTCGACGGCTGCAAGAACGTCACGGCCACGACGACGTGCGACGACGCGGACGCCTGCACGATCGACGTCTGTGACGCGGCCGCAGGCGTGTGTCTCCATACCAAGTCCGACTCGCCCGCGTGCTGCCAGAACAAGGAGGCCAAGACGCAGTGCTTTGGCGCCGTGCTCATGTACTTCGACGAGTGCGGGCACCCGAGTCACCTCGCCGAGGACTGCGACGACCAGAACCCGTGCACCACCGACACGTGTGACGAGTCGGCCGCGCAGTGTGTCCACGTCCACGAAGGGCCGCTGGAGGTCAAGCAGGTCTGCAAGGACAGCCAGCTCGTATGGGTCGATGACTGCGAGATCCCCACGGGCCTCGCGCAGGACTGCGATGACAAGGATCCGTGCACCGTGGACGGCTGTGACGCCGCCCTCAAGACGTGCACCCACGTGAAGAGCGCCGACCCGCAGTGCTGCGTTCCCAAGGTCGCGGAGGGCTGTGTGGGGACGGACCTCGTCTGGCTCGATAGCTGCGGCAAGCCCGGCGAGGTCATCATGAGCTGCCTCGATGGCAAGCCATGCACGACCGACAGCTGTGCCGGTGGACAGTGCGTGCACGCGCCGGCGACCAAGGCGGACTGTATGACCTGCGGCCTCCCAGCGCTAGGCGCGTGCGTCAACGGCAATGCCATCGTCGTTCAGAGCGACTGTGCGACGGGCGGGACGGGCACGTTCGTTTGTGGCGACGATCCAACCGGGTGCACGAAGGGCACCTGCGACACGTTGAGCAACAGCTGCACGCTCGAGACGTTGGTCGGAAAGCCCGGCTGCCCCACGGCCGAGGCGGCCTGCCCCAAGCCGGGCTACGTCGCGTGCTTCAAGGGCCACGTCGTCGCATTCGACGGCTGCGACCGACCGCTGAGCGTCGCGACGAGCTGCAACGACGGCAACCCCTGCACCACGGATGGCTGCTCGGCCGGCAAGTGCCTGTTCTTGCCGCTCGTCGGCGCCGACGGGTGCGAGGACCCGTGCGGTGGGCCTAAGAAGGCGCTGTGTGACGGCCTCACGCGCGTCTGGACGGACAGCTGCGGCAATCCGACGGGTGCCACCGAGAGCTGCGATGACGCCGACGGGTGCACGACGGACAGCTGCGACGCGGTCGCTGGATGCCAGCACGCTGCGATTCCCGAGTGTAGCGGCGGGTCCGACGCAGGCACCTCCGGAGGGAGCGCGGGCGACGCGGTCGATCGGCCCGCTCCGGACGGCGGCACGGCGGAGTTGGGCTCCGAGAGCGTGACGGGGGCCGAGACGGCGAGCGCGACGGACGTGGGCGGCAAGGGTGGCGACGGTGGCGCGAGTGTTAATGCGGACGTCATTGCAGGCGCCGACGGCGGTGTGCCGTCCATCCGCGAGGTCGTCGAGACGTCGGGCTGCGCCCCAGGCCCGTCACGCGGCGCGGTACCCTGGTCGCTGGTGCTGGCGGTCGGTGCGCTCGTGGGCGGCTGGCTTCGGCGGCGCATCTGGCAGGCTCAAAAGAGCGCGATGAGCTCCGCGATGCGGCCTGCGCCATAGCGCTCTTCGACGCGCGCGCGGCCGGTGTCGCTGGCCTCGGCACGGGTGGTGGCCTCGGTCGCGAGCTGCGCGACACGGTCTGCCAGGGCCACGAGATCATCGGGCGGCGCGAGCCACGGCGCGAGTGCTCCGTCGAAGAGCTCCGGTAGCCCGGCCACCGCGGTCGAGACGCACGGAAGGCCGATCGCCATGGCCTCGAGCAGTGCGTACGGCACACCGTCGCGATCACCGTCGGACGTGACGCGACACGGCAGCACCATCACGTCGGCGGAGCGCACGCGAGCGAGGGTCTCCTCCCGAGAGCGTGGGCCGAGGCACGTAACGCCGACCGCGCCGACGCCACGCGGATCGCCTGGGCCAACCACGGTGCAGTGGGCGCGGACGCCGCGTTCGGCGAGTGCGGCGATGAGCGGGGCGAGCAAATCGAGCCCCTTCTTTGGGACGAGCCGCGCGACGGTGACGAGCTGCAGGACGTCGATGTCGTCGCGCGGGGCGCGCCACGCCAGTCTGGGGTCGTCGAGATCGAGCGGCGTCGGGAGCACATGCACCGTGGCTTTCGGCGCGATCTGGCGCAGGCGCTCCGCCAGAGAGGCGTGGCTGGCACGCACGAACGCCGCGGCCTCCAGGCGCTCGCGGAGGGTGGGCCATGCGCTCTCCGCGACGGAATAGACGTCGTAGGCGTGGGCCGTGACGCTGAACGGTCGGCCGGCAATGCGGCCGGCGATCTGCGCCAGGTGCGCACTACCTCCGGCAAAGTGGGTATGCAGATGCGTGAGGTCCTCGCGGCGCATGGTCTCGGCGATGGCGGCCGCAAACGGGAGCCCGAGCCACCCGCCGAGCGTGACGGCGGTTCGCTCGCTGCGACGGGTGACCGTGGGGAGTGCGGAGTTCACAGCCGCGGGACTGAGCGCCAGGACGTCGCGGGCGGCCGGCCGTCGGACGCGCGGGAGCCAGGCGCGGGCCTCCGCGTCGAGCACGTCGGGGAAGGTTGGCGCCGTGACGCTAAAAGGGACGACGGTCACGCCGCGCCGTTCGAGAAGCGTCAGCTCGGTCGTCACGAACGACTCGGTGAGCGACGGGAACTCCGTCTGGACATAACCGACCCGCAGCACGCTAGTCTGCCACGCGCTCGACGGCACGCAGCTTGGCGGAGCGCGCCCGCGGGTTCGTCTCGCACTCCGCGTCGCTGGGCTCGAGCGGCCGCTTTGTGAGGAGCTGGACCTGGCCTGCGTGCCCCGCCTCGCGAAACAAGACCTTGGCGATGCGGTCCTCGCCGGAGTGATACGACAGCACCACGAGCCGCCCGCCCGGCAGCAGCGCCTCCATGGCGACACGGAGCGCCATCTCGATGCGCTCGTACTCTTGGTTTACGGCAATTCGCACGGCCTGAAACGTCCGCCGCGCCGGATGGTGGGTCCGATCCCGATGGGACCCCACGGCGCGCACGACGGCGTCGGCCAGCGCGGTCGTCGTGTCCAGGGGAAGGCTCTCCTTGATGACCCGCGCGATCCGCCCTGCATAGCGCTCTTCGCCGTAATCGCGGAGGATGGACTCCAGCTCACGCTGCGAGACGTCCTGGAGCCACTCCGACGCCGTGGGACCGTCCGTGGGGTTCATGCGCATATCCAGCGGGCCATCGAGCCGATAGCTGAACCCGCGCGCCGGATCGTCGACTTGGAGCGATGAGAGGCCGAAGTCGCACAGTACGGCGCGCGGCCGTGGCCAACTGGCGGACAGCGCACGCAGGTGCAGGAGGTCGCCCACCTCGACACGGGTCGGAAGATCGGCTGCACGCTCGCGCGCGATGGGGTCGCCGTCAAAGCCAATAGCCGCGGTTCCGGCCGGTGCCGCCGTGAGAAACGCACGCAGGTGCCCTGCCCCGCCCAGGGTGAGATCCCAGACGGGACCGCCCCGCGCGGGCTCGAGAAACGCGAGGACCTCGGAGAGCATGACGGGGACGTGAGCGAGCACGCGTCAGGGGTAGCACGGCCGGGCGTCGGAAGCGACCCCGGTGAGGGCTTCGGCGTCACACCGACCGGACTCGTCGGACGGTCTCTCCAATCCAACGATTGACGCCAGCACGCCCCGCGCGTAGGTTCTCCGGACAGGGGAGGTTCTTCATGAGCAAGCAGCATCTTCTTGCCCGGGATCATGTGCACGGTCCCAGCGACCTACGCGCTCGGCACCGGGACGTTCGAGATCGTGGCCAAGGACGTCGAAGTCGTCGGCAATGACATCGGCATCTGGGTCGCGGGAACCAGCACGGGGTTGGTCGAGCGCACCGAGGCGACGTTGAGTCGGTACGCGGGCATCATCGCGTCCTCGACCATCAAGGAGAAGTCGGACTCGACGTTCGACGTTGGACCCACACGGAAGCTGACCATTCGCAATTCGAAGACTCATCACAACGGTACGGGAATCGTCACTGATCAGTGGACGCTGAGGACGATTATCAGCGGGTCCATCGCGCAGCCCGCCGACCCAGCGGATCCCAGCGTCGTCCTGTCCCACCACCACAGCAACGTCACCGCGGCGATTTTCCTTGGGGGCGCGGGGGAGCGGGTCACGAACTCGCTGATCGACGGTCCGCTGCCAGGACTGGTCGCGGTGCCCGAAGGACCTTCGGCGGACGCGCTGATCCTGGGGCATGTACCCACGTTTGCCGATGTGATCCCGGCCGGACTGGCCACCGCGCGCATGTCGGAGGTCGACAATAATCGGATCCAAAAGAGCCCGCGCGGGCTCACGCTCTGGGGGGCATTCAACTCCGAGATTCACCACAACCTGCTGATCAACAACGGCGCAGGGGTCGTGCTCGCAAGTGTCGTCGCTCCCGTGATCGTTCCCGTGCCCGTGACCGCACCTTTGTCTACCTGGACATCGTGGGCGCCACCGACAGTCGATTTTCTCGCCCGGACGATCCCCCCCGTCGAGAACAACATCCACCACAATACGATCCGCCGAGCGTGCACGATTGGCGGACAGGCCACCACGTGCACGGCGCTCGTTGAGCTCGCGCGGACAATTTGCCGCGACGGCGCATGCGCCAAGACCTGCCAGGCCGACGGCGGGCTGTGCGTCCAAGCGTGCGTCGACGCACAGGGCATCGGCTGCACGTGCGGTGACGCAGGCTGCACCGAGACCTGGGACTGCGACGGCCACGCCTGCACCTGCGAGGGCTCGTGGTGCACCTGTGACGTGCCGTTCGCGGCACCCTGCTGGAATGGGCTGGCCGTTCCGAAGCGTCACCGGGTCGAGGGTGGCGACAACCCGTTCCACCGTAACGACATCCAGAGCCCGTGCGCGGACCCGTCGTGGAGCGACTTCGCCGCGGGCACCGACCCGACGTGTACGAGCGACCAGCG
>SXOX01000287.1 GCA_005776585.1 Pseudomonadota bacterium | reverse complement strand
TCCGCCTCCTTGCAGACCGCCTCGGCCAACACCCGGGTGGTTGCCGGCCGCGATACTGGCCGCAATCTGGTCTTCGCCATTACTGAAGGACCACATGGGAGTACGAGGACGACATGCGCAAGCCGTGGCGTGTCCGGGTGACCGGACCGAACGTCACGCGGCAATGGACGTATGTCTACGACGCGTTTGGCCGCGAGACCGCGCGAACCGACGACGAGAACCGCACGACGACCACGACCTACAACCCGAACGGCCTGGTCGCCTCGGTCACCCGCGCGGACGGCACGGTCGTCGCGTACACCTACGACGCCAGCGCCAACCTGATCCAGGTCACGCACCCCTCCGGCCCGCCGACGAGCTACCAGCGCGACGCGGCAGGCAACGTGCTCGTCGCCGCGACTCCCGGAGCGCGCACGACGACGATGGTCTACGATCTCATGAACCGAGTGACCTCGGTCACGCGGCCGGGCGGTGCGACGACCTCGACGACCTGGCAGACGATGCACGACTGCGGTACCTGCCAGGACGGTGGACAGGGGCTGCGACTGACCGAGACCAACGCGCGCGGCGTAACGACGACGTTCGACTACGATGACCCGGGGCAGCTCATCGAGACCGACGGTCCCATGGAGCTCGATCACACCCAGACGTGGAACGCGCTAGGTCGGCTTGCCTCCACGGCCGGACCCGGCGGCACGACCACGACGCACACCTACGACGCACGGGCCCTGCGTGCGCAGCTTCTGGCCAGCGGGCCCAACGCCGTAACGACGACGACCTTCGGCCATGACAATCGTGGCCGCGGGATCGCAACGACCGGGCCGCTTGGCACCGGTCAGACGTTCGAGTATGGCATTGGCAACGAGGTGGACCGCGCAATGGTCAACAGCCCCATGATCGACACGACCGTCTACGACCGCAACCGCATTGGCGACCTCACCCGAATCATCGAGCCGTGGGGCGGTCAGCGGCAATGGACGCGCGACGGCTCCGGGCGGTTGGAGAGCTCGACGGACTCGAGCGGACGCACCCGCACCTACACGCACGACGCGATGGGCCGGCGGACGACGATTGTCGCGACCGGTGGCGGCGGCGCGCCGCTGACCTCGCTGTTCACGTTCGACGCCAATGGCCGGCGGCTGTCGAGCACGCTCGGGGCCACGATGATCTCCCAGGTGCTGGACCCCGACGGCCAGCTCCTGGCGCGGTCGAGCACGTCGCCGCAGGTGACCGAGACCTACGCGCGGTGGCCCGAGAGCGGCCAGCTCGCGGGGGTGACGTCACCGGTGGGCACGCTGCAGCTGATCTTCGACGAGGCCGAGGCGCTCAAGGGCTACGTGCTTGGCGAGGACACCGTCGTGGGTCTTCGCTTCACCGACGACGCCGGGCGCCTGACACTCGAGTGGAACCCGCCCACGCTGGCTGACGCCGAGGCGTACCTCGATCAACAGCCGCCGCCGTCGCCGGCGCACCTGGCAGACCTGCCGCCCATCGGTCGGGCGGTCGAGCGCACTTGGGGCAATGGTCGGCTGCTGTCGCTGGCGCTGCGCCACGGGAGCATGACGGTTCACTCCCGGACGTACACCCATGCGCTCGACGGGCGGGTGGCTGGCTTCACCGACAGCCAGACGGGCACGACGAGCTACGGGTACGACGACGCCGGCCGACTGGTGAGCACCACGACGCCCGAGCACACCTGGAGCTGGACCTACGACACGGCCGGCAACCGGCTCACGGAGACCTTCGACGGCACCACGACGACCGCGACGTATGCCCAGGGCAATCGGGTCACGTCGCTCGTCTCGCCATTGGGCACTGTGACGATGACCTACGACGCGATGGCGCGGCTGGTTTCGCGCTCGGGCGCGCCGGTGGGCGGCACCTGGACGTACGCGTGGGACCCCATGGGTCGGCTGGCCGAGGTCGTGCGCCCCGACGGCGTGCACGCAAGCCATCGCTACGACACGTGGGGCGATCGCGTCGAGAAGACCGTCGCGGGCGTCACCACCCGTTTTTATCGCAGCGGGTGGCTGTTTCTGGAGCTGGACGCGCAGGACCAGCTCCTGCGGACAACGATGTTCGCCGGCGACGGCACCACGCCGCTCTGGGTGATGCAGGGCAGCACCGTGGCGTTCGTGCACGTCGACCACCTGGGGACGCCGATCATGCTGACCACCCTCGGCGACCAGATGGTGTGGCACGCGCGCTACTCGCCGTGGGGCCAAGCGGAGGTGCTCGTTGGCGGGTTCGATCAGCCGTGGCGGTTCCCGGGGCAGTACTACGACACGGAGACCGGGCTGCACTACAACCGCCAGCGGTACTACGACCCGACGCTCGGGAGGTACCTGAACCCGGACCCGATCGGCCACCGCGGGGGGTGGAACACGTTCGGTTACTGCAAGTCCAACCCAACCGCGGCGTCTGACCCGACCGGCGAGTCGCCTGACTTTGGGAACTGCACCAAGCCGCAGTGGTGGGAACTTCGCAAGGAGGTGAAGAAATACAAGACGCTGACATCCGGAAAGGGTGGCGGAGGGTGTGACTGGCTGGATTCCTGCTCTGATCTCGAGAGGAAGAGCGCCAACTGGCTCGGTCTGGCAATGGCTCGACGAGCGATAAATTTGGTGTGTTTTTCCGGAGGAGACGAGGAACACATCCTGGAAGAGCAGGTTGCCCTCAATCGTCGTGATGACTGCGAACGCGAACGCGACAAGAGATGCACAAAGCGGCCGGAGCGAAAGGGGAGCTGCGACTAATGTGGCCCGATCAGCCTGCACGGTGGACGGGCCACGTGACCTCCGCGAGGCGGTCATCCCAGCAGGATCCGTCCCCACCGTTGTCCCCGACTCTTCGGGCCCTGGGGCTCCGACAGATGCCGACAAGTGAATGGTTGGTCGCTCCGCTCGTCGCCGGATCGACTCGCGGAAGTTCTCAACCGACATCCGACGGAAGGTGGACCGCGTTTGCGTTGCGATGCTCGTCGCGACTGCTGTCGTCGAGTCGACCCCCCCAAACCGAATGGCTGCGGCATTGCCGCGTCAATGAGTCAGCGATTTACGCCGATCTCGGGGCCTCACGGGCCCGCTGCCACCACTCCGGCGACAGCGGTGCTGCCCCTGCGTGGCCGTTCCGTCGAGCATATCGACGACTTTCCTTTGATGTTCCGCGACATGGACCCCACATGCGCGCAGCCATCGTGAGCTGCGCTTCGGATTGCTCAGTCCGTGGCAGTGAACGTGTGTTGGGGACAGGGACTTGCGCACCTTGGCCAGCAGCGATCCAGTCTCGCAAAAGCACGGCGGTTGCGACCCCCAGTGCGATTGGGAACCCACCCCCGGGAGAAGTGGCCGAGGCATGACGCTGGCCGACGAAATCAAGCAGGCATTTCCACTGCTTGCAGCGCCACCCGACCTCGATCGATGCGTGCACGGCCTAGCGCGATGTCCCGATGTTGATTGCATGGACGCCGCTAAATTTCGCGGTGTGCGATGGTCGGACGTACCTGAGAAGACGTTGAGACGTTACCAGTCGCCGAGATTCACTGCGCAACAGTGGGCCTACTATCTGCCAGCGTGGATGACGGCAACGTTGACCACTTCAGATATGCTGGTCACGTATGCTGACCGACTCGTTGAAGTTTTTCTTGACGAGAGGTCCGACTGCGGCGACGTGCCAAGCCAGCGGTATGCAAGGTGGAAGATGGAGCGAGTTGGGGCATTGACGAAGGATCAGTTGCTGGTTGTTCAGAAATGGCTCGAGTGGTGCCAGGCGGCATCGCAGCAAAGCGGCCTTTCGGCCCGGATCCCGCGTGCGCTGGCGACGGTTCGGCGCCTTGTGACGTAGCCACGTGGCCTGGTCCAAGACGGATTCCTATGCAACGTACTGCCGCTGCTGCCCGGCACCCGTCCCGTCGCCGTGACGACGACGACCTTCGGACATGACAACCGCGGGCGTGGGACTTCGACCACTGGGCCGCTTGGCACCGGTCAGACGTTCGAGTATGGCATTGGCAACGAGGTGGACCGCGCGATGGTCAACAGCCTTATGATCGAGACGACCGTCTATGACCGCAACCGCATCGGCGATCTGACCCGGATCATCGAGCCGTGGGGTGGTCAGCGACAATGGACGCGCGAGGGCTCCGGGCGGTTGGAGAGCTCGACGGACTCGAGCGGGCGCACGCGCACCTACACGCACGACGCGATGGGCTGGCGGACCACCATTGTCGCGACCGGCGGCGGTAGGGCGCTGCTGATCCTGGTACCCACTTTCGGAACAGCCGAAATTGCCCGTGAAGACTTCGCAGACGTCGCCGTTTGTTCCCAATTACCGTGTCACCACTCGGTGCACCTGCCGTGAGCGTTCGCCAACCTCTAACCCGCACGCGTCTCATTCACAGCTCGTTGCAACGAGTGAAGCCGCGCGAGATGCGTGTGCCCTACGCGCTCGCGTGCCTGTCCAACTGCGCCGTCCGAGTCGTAACCGTGCAGGATGCGAGCACGCCTGCCGACTGCGGGGAGCTGCAGCCACCCATCGACAGGATACACAGAAGGGGCAGCGGCTTCGTAGGCTACTCGGTGATGCGTGCCGAACTTTCATTTCATTGGCCACCGCCCCCTCCGGTGCCGCCCATGCCGTCGACCGTGGATGTCCATCGCACGTACACTGCCGAAGCGACGCGGGTTCAATCGCTGCCGGGGAGCCGCGGCCACCGTGAGGGGATGGCCCCACTCGTGGCCAGTTCCCTCGTGGGTGTCGATTCCGCGGGAGTTGTGCACGTCATGGCGTCCGACGCGCTGGGGCGACACTTCGACCTCCAGCTGACGGAATCTGGCCCAGTGGTGATTCGCCCCCTTCCGTTGACCTCGGGCTCGCCCACCGCCGACGATTCTCTCAGCATCGTGGCGGCAGCCGATAGCGACCCAGGTTCGCGACCGCGCGTGTGGCACTGGAACGGCACCGCGTACGTGGATAAGGTCATTCCGTGGTCCACCGCGCCGTGGCTTCGGCGAGGCGACCGGATCTCGGCGGTTGCCCGGCCCGGCCACGGTGACCTGAACCTCTTCACTACAGCCGAGGGCTGTTTTGCCTTCGGTCACCCCTACAAGCACCTGATGCGATGCGTATCTGCTCCGTGCGAGGATCTGGCAGTCCTCGCGCGGTCGGCGGACTCAGCCTCACGCGTTCTCGTCCTTTCAGCTCCGGTGATCTACGACCTCGACTTCTCGCATCGGACCGTAGCAGCTCCCACGACCACGGTCTTATTCGCTGTGCAGTCGACCACGGGCGAGCACTTGTGCTGCGCGGACAGCGGTTTCCTTCTGCTCAGCCCCTGTGGACGCTACGTGGCGGCATCCCTGGCGTGGGAGCTGCCCCGTGACCGGGCGGCAGTGCGTGTCCCGGCCCAAGACTTTTCGAACGCCGACATTGCTCGGATGGAAGGACAAGTTTGCATCGTCGACTCGATGCTGCTCGTGATCGACCTGGAGCTTGGCCACTACTGCATCTCGCCATCCGAGCTCACAACTTCCGCTGCCTGGATTGGGGAGACGCCCACGTGACGCGAGGCGCGCCACAGGATTGCCACCAGGCCGGCAACGAAGTCGTCGCGCGATGGTCAACAGCCCCATGATCGATACGACCGTCGACGACCATGACCGCATCGGCGACCTCACGCAGACCATCGAACCCTGGGCTGTCAGCGGCAGTGGATCCGTGACGGTTCCGTGCGGCTGGAGAGCGCCACGGACTCGTGCCTTCGAGCGGGCGCACCCGGACGTATGCGCATGACGCCGTGGGCCGGCGGACCACCATCGTTGCGACCGGCGGCGGCGGCGCGCGGCAGTGCGGGCCAGCGACTTCTTGCCGCATGCCACCTGCCAAACTCGTGCAATGCTCGCGATCTGGATGTGCCAGGCACTGGCGAGCCTGTGATTTGTGGCGTCGGCCTCCGCCTCCGGGGTGCGTCGCGAGTGCTGTGATGGGATCGACTCCTGAAGACGGAGGGTTCCGCGTAGCGCTGGCCTTCGCGACCATCTGGCTCTACGCGGCGATGGTCCCGGTTTGGACTCGAGTCGAATGGTTCCTGCTTCGTCGCCTATGTCCCTGGCAGCGTGCCCATGGCGACTGTGCTCCCGTGGGGCCCCAAGTCGTGTGCGCCATTGTGGCGTACGGGGTCGGCTCCCTTGCCGAGGGAGCCGCCGAACGAGCTTGGTTGGACAGGCACGGCACGAGCCCACCAGTCGAGGTCTTTGTCTACGTGATTGCCTTCGCGGTAACGCTTTTCATGGGCACAATGCTTGCTCGTGGTCTGTCGGGTCGTAGTCTCGTTGATGTTCGACCAGCGACGACGCCGCCAAGCCACACGGTCCTTTGGTGTCGCTGCACCGGAGGAGGTGCAGTCCAAGCCGCAATCTGGCTTGCGATTGCCCATGGCGTCCTTCCAATCTGAGGCCCCGCCGCATCCCGTGGGCTTGGACTCGCCGGACCGGGCACTGACCGATCCGGACCACGACGCACACCTACGACGCACGGGCGCTCCGTGACCGACTTCTGGCGAGCGGGCCCGACGCCAAGGCGACGACCACCTTTGGTCACGACAATCGCGGGCGCGGAATCGCGACCGGGCCGCTTGGCACCGGTCAGACGTTCGAGTATGGCATTGGCAACGAGGTGGACCGCGCAATGGTCAACAGCCCCATGATCGACACGACCGTCTACGACCGGAACCGCATCGGCGACCTCACCCGAATCATTGAGCCGTGGGGCGGCCAGCGGCAATGGACGCGCGACGGCTCCGGGCGGCTGGAGAGCTCGACGGACTCGAGCGGACGCACGCGGACGTACACACACGACGCGATGGGCCGGCGGACCACGTTCGTCGCGACGGGCGGCGGTGGTGCGCCGCTCACTTCGCTGTTCACGTTCGACGCCAACGGTCGCCGCCTGTCGAGCACGCTCGGGGCCACGATGATCTCCCAGGTGCTGGACCCTGACGGCCAGCTGCTTGCGCGGTCGAGCACGTCGCCGCAGGTGACCGAGACCTACGCGCGGTGGCCCGAGAGTGGTCAGCTCGCGGGGGTGACGTCACCGGTGGGCACGCTGCAGCTCATCTTCGACGAGGCCGAAGCGCTCAAGGGCTACGTGCTCGGCGAGGACACCATTGTCGGGTTGCGCTTCACCGACGACGCGGGGCGCCTGACGCTCGAGTGGAACCCGCCGACACTCGCCGATGCCGAGGCGTTCCTCGACCAGCAGCCGCCGCCATCGCCGACGCACTTGGCGGATCTGCCGCCCATCGGTCGAGCGGTCGAGCGCACCTGGGGCAACGGTCGACTGCTGTCGCTCGCGCTGCGCCACGGGAGCATGACGGTCCACTCGCGGACCTACACCCATGCGCTCGACGGTCGGGTGTCCGGCTTCACCGACAGCCAGACAGGCACGACGACCTACGGGTACGACGACGCCGGTTGGCTCGTGAGCACGACGACGCCCGAGCACACCTGGAGCTGGACCTACGACACCGCCGGCAATCGACTGACGGAGACCGTCGACGGCACCACGACGACCGCGACGTTGGCCCAGGGCAACCGCGTCACCTCGCTCGTCTCGCCACTGGGCACCGTAACGATGACCTACGACGCGATGGCGCGGCTGGTCTCGCGGTCGGGCGCGCCCGTTGGTGGGACCTGGACGTACGCGTGGGACCCGATGGGCCGGCTCGCCGAGGTCGTGCGACCCGATGGCGTGCACGCGAGCTACCGGTACGACACCTGGGGCGATCGGGTCGAGAAGACCGTCGGGGGCGTCACCACCCGCTTTTACCGCAGCGGGTGGCTGTTTCTGGAGCTGGATGCGCAGGACCAGCTCCTGCGGACCACGATGTTTGCTGGCGATGGCACGACGCCGCTCTGGGTGACGCAGGGCAGCACGGTGGCGTTCGTGCACGTCGATCACCTGGGAACGCCGATCATGCTGACCACCCTCGACGACCAGATGGTGTGGCACGCGCGCTACGCGCCGTGGGGTCAGGCGGAGGTGCTCGTCGGAGGGTTCGACCAGCCGTGGCGCTTCCCTGGGCAGTACTACGACGCAGAGACCGGGCTGCACTACAATCGCCAGCGGTACTACGATCCGACGCTCGGGAGGTACCTGAGCCCGGACCCGATCGGCCACCGCGGCGGGTGGAACACGGGGGCGTACGTCGCCGGAGATTCGGTCAATCTGGCAGACCCGACAGGGCAGTTCTACCAGGGTGGATGCGTCCTCGCTGGTCCACTGGCGCCGGCCTGTTTCGCGGCAGTCTCGACGGCGCAGATGCTCGGCGCGGCGCTCCTCGCGCTCGGCGTAAATGCACTCAACAATGGAGGAGGCGGATCGACGAGCCCGGGTTCGAGTTCAGTCTCTCACGACGGCGACATGTGCCGCGCAACAAGTTCGACGCGGGACAAGCCGGACCCCTGCATGCCGCCAATGATTCGTTGTCTGACATGGCCATGGGCGCCGCCTGGCCATACCTTCGGGCCTCGAAACGACTGCAGCGCCTGCTACCGGGAGTGCGTCAACTCCGGCGGCACGTGGCCGACGTACAAGTGTCCGTGATTATCCAGTCGGAGTACGCCAGATGAAGAAAGATGACGACGTACAGATCACTTTCAACAGCGCCCTTCTGAAGCAGCTCGCTGACCCGCGACCGATGGCGGAGTTTGTCGCAACCGCTCTGTTTCATCTTGTCGACCGCCGAATTGGGACCCGCACCAAACGCACGCAGCACGTTGAAGTTATTGCTCTTTCGGACACCATCGCGACAGCAGCCGCCATCGCTGGCGACCGCGAGACGGAAATTGTGTTTCTCGGCGTCGCGCTCGCCTCCGGGCGCCAGCATGGCCTGAGGTCGGCCTCGCTCCTGAGCGCACACGCTTGGCGGCTCGTGCGCCTTGCGGCCGCTTGTGTCGAACTCGGACGTCGGCCGCCGATGCGCGACCTGGATCGCCTCCTTACTCGTTTCAAGCTTGGCCCGAGCGAAGTCGTGGCAATTGCCCGTGCCCTCGCCGATGCGTCAGCGCTCCGCGAGGTCCACCTGAAGCGCGTGGAGGCCGTCTGTGGCACAGAGCTCGCGCAGCTGCTCCGCAAGGGTGACACAGATGGAGCCGCGCTCCGCCATGCTCAGCTCGTTCGTGAACTGAAGGCAGCCAGCCGGAGTCCAGGTGCGCCGGGTGCCGACGGTACTGGGCCCCGTTGATGAGCACCGCCAGACCCGGGAGTTCGGCCAGCGACCGTGGGCTTCGATCTCGGCTCGGCGGTTCGTCCCCTTTGACTGCGTCCCCGGCTCCGGTGCGGCCCACGCCGGAAACAGGTGTTCGGTTACAGGGAACCGATTCGGACGTGTACTGGTCGCGCGCCGGTCGCACTGAGTGAGGCCGGAGCCCCCGCTCGAGGACCCACCGCTAGCGCTCGCCTACCTGGCGTTTCTTGCCTACGTCATCGGCGGCTGTGTGCTCGCCCCTCTGCTGGAGTCGCGGCGTCCTCGCAACCGACCTCTGGCCAAGCTCGGCCCGCAGCTCATCGAATCGCAGTTTCTGACTCAAGTCCTCATGGGCACGCTTTACCCGCTCGCGTCGGTCCTCACGGACCTCACCGGGGCCACGCCAGCGACCGCCGGCCTCGTCCTTTACTTCGGCATCTGCGTCGCGGTCCGGTTGCGCATCTTTCGCTTCAAGCACTTGCTACCGACTGGTGACGCTTGGCGACGTTCATTGCTCGGAGCGGCGTTCCAGGTGGTGTTGGTGCTCTTGTTCCTGGTTGCGCCGCTGGAACTGGCCACTGCGCGAAGGTGAGGCGCGCCAAAGACACAGCGGCCCTCTGCGAACCATGGCTCCACGATGCGGTGTTCGCCACCACCGTCGAGGGGATGCCCGCCGCGTTCGTGCTCGTCGGCTTCGATGTCCGAATCGCCGCGGGGACCGGCGCGGCGGTCGATTCGGCCTTCTACCGAAAGTCGTTTCTCGTGGAGCCTACGTGCGAGGCGCTCATGACGGTCGACGCGATGATCTGGCCGGAGGCGCTCACCAGCGCGAATGGAGAGCCTCGTTGGCGCGGTCACTTTGCCGACCTCTGGGACAATCTGGAGGCCATGGAGTCCGCGCTTCGCGAGCAGCCGAAGCGTTCGGGTGGCGAAGCCGAGATCGCCGTCGCGATTCACGTCGATGGGTTGACCGTCTCGCAGAAGCGCCACCTCCGGCCCACTCTCTTTGGGGTCAGCCCCGACGGCACGCCGAGCGAACGTCTCGCACGGACCTCACCGACCGGTTTGGACTCCCGCTGGACCTTCGAGGGGCTCGACGTCGCGGACCTGTCCCTCACCAGCGCCCTGACGAACTGCGGACTTCCCGCGACCGGTGCCGCCCGCCGCCGCTTTCGCGCGACGTGGGGACCCCACGTCAATGACCGCCACCTCTTCCGCTCGCTCGCCTACGCGCATCGATTTCGCGTGGTTAGCGATCGCCGCGTCCGGGAGCATCGCCCGTTCTTTGTCTTTGGTCTGTGGTCGCGTGCGGCTCCCAAGGCGCACCGCTGACGGCGCCTGCCTCCGCAGCCCTTGCGCACTTCACCGAGTCCCATAGACGCCACAGGATTGCCAACAGGCCACCCTTGGCCAATACTGACGGGCGGTGTGGTGCGAGGGCGTCCTCGCCTCGACGTGATGGAGCGACGTGTCAAAGACCCAGAACGCCTGCCCTGAATGCCTCCAGACGTTCCCTGACGAGATTCGCTTCTGCGGCTCGTGCGGTGTTCCGCTCGTCACGCGCGCGGTGACCGACGCGATGTCGGCCGGTGGCTCCACGTCGGGCGATTCCGCCTACATCGACTCCATCATCGACGAGCGCTACCGGGTGATTCGCCTCGTCGGGCGCGGCGGCATGGGCTCCGTCTACGAGGTCGAGCACGTCCACATGAAGAAGCAGCTCGCCATGAAGCTGCTCCATGAGGACCTGGTCGTGCGCAAGCAGCTGGTCAACCGCTTCATTCGCGAGGCGCGGGCGGTCAGCAAGCTCACCAATGAACACACGGTCCGCGTCTTCGACTTCGGCCGCCATGGCGCCGTCTTCTTCCTCGTCATGGAGATGCTCGACGGCGAGGACCTCGAGGTCATCTTGTCGCGGGAGGGGGCGCTCCCGTGGCGCCGCGCGCTCGGAATCCTGGACCAGGTCTGTCAGTCGCTCGCCGAGGCGCACACCCGGGGCATCATCCACCGGGACCTGAAGCCCGAGAACATCATGATGGTCTCGACCTCGACGGGCGAGGACTACGCCAAGGTGCTCGACTTCGGCCTCGCCAAGGTCACCGACCCCGATGAGATGTTCAACTCCGGGAGCCACCGGGACCTCTTTGGGACGCCGTATTATATGGCGCCCGAGCAGATCCGGGCGGAGCCGGTCGATCGCCGCGCGGACATCTACGCGCTTGGCTGCCTCGTCTTCCGCATGTTGACCAATCGCCACGTCTACGACGCGCCGTACGCGTTCGACGTGCTCCGCCAGCAGCTCACAGCGCCCATCCCGTCGGTCTGTCGCGCCGTACCGGAGGCTGGCGTTCCGGGTCGCGTCGATCGCCTCGTCTGGCGCGCGTTGGCCAAGAAGCCCGAGCACCGCTTCCCCGCCATCGAGGCCATGCGTCGCGAGATTCAAGGCTGCCTGCTCGATCCGGACGGTGAGAGCCTGATTGTCAATGCGCCCGAGAAGCTGAGCGACGCCGATTCGGGGGCCGCGCCGCTCGACCCCGATCTCGTCGCGCGTCTCCAGGCCTTCGGGCAGAGCCACGAAGCGGCCAAGGCCCGCATGGCCGGCGCCTCGCCGAGTTCCGACGCGGCCGGAGACTCGCCGGAGGCCGCGCATCCTCCCTTGCGCACCCGTGGCGCCGACGCCAGGGCGTCCGACCCTCCGGCGTCGATGCCGTCTCCGGACTACGAAGTCCCGGCCATGGTACTTGCGTCGCGGCGGCGCAAGCGACTGTTGGCCACCGTCGGAGTGCTGGCGGCTGTCGCGCTTCTCGTCGCTGGCGGCATGGTGGCGCTCTCGCTCTGGCAGCGCGACACCGGCTCGTCCTCGAGCGAGAAGGAGCCCAACAACCTGCCCAAGGATGCGACAGTGATGCGGCCCAATGGCGCCATGACCGGCACGCTGGGCGAGCCGTTGTCCGTCGTCGAGTCCGATCGCGACTTCTACAAGCTCGCGCTCGGGGGAGCCAATCGCTTCGTCGAGCTCGAGCTCACGGCCCTGCCCGGCGTCGATCTCGTCCTCGACGTCCTCGACGCGGCCGGGCACCGCATCACGCGCGTCGACTACGCCCCGGCGGGAGCGTCCGAGACGCTTCACCGGCTGCGTGCGCCGTCCGACGAGCTGATGCTCGTGGTGTCTGAGTCCACCTCCGGTGACGGGCGGCCATCGGCTAACGTGCCCGAGTCGTACTCGCTGCTGGCGACGGTGCGCGATGCGCCGAGCGATGGCGGCGAGGTCGAGCCCAACGACACCTGGCCGGCCGCGAATGCGTTTCGTCCGAGCGAGTCGGTCGCGGGCTACCTCGATGGCCCGAAGGATATCGACTACTTCCGGATCGAGCGGACCGGCCCCGATTCGGAGCGGCGCTTCGAGGTGCGCGTGGAGTCCGAGACCGGCCTCGTGCCGCGGATTACGCTCTATCGCGGTGTCGGCGACGACATGGTCGCCGTGTTTGCCGACGAAGGGCGCGAGGGGCTGCTCCGCACGGCCTACGAGGAGCCCGTCACGCCAGCCCGTGTCTATGTCGTTGCCGTCGAGCACGCGCGCCGTGGCGAGCTACGTGGGCCCTACCGCCTGATGTGCGACATCCGTCCGGCGCGGCCACGGCTGGCCGTCGAGCCCGATGACGATCGCGCTCGGGGTACGGCGCTGGACGTTGGTCAGGAGGCGCGGGGCGTCGTCGAGAGCGGCGCCGATCAGGACGTGTTCGCCATCCCGGTGACCGATCCGGCGCACCGGACCATCGAGATCCTCGTCGATCCCAAGCTCCAGGATCAGATCCAGTTCGTCCTGACCGACACGAACGGCAGCAACGAGCGCGCCTTCCCGCCCCGAGGCGACGGCGGGACGCGCACGCCGCAGCCCATCGACTTTCGCCGCGGCTTCCTGCGCTTCAAGGGCGACGGCGAGACCTACTTCCTCGCCGTGTCGCTGCAGAAGACCGATGTCAAGAACGTCGAGTACGGCTTTCGTGTGCTGCGGTTGATGACGGAGGCCCCGAGCGCCGCGGTTGGCGGGCCGTACTAGCTAACTGGCCGAGGGCGGGCGCCTCTTTCGGCCGAACACGAGCTCGCGGTCGATCTCCCCGAACTTCTCCAGCGCGGCCTTCGCGGCACGCTCGTCCTCGGTGATGGGCTTGACCCGGCTCTCGTTCGGCGTGCACCGGCTCCAGAACCACTCCACGACGGCGCTGAGCCTCGCCTCCTGCGACAGCCAGCGGTGTTCCAGCACCCGCAGCCAGTCGTGGCGCACGGCGTCGCGAACGCGCACCGGCGGACGGTGAAACCACCGCAGGCCGATCGGCTGCCACAGCCCCCCGCTGGGCGCGCGTTCCCGGCGCACCTGCGCGAGCGCGCGGTCGGTGAGTTGCGCCAGCGTGCGCAGCTCCAGCAGCTCCGGTGCGGCGTCTGCCTCGGCCGCGAGGGCCCCGAAGGCCCGGGCAAGCAGCGCCCGCAGCTCTGCGCGCCGCTCCTTGGGCACGCTGCCGTCCCGGAGCATCGCGCCGAGCGTCTGGCAGTCGGCCTCGATGACGCCATTGAGAGCTAGGCGGAGCTCGCTGGTGTCCACACCCACGCCCTCACCGTAGACGATGCGCGCGTCTCACGGAAGCCTGAGGCTGGCCGGCGGCGCCCCGATTGGATACCGTAGCCACATGCGGACCTTCCTCGCGCTCGCCGTCGCCTGCCTCTGGTGCCACCCCGCCACGGCGACGTACAAGAAGCTCTACAAGAACGACCAGTACCCCGATGATGCGGTGTCCACCGCCGACCAGCTCAAGTCGGCCAAGGCGGAGCCGGGCTTCGTGCAGGGCGAGGCGTTCGGCATCCTGGTCAAGCCGGGCCTGAACGACTACCCGGTCAAGATCCTCGGGATCCAGCTCTTCCTGGGCGCGCCGCCGGGCGACGCCACGCTGAAGACCAAAGGGACGATCGAGGTGTACTTCGACGAGCAGGCCGCCGCCACGCCGGCCTCCAGCAAGCCGATCTGGTCCATCAGCACCACCGACATCTTCAATCAAGACGCGGGCGCCTTCGGCGTGGACCTCAAGGGCAACGTCGCGCTCGAGCTCGGCTTCGACTGGGACGACGCCGCCGGTCACCCGCCTCTCGTCACGGGCGGCGTGTTTCGCGTCGTCGTCCGGTTCACGGAGCCCTCCGCCACGCTCGACTCCCCCTGGGGCACCCCGAAGTGCGCCAAGGAGCTGGCCGCCGATCTCTGTGGCTGCCAGCCCGTCGCCGTGCTGTTCGACTCGGCCGTGACGTCTGGCGCCAACGTCATGCACCTCACCGCGCCGCTCGGCGCCTGCTCGGGCTCTCAGTCGTGGTTCTTCGCAGAGAACGTCGGCGTCAAGGGTGACATCATGCTCCGCGTCCTGGCCGAGGTGAGCGGTGAGCCCACGACGACCTGCACGCCCCAGTGCGCCGGCAAGGTCTGCGGGTCCGACGGCTGCGGCAGCGTCTGTGGCCAATGTGGCGGCGGCCAGGTCTGCCAAGGCGGGGCGTGCGTCAACGGCGGGTGCAACCCGCAGTGCGTCGGGAAGCAGTGCGGCGACGACCTCTGCGGCGGCGTGTGCGGCGTCTGCGGCGGCACGCAGTCATGCGTGAGCGGCCACTGCGCGGACGTGACGTGCATCCCGGTCTGCGCCGGGAAGGCGTGCGGGGACGACAAGTGTGGCGGCTCGTGCGGCCAGTGCACCAAGGGGCTGACGTGTACCAACGGCCAGTGCGGGGCCGCGGGCTGCATCGTCGTGTGTACGGGCAAGGACTGCGGCGACGACGGCTGCGGCGGCACCTGCGGGACGTGCTCGGTCTCGGCGAGCTGCGTCTCAGGCAAATGCGTGGCGGGCACTCCTGGCGCTTCGGGCGCGCTCGCGGCCGCTGCGATGACCCCCGACTCCGGCTTCAACGATCAGCCGACCGAGGTCTCCATCGTTGGGACCGGCTTTGCACCCGGGCTCGTCGCGCGACTCGGCGGCACCGCGCTCGGCGGCCTCCAGGTGACCGGCTCGACCCTGGTCACCGCCCTCGTCCCCAAAGGGCTCGACGCGGGGCGCTACGGCCTCGTCCTGGCCAACGTCGATGGTCAGACGGCGTTCTTGCCCAATGCCTTCGAGGTCCGCGTGCGGCTGTCCGGCTGCGGCGATGGCACCTGTGGCGCCGACGAGAGCTGCGCGACGTGTGCCAAGGACTGCGGCGCCTGCCCACCCCAAGACAAGGGCTGCCAGTCCTCCGATGGGCCCGCCTCCCGCGGCTGGACTTCGGCCGGACTCCCCTGGCTCCTCGGACTTCTCGGGCTCGTCGCGCTCTGGCGCCGGACGCGTTCGCGCCTGCGCGACGAAAGCCCTTAAGGCTGCGCGCGCCCTCCCGATGCTCGGAGTGTGAGACGCGCAGCTCAACAACGCATCGCATTGCTCATCTCCGCTGTGGGAATCGTGGCCGTGTCGGTGTCTTCGGTGCGCGCCGACGACATCGACTCGGCCATCCTCCTCCTCGGCTCGCCGCTCCCGAACCTGCGCGCCCAGACGGCGCTGGCCCTCGGGACGCGGAAAGAGCACGTCCAGCGGGTCCTGCCGGCGCTGAAGAAGGCGCTCAGCGACCGCCACCCCACCGTGCGCGTCGCGGCGAGCCTGGCGCTCGGCCGGCTCGGCGCCATCGAGGCGGTCGACGATCTCGTGGGTGCCGTGCGTGGCGAGGACCGCATCGTGGCCGACGCCGCGCGCCGCTCACTCGACAAGATCATCTCCGGCTTCGTCAGCGACCCCGAGCGCTCGGCGGGCCGTCGGTTTGCGTTGGATGTCCGCGGCGCAGGCGACGCCGACGTCATGCTCTTGCGGCGGTTCACCGCGCTCGCCTCGGAGTCCCTGCTCGGCCGTGACGGCATCGACGTCGGCGAGAGCCACGACTTCGACGACGCCGCCCCGCGCAAGAACGGCGCGCGACCGGTGGCCCTCGCGCTACGAGGTGAGGTCATGACCCTCTCGACTGCACGAACCGTCCTTCGACTCGAGCTGACCATCTCGGCGCTCGGCCTCGTCTTGAAGGAGTGGCGTGTCGTTGGTTCGAGCAAGGCGACCGCTGACGACGCGCTGGCACAGGCCGTTCGCAGCGGCGTGGGTCAAGTCGTCGCGTTCCTCGGCGTGCGAGGCAAGGCCCCATGAGCCCCTCGCAACGCGTCATCTCCGTCGAGTCACACCCTGGGAGGTCTCCGTGAGCACCGCAACCGCAACCCTGGCCATGGCCCCCGACAAGGGCCGAGAGCGCCGCTCGATCCGCAACTTCGTGATCAAGAAGCGCTTTCAGTCTCGCTGGGTGGGCCGTATGGTCGGCGTCGCCCTCGCGATCTTCGCCTCGCTGGGCGGCTACATCTACTGGTACGACCAGCACATGAACGAGCGGCTGCTCGATGGCCTCGCGCGCATGGGCTATGGCGCCGAGGAGGTCGCGCTCATGGGCACGCTCTACGCCGAAGGCGACGCGCGGGTGCTGTGGGTGCTCCTCATCCTGGGTGTCGCCATGGTCACCGCCTTGGCGTCGCTCGGGATCGTGCTGACCCACCGCGTCGCGGGCCCCATCTATGCGCTGGGGCGCTTCATGGACCAGGTCCGAGACGGTCGCTACGCCCGGATTCGCGGCTTCCGCAAGGGGGACGAGTTCCCGGAGCTGGCCAACACGTTCCAGGACCTCGTCACGAGCCTCCGGACGCGCGAGACGGCGGAGCTGGCGGTGCTGCAGACTCTCACCGCACGCGAGGACCTGTCCTCAGAGGCGCGCTCGGTGCTCGAGCGCCTCGTGACCGAGAAACGCGCTCGCGTCGGTTGACGCACTCGAAGTCTCCGCGCGCTCGTGCCACCATGAGGCGTGTCCGAACGCCTCGCCGTCTTCCTCCTCCGACACCGCCGTGCCGTGCTGGGCGCGCTCCTCGCGGCGACCCTCGGCCTCGGGGCCTTCGCGCCGCGGGTGGGCGTCGACAACTCCGTCGATGTGTGGTTTGTCGCCGACGATCCGGCGCTCGCCTCCTATCGCGCGTTTCAGCAGACGTTCGGCAATGATGAGGTCGCCGTCGTCGCGGTCACCGACCCGGCCGGGATCTGGCGCGCCGACACGTTGAACCGACTGCACGCGGCAGCGACCGCAATCTCCAAAATAGACGGCGTTCACCAGGTGCTTGGCGTCCCGACGGCTCGGGTCCTGTCTGCCCCGGGTGACGCGCTCGATGCGCGACCGGCCATGACCGGGCCCGTCGACGCGCCGCAGGCCGTCGCGGTGCGTCAGGCCATCGAATCCGACCGCGTTCTGGCACACCGTCTCGTCAAGGCCAACGGCACCATCGCGCTGCTCTACGTTCAGATGGCGCGCCTGGGTGAGATCGACGCGCGCCGCCCCGCCATCTTGGACGCCATCCACGTGGCCAATCGCGCCACGCTCGGAGACCTGAGCGTCGACGTCGTCGGTATCGGCGTCATCTACGACGCGCTCAACCGGCTGTCGCAGACCGAGGGCAACCTGCTCATGGGGCTCGCGTTCCTCGTGATCTTCGCCTTGCTCTGGGTGCTCCTGCGCTCGTGGGGCGCGGTCCTGCTTGCCATCGCGGTCGTGGCCTCCGCCGCGCTCATGACGCGCGGCCTCGCGGGGCTCCTCGGCAAGAACGACAACATGGTCACCATGACCTTGCCCGTTCTCATCCTGTTTCTGGGCGTGGCCGAGTGCATCCATTTCTTGCGCCACCGGGCGGGCCACCCCGACGAGTCGCCCGAGAAGGTGCTCGCCCGCCTCATCGGGCCGTGCTTCACCACCTCGATTACGACCGTGGTCGGCTTCGGCGCGCTGGTGACGGCCAAGATGGCGGTCATTCGCGACTTCGGCGTGCTCGCCGCCGCGGGCCTCTCGTTCGCCTTCATCTGTACGATCGGCTACTGCGCCTTCGCCTTCGGCTCGCCCCGGTTTCAGGCGGGTCGCACCGATGGCCGCACGAGCCGCTTCATCGCGCGGGTCGCGGCGTCGGCGGCGCGCTTCTCGTCGGAGCGCAAGCTGGCCATCCTCGGCGTCACACTGCTGCTTTTGCTGGCCATGGCGTACGGCGTCACTCGGCTCGAGGTCGACACCTACAGTCTCGGTTTCCTGCCCCCCAGCCACCCGGTCCGCGAGGCCACCGAGCGGCTCGAGCGCGACGCGGGGCCGTTCACCCCGCTCGAGCTCACGTTCGCGGCCCCCAAAGCTGAGGCGCTCGCCACACGCCCCGAGCTCTTGCGTGGACTGGCCGCGTTTCAGGCCGAGGCAGCGCGCGATCCCGACGTCGGCGACGCCTTCAGCCTGGCCGACGTCATCGCCCGCGTGGACCAGGTCATGAGCGGCGACGCGACCCAGTTCCAGGTCCCCGACGACGAGCAGAAGCTCGCGCAGTGCGTGGAGTCCTACAAGTCGGCCCCGGGTCAGCAGCTGCGCGACCTGGCCGACGCCGATCTGCGCACCGCACGCGTCACGCTCGCCGTCAAGGCGCTCTCGGCCAAGGGCTACGCCGAGCTCATCACTCGCCTGACCGCGCTCGCCAAGCGCCACGTGCCGTCGGACGTGGTCATTGCACCCTCGGGCTACCTCCCGCTCTACGTCACCATGATGGGCTACGTCGTCGACAGCCAGGTCGACAGCTTCGGCGCGAGCTTCGTCGTCGTCTTCCTGCTGATTGGGCTGCTGTTCCGCTCCGTGCGGCTGACCGCCTTGGCCGTCCCCTCCAATCTGCTACCGCTCGTCGCGGTGCTCGGCCTCATGGGCTACGCCGGCATCCGCCTCGACGTCGCGACCGTGACCATCGCCGCGATCCTCATGGGCATCGTGGTCGACGACACGATCCATTACCTCCACGCCCTCCGCGAAGCGCTGGAGCGCGGTGAGACTCTCGAGGGCGCGACCGCCTACGCCGGACGCGAGACGGGTGCCGCGATCGTCATGACGAGCGTCGTCTTCTTTCTCGGTTTCCTGGTGCTCACCGTCGCGAGTATCAAGAGCATCGTCTACTTCGGGCTGCTCTCCGCGCTCTCCATCGCCTTTGCGCTGCTGTGCGACGTTCTCATGTTGCCTGCGCTCGTGCTCACGCTCCGCCCTCGGCTCGTGCGCGAGTCTGGCCCTGTCATCCGGGACGACGGGGTCGGATGACAGGCCTGCCGACCTGGGCTAAAGTTCCGCCGTGCCAAAGACACCGCTTCGTCCGCTGGTTCTGCTTCGCGTCCTCGCCCTGACGTTCGTGCTCGTTGCCGCCGTGGCCGGCGCGCGTCGTCCACCGCCGGTACGCTACCTCAAGCCCGCAGACCGGGTCCTGGTCCTCTACGACGGCAAAGACCCCGGTGCTGGCGGAAAGGCCATGGCCGAGCAGCGCGTCGGGCGCGTCCTGGGCGCGCTCAAGCTGCCGTACACCATTCGCGACGTCGCCGAGCCGCTGCCCGATGCGAACGCCATGGCCGACTACCGTGGCATCGTCACCGTCTTCTCGGATCCGGAGATGGTCCAGGCACGCGCCTTCGTCAGCTGGCTCGATCGCGAGCTGCACGCCGGACGCCGTCTTGTCATCCTCGGCCACTTCGGTGCTTACCGCGAGTCCACCGACCAACGCTGGCTCGACACAGACGACGTAAACCGCATCTTCCGCCACCTCGGCGTCATCTACCTCGGCCAGTGGACCGACGACCCCTCCAAGCTCGCGCTCACGCGCCGCGACGACCAGAAGGGCGGCGTGCTTCGCGCCGACGCGCCCATCACACTCGAGACGTCGCGTCACTACCTCCTTTTCCGCAAGCTGGCCGACGACGTCACGCCGCATGTCGTCGTCGACCGCAAGGACGTGCAGGACGGCCAATCCGCGGTGGTCTTCACCTCGCCGCGCGGAGGCATGGCACTCGAACGCTACTGGCTCGATCCGAAGGGCAAGGAGTACGTCGATACGCGCGCGTTCCTCGAGCTGGCGCTGTTCCAGCTCGGCGAGAGCAGACAGTCACTGCGGGTCCTGTTCGTGCTGGACCGCGAGACCCCGACAGGGCACCGCATGGAGTCGAACCTCATCTGGGTCGCCCGCTACGGTCGCCTGGACGCCGACTTCGTCCACCTTCAGGATCTGCCCCGGCTGTCCGCGCGCGAGATCGGCAGCTACGGCGCCGTCGTTCTGGGCTCCGATGCCTCGCCGCTGCTGCTGCGCGGCAAGACGCTTCAGGATCTCGAGCGCACCGTCCGTGAGCGCGGCACGGGCCTCGTCTCGCTGTTCCCGACCTACCGCCGCGAATGGCAGACGATGCTAGGAATCAAGAAGTGGGGCAACACCGCGACGCGCGTGCGCGGCCTCAAGTACGAGGCGGACTTCTTTCCGGGCCTGACGGGGCTCATCGTCGGTGGGTCGTCCTACGCCTCCGATCCCAACGCGGTCGAGCTCGTGGCCGACGCACAGGTCCTCGCCGTCGGCGCCGACCCGAAGCGACCCGAGTGGCGCGGTCCGCCCGTGCTGTGGCGCCACCGCCATGGCAAGGGCAACGTGTTGTTTCGGAACGACACCATCGTCACCCAGAAGGAGTGGCGTGGGACCGTCCTGCACATGATCCTCCAGGCGCTGCCGGTCGGTGCCGCCCCCGTGCTGGCCACGACCGTGATGTACGTCGATGACTGCCCGCAGCCCATGTGGGACGTCAAGAAGCCGCCCATCGACGCCGAGTTCGGGCTGTCGGACACCGACTTCTACAAGACGGTCTTCTGGCCCGACCTCATGACCTTGGCGCGCGATTTTGACCTGCGCTACACGTTCGGGCTCGTCTTCAGCTACGACGACAAGACTGAGCCGCCTTTTGCCACCTCCCCGTTCGATCAGCCTTCGGCCAAGGGCGTCCCGACCTGGATGGCGGCCGAGGCCGTGCGTCTCGGGCACGAGATCGCCCTCCACGGCTACAACCATCAATCGCTCATCCACGACCGTGGCTACACCTCCAAGGGGTGGCCGTCGCGCGATCGCATGGTCGAGGCCCTGCGCGTCGGTCGCGACGCGTGGACCCGCCTCTTCGGCGCGGGCAACCTGCCGTTTACCTACATCGCGCCCAACAACCACATCCACCGCGCCGGCAAGGAGGCCGTCCGCATCGCGTTCCCCGAGATTCGTGTGATGTCGGCACAGTACCTCGACGAGGGCGACATCGAGGGCGGCGAGTGGGACACCGACCCCGACGTCGATCACTTCATGGACTTCCCGCGCACCGCCAGCGAGTTCTATTTCGGCCCGCACAACACGCAGTCCGCCGTCGACGGCATCATGCTCACCGGAGCGTGGTCCCACTTCGTCCATCCGGACGACGTCTATGATCCCGACCGCAACGGCGGCATGGGCTGGAAGCAGCTCATGGTCGCGGCGCGCCAGATGCTGACCAAGGTGCGCACGAGCTGGCCGTGGCTCAAGAGCGTCACCGCGCGCGACGCCTACCACGCGCTCGTGAACTTCCGCAGTGGTGCGTTCCACACCAGCCTCGAGGACGAGCCCGGGGGCGGCAAGACCATCCGCGTACGCCTTCAAACCGGCAGCGTGCAGCCGACCACGTTCGTGCTCCGCTTCGATCCCCGCTGGAAGCTCGGCCCCATCACCGGTGGTCGCGTCGTGCAGGCCTATCCGGGCATCGGCTACTACTACCTCGAAGGGCAGGGCCCCGAGACACGAGTGCGCCTCGATCCGTAGCCATGGCGCTCCCTCCCAAGCCCGTCTTTGGCACCTTCGGAGCCGCTGTCTTCCCCGGCGCGGAGCTCACCTTCACCGCCGACGCCATGGTGCGCTATGACACGTCCGCGTCGGTCGAGGAGATCGCCGCGTATTTCCGCCGCGTGTATGAAGGCAAGCGCTTCGTCATCTTCAACGAGAAGGACGACAAGAACGTCGGACCCTGTTTTGTCGTCGCTGCCGGGCCTGGCTACACGGAGGCCGACTTCTCGGCCATCCTCGTGATGAACGACCCGGAGGCCCTGCGCAAGAAGAAGCGCATCGTCAAGCGACAGATCCTGGTCACGAAGAAGTAGGCAGAGGGGCTTCGGATCACGTCCGCACGACGTACTTGCCGCTGGCGACCGGTGGCTGCTGGACCCCACCAGGCGCGCAAGCGCTCATAGGTCGTCGAGAATTACCTCGTCGACAGAGGCATTGCCATCTCCGGCGCCGGAGTAGTTGTTGTCGAAGAAGATGCCCATGTAGCCGCCGTCCGCAGTCGGCGGCACGACCGACCGCTGACATTGAGAGGGCGGCTCCGTGTCACCCGGCTTCCACAGCGTGCTGCTCAGGACGCTGCCATCGTAGTGGAGACGGAGGAAATACCAGGTATTCGGGGTGATGGCACCAAGATCCTTGTTGGTCTGCAGGTCGCTCGTCTGGTTTCCCAGAAAGCAAGACTGGTTCTGGCCCTCGGTCCGGACATAGAGACCTGTTTTGACTGCGTCGTAAAGGGTGCCGCCTTTCGAGTTGACGCCAAGCCCGATTCGCATCTCCTTGTCGATCTTGAAGCGCATACGGACACTAAACGTGGACTTCACCCCCACAGATACGGCCGCAGAGCGTGCGCCGCCGTGCGAAACTGTCACGACGGCGTCATTATCGCCGTTCACGGACCACCAACCGCTCGGGAACGCATTCCACACCTGACCCTCTGCTGTCGCTCCGAGATTTCCGCCGCCGGCATCGCTCGCGAAGTCCTCCAGAACGGTGCACCCCGGAGGGCTCCAGCTGGTCTGCCCCGCAGCGTAGACCTGGGTCGTGCCCTCGCAGACCTGACAGGCTTTCGCTGGATTAGGTGCGCCACTGTTGTAGCACGTGCCTGCGACGAGGCACATCCCTGCCGACACCACCGTTTCACAGACACCCGCGACACCGCAGCTCTGCGCAGTGCAGGGGTAGCTATCATCGTCGCACGGCGTGTTCTCTGGCAACAGCGGCGTGATGCAGGCGCCGCTGCCGTTGCAGTGGTCATCGGTGCACGGATTCGAATCGCCGAAGCACACCGTGGACACTGGAGCATACGGGTGCTGACAGACCCCGCCGGCATCGCACTTGTCGAGCGTACACTGGTTTCCGTCATCGGTGCACGCGGTGTCCACCGCCTTGTTCGACCAGACGCTGCCTGAGTTTGATGCAAAGCACCCCTGGCAGCTGTTGTCGAGGTTGGTCGCTCCGTCCGCGTAGCAGGTCCCGAGTATCAAGCAGGACCCACCCTTCACAGGATGCTTGCACTGACCCGCGTTGTCACACTTGTCGTCGGTGCAGCTGAAGGAGTCCGCGGCGCAGCTCGTGTCTAGCGGCAGGTTGCTCCAGTCCGTCGGCTTGCTCGCCGATTGACACGACTGGCACGACTGCAGCGGATTGAGCGCGCCCTCGTTGTAGCACTCGCCGCTGATGCGGCACCTGCCGGGCAGAAGGTCGTGTTTGCACGCGCCTTGGTCGTTGCACGTATCAGACGTACACGTGATCCCGTCGTCGGTACATGCCGCGCCTTTCGATACCGACGAGTAGGCTGTGACATTGACAGAATTCTTGCACACGCGGCATCCCGCGCTCGTCGGATCGAGCGTGTTCTCAGCAATGCACGACCCCTGAATCAGGCAGCCGACGGTTACCGAGTGGGTACATTGACCCGTCTTGCACACGTCGGTCGTGCACGCCTTTCCGTCGCTCGTACAAGGCGTATTGTCGATCTTCTTGTCCTTGATGCAGTTGTAAGTCGCCGCACCCGTCGAGCTGCACTTCCCATTGTTGCAGTCGTCATTGAAGGATGAGCAATCCGGAGGCGATCCCCCGGCGCAGGCCCCCGAGCCGTTGCACTTCTCGCCCTGGGTGCAGCCGTTGTTGTCGTCGCACGCCTCGGTCGATCCACGGTTCAGGTATTTCGTCTGATCCGTCGCAGGCTGACATGACTTGCACTGATTCGTCGGATCGCTCGCGCCCAGCGCCACGCACGACTTGGTCCCGGTCCCATGATCGATGTAGCACGACGATACGATGATGGACCCGTGATTGCACGTCCCGGCCTTGCATTGGTCGATCGTGCAATCAACACCATCGGACACACACGCGGCGCCGTCGATCACGTTGGAGTGCGTGCATCCGATGTTGTTTACACAGACATCGACCGTGCAGCCGTTGCCGTCCGTGCAGTCGGCGCTCGTCACGACGACCCCGACGCACGTTCCGCTGCCGTTGCATTTGTCTGTCTTTGTACACACGTCGCCATCATCGCACAGCGTCTGAGCCGCCCGCGCAGTCCAGGCCGTCGTCGACTTGGCCGCATCGCAGGCCTGGCAGTCGTTCAACGGATTGAGTGAGCCGTTCGAATAGCAGGTCGACTCGATGCGACAGTTCCCAGCCTGTACGTCGTGCGCGCAGCTCCCCGCCTTGCACGTGTCCGACGTGCACGTCAGGCCATCGTCGGCGCACGCCCCGGAGTTCAGCGGAGTGTGAACGCAGCCATCGCCCGGCGCGGCGTCTGACGTAGTCGTACAGGTGTCAGTCGTACACGAATTGCCGTCATCGCATGCGTTCGTGTTCTTTCCGACGCAGGATCCACCCTGACACGAGTCGGTCAGAGTGCACTTGTTGTTGTCAGAGCAGGGGGCGTCGTTGGGCTTATTCGTCCAGCTCGACAGTGACTTGTTCGGGTCGCAGATCTGGCATGGACTCGTCGGATGCTGCTGCATGGCGTTGTAGCACTCGCCACCGATGAAGCAGCTCCCTGCCATGACGGTCTTTGGCGAGCACAGGGAGCCATTGCATTCGTCAGTGGTGCAGTTCTTCCCGTCGTCGCAATCGATTCCAAGGCCCTTACAGGCACCGTTCGCGTCGCACTTGTCGTCGGAAGTGCAAGCCGCGCCGTCGCTGCACGCACTTCCCGTTGTTCGGTTCGTCCAAACGGCCGCGTTCTTCGCCGCGTCGCAGAACTGGCAGGTCGAAGACGGGTTCTGTGTCTGATCGGCCACACACTGACCCTGGATCGCGCAGAAGCCGACGTTGGTGACGTGCAGACACCCGCCCGCCCCATCGTACTTCGTCGTCGTGCACGTGAGGCCATCGTCGGAGCAGACGTAGGTCGTGCCCACACACGTGGAATCGTCGCCGCCTGTGCACTTGTCCTGGAATGTCGTCGCCTTGCCATCGGTGCACGACGTGCCCATGGCCTTCCCGGCCACCGAGCACTCGGCCTTGCTCCTGTCGGATGCGCACTTCACGATGCCGGTCTCGAGGCACGGCGTGTTGCCGCGCGTGCAGCCGATCGACAGCGCGACCTGCTTGGCGCCGCTCTGCGTCTCAGCCGCAGCGTAAACCTCGTCTGTCAGGGTGTCACAGTCGTTGTCCTTGCCGTCGCAGTGGCTGCCGCTGCCCTCGACATCCGCGTAGTCCATGATGGACTCCGGGTGACACCGCCAACCGAGGCTCCCGTCGCAAGTTGGCGACAGGCCGGCGCAGACGCCGTTCTGAGTACAGGTTATCGACTTCTTGAGATCCGCAGGCTCGTCCACCGCCTTGTCACAATCGTTGTCGAGGCCGTCACAGGTTGTCTCGGTGCTCTCGTAGGCCGCCACGCTGCCGTAGTCGCAGTGCCAATTGCCGCCGACGCACGACGCCGCCACATTCTGGGGCGAGCACACGCCAACGAGCTTGCAGGTGACGCCGGGAGTGGCCGCCGAGAGCCCCTCGTCGACCTCGGTGTCACAGTCGTCGTCTGCGCCATTGCAGACCTCCTGACTCGCCTTTGGCTGGCTGCCATCTACGTTGGTCGAGCACGTCACCTTCTTCGTGGCCAGGTTGCACTCCACGACGCCATCGCCACCGACACCGCACGCGCCGATGCCGTTACATGGCATCCCGAGCGCGATGTCCAGGTTCGACTCCGGATCATGCCACGCCAGACCCTCGTCCGTCGTGCCGTCGCAGTCGTTGTCGAGGCCGTCGCAGGCCTCGGGCTTCGAGCGTGGCTGGCTCCCGTCACTGTTGGTTGAGCAGGTCGTCAGGCCCGTGCCCTTCGTGCACTCGACAACTCCCTTGGTCAAGACGCCCGCCAGCTTTGCGCATTCGCCGATTCCGACGCACGGGTTACCCAGAGCCACCTTGGCGCCAGAGGACGGCTCGAGCCATGTTAGCGCCTCGTCGGTCGCACCGTCGCAGTCGTTGTCCTTGAAGTCGCAGATCTCCTCCTTCGGGCCGCTCGCCTGCCACTGCTTGTACTCCGTCGAGTCGACCGGGAAGCTCTTGTACTCTGAATTCGCGTCCGTCGAGCACGTGGCTTTGAAGGAGCCATCCGCAGAGCAGACCACCTCGCCACTGCCGCACTCGCCGACCCCGTTGCACGCCATTCCGAGGTCGATCACGCCATCGAGCTTGATTGCCGCGGTGTCATCGATGACCCCATTGCAGTCGTCGTCCTTGTGGTTGCACAGCTCCACCTTGGGACCCTTCAGCTGATACTCGGTCGCCTCGGCCGTGCCCACGCTCGCGTTCTTGTGCGGGCTGTTCGGGTTCGTCGAGCACGTCGCCGTCATCCCGTCGTCGGCGCAGATGACCTTGCCGGTGCCGCACTCGCCAGTGCCGTCGCAGTCACCCTCGCGCGGGATGGCGATCTTGGTCACCGGATCGGTCCAGGTCAACGCGTCCTTGTTGTCGACGGTGCCGTCGCAGTCGTCGTCGACGCCGTTGCAGATCTCTTGCACGGCCAGCGACTGACCGCCGTCCGGCATGGTGCTGCACGTCGCGAGACCCGCGGACTTCTCCGAGCACTCGACCAATCCCTGCACTGCGTTTTTCACTTGCTTCTGACCGCACCCGCCAATGGCCGTGCAGGGCTTCCCAAACGAGATCTGCTGCTGCGTCTCCGGGTTGGTCCATACGAGGTCGTCGTCGACCTTCGCGTCGCAGTCATTGTCGAGGCCGTCGCAGACCGTCTCCTTCCAGGCGCCCTCGGGCGACTTGACGTTGGACTTGAACGACTCGAACTGGTAGCCGCACACCCAGGTCTTCTCGCTACAGACCGCGTTGATGGCGCCGTCCACGAGGTGCTTGGCGCATTCGCCGTCCTGGAAGCACGTCGTCATCGAGATGCCCACGCTGTGGCCGTCGACCGTGCCGTCGCAGTCATTGTCGATGCCGTCGCAGAAATGGAGCGCGGCGCCACCGCCATCTGCTTCCTTGCTCACCTTGTCCCAGGTCGAGCACGTCAGC
>SXOX01000286.1 GCA_005776585.1 Pseudomonadota bacterium | reverse complement strand
GTCGAGTTCGACATCCTCTATGGCCGCGGCGTCAGCTACGCCGGAGACCTGCTGGACCTGGCCACGGACCGAGACATCGTCCAGAAGTCAGGCTCCTGGTACAGCTACAACGGCGAGCGCATCGGGCAGGGTCGCGAGTCGGCGCGCACGTGGCTCGAAGGGCACGCGGACATCGCAGCGCAGGTCGAGCTGGCGGTGCTGGCCACGGCCAACGTAGGCGGAGCGCCCAGCGCGACCGTGGCCGAGGCTGTGGAGATCAACTAGGTCTCATCCCGCGGCGGGCGCCGCACGGAGCTAGCGACGGGTCGCCGAGAAGCTGCCCGTCACCTTCCGGCGCTGCACGGTGCCGTTGTAGGTGCCCGTCACGCTGGCCTTGTCCGCCCGCCAGTTGCCACTGAGCTGGAGGAAGTCCTGCCCGGTGTTGCCGACCATGGCAAAGCTCTTGCCGGGCGCGACACCGCTGCGCAGCGAGAACGACACGCCGCCAACGCTGGCCGAGCCGTTGCTCAAGCTCGTGCCCGTGAGCCGAAACGACAGGCTGCCTCCGCCGGAGAGCGTGCCCGTGTAACGCACGGTCGTGACGTCGGGCTTGGGCTTGACCGGCGCGCCCTTGACCGGATCGGCGCACTGGCCGTTGACGCAGATGCGATCGCCCTTGCAGTCCTTGTCCGACTGACAACCGCCCGCGGGAGGCTGAGCCGGTGGAGGCGGCTCCGTCGGCGGGGGCGGAGCGGGCGGCGGTGGCGGGTCAGCAAAGGCCATCGCGGCCGCGAACACACAGGCAACGGTCAAAGCCGTACGAAGCAATTTCATCATGTGGCGACTCCCCTCGCGGCGCACCGCGCTAGGCCGCCGAAGTTACGTGGCTCCGTGCGGTCGAGTCAACGCGCCCGCGAGCCAGGTCAACGACCGGCGAGCTGCGTCGGTCAAGTCGCCGTCGCCAATCGATACGGCGTAGTCGGCGACCGCGCACGCATGCGCTACGGCTCGGCCACGAGCCAGGCACCAATGCGCGTGGCTGACCGGGCCGTAGGTGCGCTCGAAGGTCGGCAAGCACTCGGGCGGGAGGATTTCGAGCACGCCCGCAAGGTCGACGGCAGCGTCGCCCCAATGCAAGTCACCCCAGTCGATGAGACCACAGGGGCGGTGACCCGCGTCGACCAGCACGTGGCGTGCGTACAGGTCGCCGTGGCAGAGCGCGCTGGCGACGGGGCGAAGTCCCTGAGCGGCCTCGAGGGTGCCCAGCAGGCCGGCCGGGACACGCCACCCACGCGTCGCCAGGCGCTGGAGCCGACTCTCGGCGAGCGACCGACGCGCGCCGAGCTCGAGTCTCCCGATGACGTCGTTTGGCGCCGCGTCAGGGCGCGGCAGGGCGTGCAGGGCGCGCAGCGCGTGCCCCAGTGCGATGGCCAGCGCGTGCTGAGCGGACGCGTCGCAGGATGGCGCGCGGCAGAGCGTCGTTCCGCGCAGCATGGGGTAGCCGACCACCGGCCACCCGAGATGACCGTCGTCGTGCAGGACGTGTGTTGGCCGCGGCGTCGCGATTGGGAGGTCGAGCAAAGGCAACACCGCGGCCTCGCATCGCAAGCCGGCCACGGCGGCGGCCCGACGGGGAAATCGAAAGACCAGCTCCTCGCCAACGAGGAATGCCGCGTTGTCCCAGCCCTCGCCAAAGGCGACGACGGAGCGCCCGCGCAGCTCGGGCCACGCCGCCTCGAGGACGCTCCGGGCCCAGGTCGCCGTGACCTCACGTTCGGCGGCCCACGCGGGCGACGATGGGAGCGCTTCTGCCATCCAGATCACCGAGTGTGGCGAGCCGGCACGGCCTGCACAAGCCCGAGACTGGCGTCGGAGCGGTCGAAGGGGCTAGCCTCGACGTGGAGGGCGAATGGACACAATGCGCTGGTTTCGCTGGGCAGTCGTGGCAGGCGCGACCATCGTGTCCCTGCAGAGCATTGGATGCAGCGACAGCGCGCCGGTCGCGGGAGCAGACACAGTCGCGGTCCAGTGGGATAGCGCGACCGGTGGCGCGATGGACGCCGTTGCGGCTGCCGATGTCGCCACGCCCGAAGTGACGTCTCACGACGCCCAAGGCGGGGAGTTCACCGGGCACGATGCCGCGGACACGCTCGCGACGGATCCGACGGATCCGACGGATCCGACGGATGCGACGGATGCGATCCTCACTGAGACGGACGGCGCGGGACCCGACGTGGCCCCCGCCGACGTCGAGAGCGACAGTACGGACGCGCCCGACGTCGGAGACGATCTTACGGTCACGACGCCGGACCTGATCGACCCCAGCGACGCGCCGGACACCGCCGCACCCACCGACACCGCCGCACCCACCGACACCGCCGCGCCCACCGACACCGCCCCGCCCACCGACACCGCCGCACCCACCGACACCGCCCCGCCCACCGACACCGCGAGCTCCCCGCTGCCGAACGGCCTGGGCGCATCCCCGTGCCAGATGACCGGCGAGCCGCCGGGTGCCACGTCCCTCGAGCTCGTGCCCTGGTTTACGAGCCTGAACCTCCAGCAGCCCATCTTCCTGACGCACCCGCACGACGGCACCGACCGCATCGTAGTCGTCGAGCGCCCGGGCCGCATCCGCATCTTCGCGAACGACCCGGCGGTGACGCAGGCCACGACGATGCTCGACGTGACCGCGGAGGTCGGCACCACCGGCGAGGGCGGGCTGCTCTCGTGCGCGTTCCATCCGCAGTTCGCGACCACCAAAAAACTGTACGTGAACTACACGCGCAAGGTCCCCTTCGAGACGGTGATCGCTGAGTTCACCATGTTGGCCAACAACCCCGACGTGGCCGATCCGACGACCAAGCGCGAGCTGCTCGTCATTCCGCAGCCGTACACCAACCACAACGGCGGGCAGATCCTGTTCGACGCCTCGGGCAAGCTCCTCATCGCCATGGGTGACGGCGGGAGCGGCGGCGATCCGCTGAACTCTGGCCAGGATCCACAGTCGCTCCTCGGCAAGATGCTCCGCATCGACGTCGACGCGAAGGACCTCGGGAAGGAGTACGCCGTGCCGACCGACAACCCGTTCGTGGGCAACGCCGCGCTGCTGCCGGAGATCCTCGCGCTCGGCATGCGCAACCCCTGGCGCGTCTCCAGGGACCGGCTCTCGAATGCCATCTTCATCGCCGACGTGGGCCAAGGCGCGTGGGAGGAGGTCGACCTCTTGGTGTCCGGCGCAAACTACGGCTGGCGCGTCTGGGAGGGCAACCACTGCTACAAGCCGCCGTGCGATCCCAAGGGCTACACGTTTCCGATCGCCGAGTACGACCACGGCGAAGGGAAGTCGATCACGGGCGGCTTCGTCTATCGCGGCACGCAGTCGCCCTCTCTGTACGGGGCCTACCTCTACACGGACTACAGCAGCGGGCGCTTCTGGGCGCTGCGACCCGAGGGCGCGGGCTGGAAGGCTAGCGTCGCGTTGGATGCGCCCGGATTTCAGCCGGTGTCCTTTGGCGAGGACCGCGACGGCGAGCTCTACGTCATGCAGCTCTGGGCCCCGCCGTACGTCCAGAAGGTGCGCGAGCCGAAGCAGGGAGGACCAGCGGCCGCCGCGTTGCCGCTCACGCTCTCGGGCACCGGCTGCTTCACGAGCCTCGCGACGCTGGCCCCGGCGCCAGGGATGATCCCGTTCGAGGTGAACGCGCCGCTCTGGTCGGACGGCGCGAGCAAGCGGCGCTACTGGGTCCCTCCCGCGGCACAGCCCGCCGTCGCGCTGCCCTCAGACGACGCTTCCACGTGGAACTTGCCGGTCGGAACGGTGTTGGTGAAGCACTTCGACCTCGGCTCGGCCCCACCTGGAGCGCCCGGCTGGCGTCCGGTGGAGACGCGCTTCCTGGTCCACAAACCGCAGGGCTGGACGTTCGTGACCTACGCGTGGCGGGACGATGCCAGTGACGCCGATCTGCTGCTGGAGGGCGGCACGCACGCGTTCACCGTGCCGAGCACGGGTCCGCAGACCTGGCGGTATCCATCTCTCGGCCAGTGCGCCGCGTGCCACACCGGCGGCGGAGTCACTGCTCCCCTCGGCCTCTCGACGGCGCAGCTCTCGCGCCCGTTCCCGTATGCGACGGGCGTGTTCCATCAAGTCGGGACGTATGCCGACGCCGGGCTCGTCACCGGCTGGCTCGGCACGGCCAACCACGCCGCGTTCCCGGAGCAGCACGGTCCGACGCCGTTCAGCGCAGGTTCACCGAGCGAGCACGCGCGAGCTTGGCTCCACGTCCAGTGCGCGAGCTGCCATCGGCCGGGAGGCTCGAGCCCCGCGGGCCTCGATCTCCGCTATGGGACGGCGCTCGCAGCGACCGGAGCCTGCAACGCGCCGCCGCAGCACGGCGATCTCGGCGTGACCGGCGCCAAGATCGTCGCTCCCGGTGGCGCCGCGGCCTCGACGCTCTGGCTCCGACTCACGGCCAACCCGACGGGTCCAGACTTCATGCCCAACCTCGGAGTCTCGGTCCCCCAGGCACCGGCCGTCGACCTCATCGGGACGTGGATCCAAGCACTCTCGGGCTGTGCGCCGTAGCGACTATTTGGGCTCGCAGCTCTTGCCGTCGCCGGTCCAGCCGGGCTTGCAGGTGCAGGTGTAGCTCCCGTCCACGTTCGCGCAGCTCGCCGCCGCGTGGCAGGTGGCCTTGCCGAGCGCGCACTCGTCGAGGTCGTGGCACACGGCCCCGTCTCCAGTGAAGCCCTCGTCGCACACGCACTGAAAGCTCCCGTCGGTGTCCTTGCAGGTCGCGTTCGGGTCACAGACGGCCGTGCCGGTGCTGCACTCGTCGACGTCGGTGCAGGTCATCCCGTCCCCAGAGAAGCCCGCGTTGCATAGGCAGTCGTAGCCGCCGTCAAGATTCTTGCAGGTCGCGTCCGTGCTGCACTTGGCGTCGCCACTCTTGCATTCATCGACGTCGCTACAGTCCTTGCCGTCGCCCGAATAGCCCGCATCGCAGGTGCACGTGAAGCCCCCGTCGGTGTTGGCGCAGCTCGCCCACGGACTGCAGGTGTCGGTGGCGGCGCACTCGTCGGTGTCGGTGCAGTAGAGGCCGTCCCCCTCGTAGCCCGTTCGGCACACGCAAACATAGCCGCCCTGCGCCTCGATACAGTCGGCCTGCTCGTGGCAGGGCGAGGTCGCGGCCTGGCACTCGGCGATATCGACGCAGGCGGTCCCGTCCAGCGCAAACCCCGGCTTGCAGACGCACGAGAAGGTCCCCGGTGCGTTGACGCACGCAGCGCCCGGACCGCACACGGGGGTCCCGGCGTCGCCGTCCTTCCCTGCTTCGCACTCGTCGACGTCGAAGCACTCGAATCCATCGCCGACGAAGCCCTCGCCGCAGGCGCACGCAAAGCCACCCTCGGCAGGATTGGTGCACACGGCGTCGGCATGGCACGGCTTGCCCACACACTCGTCGACGTCGCTGCATCCGGCGCCGTCCTTGGCGAAGCCGTCGCGGCAGACACACTCGGAGCCGCCGTCGCTATTGACGCAATCAGCGCCGGCCGGGCAGGTCACCTTGCCCTCCGCGCACTCATCGACATCGACGCAGTGGCCGTCCTTGCCGGCGTAGCCGTCGAGGCACGGGCAGGACGCATCGGCGCCTTTACCGGGGAGACACGTGCTGTTGGCCGGGCAGGCCACCAGGCCGAGGTCGCACGCGTCGAACGCGAGCAGCGTCGCCGAGGCGCTCGCCGGCGCGCTCGCTCCCGCCGCAGTGGCGACCGTGACCGTGCACTTCAGCACCTGCCCAGGCAAGGCCCCATGCAGCGGCATGAACTTCCCATCGACCTGGGCGGACAGCAGGAGCACCGCCGTGCTCACGGGCAGAGCGGCTCCGTCGAGGGTCCAGGTATAGCTCGGCGTGAGCGGCAGACCGTCGGCATCGAGCGGCAGAACGCCGAGACAGGCGACGCTGTCGGCCACGGTCGGCTCGGCGGGGTCGAGCACCACCTCGACAGCCGCGGGTAGGGCGCCGGCGATGGTGACCGTCGCGCTCCCCTCGGCGCCGAGATCGACGCCGTCGTCGCCTCGGACCCGCACCGTCCAGACCTGACCGGGGCTCGTGCGTTCGGCGGGCACGCTCGTCCCGACGAGGTCCGGCACAGGCTCCCCGTCGCGCTCCCAGGCATACACGTGCTTCTCCGGCGCAATGGGCGTGCCATCCGGCTTCTGCGCCGGGGTGACCACCGTGGCCTCGAGCGTCTCGAGGGTCGTCGGCGTGCTGGGCGTCAGCGACACCATTGGCGCGCCCGGCGCCACGTTTGCCGTGACCGCGCGAAGCACGACCACGCCCTCGCCCATCGCGTCGAACACCGCGACGCGCAGCTGCTGCGGGCCCCCTTGGAGCACCGGCACCGAGAACGAGAGCGCACCGGTCGGACTGACGGTCAGGCCGGTCACGGTCCCGCCGCCGACGACCGAGGCCGCGACCGCCAGCGCCGCGAGCGGCGTTCGATCGTCACCCAGCTGCAGCGTGCACACGAGCGGCCCATGAGCCGAGACCGTCGCGCCCTCGGCAGGCTCGAGCCACGTCGCCGTAGGCGCAACGTTGCCCTGGGTGTCGGGCCAGCCGCCAAGCCCCAGGAACGCCAGATCGGGGAGTTGCACGTCCCTGGGCTGCACATCCTTGGCGACGCGCGTGTCAGCGGCAATTGAAGGCGTCGCTACGTCGGTCACGCTGGTGTCTGTGTCCGCCGCAAAGGAGAGCGTCGCCTCCGTGCCGGCGCACGCCATCACTGTCAGCGCCAGGAGCCCAATTCGACTGAGTCCACCCATCACGTCGCTCCTCACTTGACGCACCGAATCGGGCTCAGCGTGCTCGCGAGCCAGCTCTTGTTGTGCCGAACATACGAGACGTCGGCGGTCTCGAAGTCGACCGACATGACGTCGTTGGCCTCGGAGTTCGTCCCCGCGAACTGCACCTTGGAGACCGCCCAGAATCGGCCCTTCGGGGTCTTGGGAAAGGCCGCTGCGTCAATCTTTACCGGTCCGGTGCCAAGCACGATGAGCGAGGCGAGCTCGCGCACATTCGGCATCCGCCAGAGCCCACCCTTTGCGGCGCAGTAACTCTCGGAGTCCGAATAGTTGAGCGGCTCGGGCGCCGTGGACCGCTGCCACAGGAGCCCGGTGACGGCATCGAGCACCGTCGTGCCCTCGTCCTCGACCGTGAAGCGCCCCGTTGGCATCGGCCAGCTCTTGGTCGAGCGCACACACGGATAGCCGCCGTACTCATCAATCGGGGTCGCCGAATCGAAGCCCCACATCGCTGGAGTGGCTCGATAGAACCCGCCCACGGTGGCCGAGTGCCATGGCGTCGCGGTGTACAGCGACCCACCAGAAGCGCCGCCGCTCGTACCCATGTAGATGTACTTGGTGTCAAAGTGCACCGGGTGCGAATTCCAGTCGACCGCCGACAGCAGCTCGGCGCGCGTGGGCGCCCGCCAGCCGCCGATGCCATCGACGATGTAGTCGTTGCACGCCATGGACGCCGGCGCCGTCTGCTCGAGACGCGCGAGCCACTCGAGGCCGGTCCGGTTGTCGAGCACGCGCCGGTAGTTGCCGTAGACGACGCCCATGAACTGATCGACCCAGAGGACACCGTTGTCGAAGGTGTCGTAGGGTGTGAGCGGCTCGACCCCCCACACCGGGACGTCGAACGCGCACTCGAAGGACGCGACGCCGCCCTTCTTGATGCGGACGCGGTCCATGCCGACGGGACAGCCGCAGTATTTCGCCCCACCCGGCGCGCTCTCGGTGCACGGAAAGGCGGCCGTGCAGTCACTGTCGACCGTGCACAGGGCGCCCTTGCCGCAGGCGCCGCAGGTCCCACCGCAGTCGACGTCGAGCTCGCCCGGGGACTTGGCCTCGTCGTGGCAGGTGTCGGCCACACACGTCTTGCTCACCGCCGAGCACAGCCCCGAGGTGCAATCCTCGGGCCCCTTGCAGCCCTTCGTGTTGGCGCACTTCGGGCAGCTGCCACCGCAGTCGACATCGCTCTCGGCCCCATCGACCACCCCGGTGTCACACGAGGATGCCACGCACTTCACGTTGCCCTTCTGGCTGCAGAAGAGCCCCTTGGCGCACACGTAGCCTTGCTGGACAAGGGCAGCCTGGACCGAGCACGCGGCGCCGAGGCAGACGCCCCCACACAACGGCACGCAGTAGCCGCTCGCGTTGCAGCTCCCCGAGGGACATTGGCCAGCGCTCGTGCAGGCTTTCCCGGCCACGCCGCAGTCCACGCCGGCCTCGCCCCCGGTCTTGAGGCCGTCCTCGCAGGAGCCGGCCACGCACAGCCCTGACGCTTCGGAGCACAGCCCGAGCGCGCAGTCCTCGCCCTTGGTGCAGCCCTGGCCCGCGAGGCACAGCGTTGGGCACGCGCCGCCGCAGTCGAGGCCCGTCTCGTTCGGCGACAGCAGGCCGTCGTCACAGGTCGTGAGCACACAGAGGCCGGCGGCGCTGCACAGGCCGGAGACGCAGTCGGCCGCGACGCCGCACGCCTTCCCGGTCGTACACCGCGCGACGCACGTGCCGCCGCAGTCGGCGTCCGTCTCGGTACCGTTCTTCAAGCCGTCGTCGCAGGTGCCCTCGACACAGACCGTGCCATTGCACACTTGGCTGACACAGTCAGTGCCCGTCTTGCAGCCCTTCCAGACGGCGCATTTCGCACAGCTGCCGCCACAATCGACGTCCGTCTCGTCACCCGAGCGCAGCTCATCGAGGCACCCGCTCTCGACGCACGTGTGGCTCTTGGCCGCGCACGCTCCGCTCAGGCAGTCCCCGGCGGCCTTGCAGGTCTTGCCAAGCGCGCAGTGGGTCTCGCAGGGCCCGCCGCAGTCGACGTCCGTCTCGCCGGCGTCCTGGAGCTTGTCCTGACACGCCGAGGCCACACAGTGATGGCCGTTGCAGTAGCCGCTCTGGCAGTCGCTGCCCTTCTTGCACTTCCGGTCGAAGGCACACGTCTTGCCCAGTGCGGTGCAGATGCCGCCACAGTCGACGTCGGCCTCGCCCGCGGACTGCACCTTGTCTGTGCACGGCTCGTAAATGCAGAGCCCGCCGTCACACTGGTTGGACTTGCAGTCCCCGTTCTTGCCGCACTTCTGGCCCTTCTTGCACGGGTAGCACAGGAACGGCTCGGTGCCGCCGCCGCAGTCGACGTCACTCTCGTCGGGCTGTTGCTTTCCATCCGCGCACGGGTCGCCGATGCACACGCCGTCGGCGCACTTGCCGAGCTTGCAGTCGCCATCATCGCCGCACTTCTGGCCCTTCTCGCACTTCTTGCCGCCGCAGACCTTGCCGCAGTCGACGTCGGTCTCGCCGCCATTCGTCCAGCCATCCAAACACGTCGGCATGCGACAGGTGCCGTTCGGGGCGCAGTAGTTTGTCACGCAGTCAGCGGAGGTGAAGCACTTCTTGCCCTCCTGGCACCACTTGTTGCCGCATACGGCGCCGCAGTCGAGGTCCGGCTCCTTGGGGTCCTTCCGCCCGTTCTGGCAGGGCAGCGTGCAGCTGATTTGGCTAGTCCCAGGAACGAAGCCGGCCTTGCCGTTCGTGTAGAAACCGCACGAGGCGGTCGCACAGTCCGCGTCCTTGCCGCACGCTTGGGCCACCTTGCACTTGGTCGGACAGGCCGCGCCGCAGTCGATCTCGGGCTCCGCAGGGTCGAGCTCGCCGTTCGCGCACAGGTCCATGCAGTAGTCGCCGTCGCCGAGCACATGGGTGCACGAGCTGCCCGTCACACAGTCCCCTTGAAGTACGCACGTCTGGCCCTTCTTGCACTTCATCGGGCAGACGAGACCGCAGTCCTTGTCCGATTCGCCAAAATCCATCACGCCGTTGCCGCAGGACGCGCCGCAGGTCTTGACGCCGTCTTTTTCGAGGCATTTGCTCGATCCCGCGCAGTCTTTGTGGACGAGGCAGCCTTGGCCGTCCACGCACCGCTTCGTGCAACCGCCGCCGCAGTCGGGGCCCGTCTCGTCGCCGTTCTTCTTGCCATCGAAGCAGAGCGTCACACCGCACACGCCGCTGTCGGTGCAGTTACCGGTCGCGCAGTCCGTCGGCTTCTTGCAGTCCTTCCCCTTGACGCAGCGGGCCGCCTTGAGCCCGCACACGCCGCCGTTGCACGCGTTGTCCGGCAAGGGCCCGATGGCGCACGGTCCGCCGCAGTCGACGTCGGTCTCGCCCAGGTCACTGGACTTCTTGCCGTCCCGCAGCGCCTTCCACTGGAGCAGTGAGCAGCCGGGCGGCGCGCAGAAGCCGTTCTTGTCCGGCTTGAGCGGGTTGTAGGGGAGGCACGTCTCGGACTCGCATTCGGCGTCAGCGGAGCACGCGGCGCCGTCGAGGCACTTGGGACACGGGCCGCCGCAGTCGAGGCCGGGCTCCGTGTTGTCCTGGACATTGTTTGTGCAGCTCGCTTCGGTGCATTTCCCGCCGACGCAGTTTTGGCTCGCGCAGTCGGCGCTCACATAGCACGCATTCCCGAGCGCGCAACCGATGCCGCACTTGTCGCCGCAGTCCACGCCCAGCTCGCCCGGGCCCATCTTGCTGTCCTTGCAGTCGATCGCGGTACAGACACCGGCGAGGCACGAGTTGCTCCCCGCACAGTCGAGGTGATGCACACACTTGCGGCCAGCACCGCAGCCCGGACAGAGCGGGGGCTTGGACTTGCTCGGCGAGCCGCCACAGTCGAGATCCGTCTCCAGGTTGTCCTTGACGCCATTGGTGCACGCGGACTGGCAAATACCGAGGCCGGGCACCATGTCGATGTCCTCGTACAGCGGCCATGTCTTGCCTGTAAGCTCCTTTTCGGTGCCCAGCTCGACGCCCAGGAACTCGACGCTAATGCCAAACACGACCTTCAGCGCAGCCTCGACGGCCTTGGTGAAGGTCCCGTCCGGCGGCGTCGCAGCACCGATCGTCTTGGGATCGGGGCACTCGCTCGCATAGTCGAGCTTGCCTTCGACCGACGCCGCGATGCTCAGGGACGGCCCGGCCGTGTCGGCGATGAGCCACGAGACCTGGGGCCCGACGGAGCACTCCGCGCTGATGCCACCGCCAAGAGCCACCTGAAGGCTGTACCGCTTGTTGAACCCCAAGGAATTGATGGGCTTCCACACCTCGCCGTCATAGGCGAGCCCCGCCTTGCCGAAGAGGTCGATGCCGGCGGCGACCGTCGCGTTCACCGTGCCGTAGACCCCCATGCCGCACTCGGCGACGAGCTCGACCTTGAACGTCGTCGGCACCGGGCCCAGCATCGGCCCCTCGAAGCTGACCTCGCTGAGGCTCACCTCTTCGTCACCCGACTTGGCCGGGTCGTCCTTCATCGCGTCGTTCGTGTCGTCGTCGGGAGGGTCCCCCCCCTCGGGGGTCACGGTGGCCTCGAGCTCGAGCCCGGCCTCGACGGTCGCCTCCAGTTCGGCGCTGACGCTGGCGCTCGTGACCTCAACCTTGACCCACTCCCAGGGCGGCCACCAGCTTCCGGTGACCTCGATGACGGCCGCGGCGCTAAACGTCGGCACGAAGTTCACGAGCCCGACGAGCGTCGCCGAGCCCTCGACGTTGATGTTGACGACCTTGCCTTTGACCTTGATGGGGATGGTCGCCGAGACGTCGGCGACCTCGAGCGAGAAGTCACCACCGACGCCATAGAGCTCGAACGACTCGTCGAAGTCGGCGAGCTTGAGACCGCTGCGACGCGAGCCGAACTGCCCGCTGCGACCATCCCGCGACTGCGCCTTCCGCCGCTGGGTCGAGGCGCCAAAGAACGGCGTCACGTCCACGCCCTCCAGGTCGATGAAGTGCTCCACCCGCGGCTTGTACTCGGCGACCTGGGCCGCGCCCAGCACCGCGTCTTGGAGGCGCGCCTTCGCGGTCGTGATGACAAGCACGTCTCCCTCGGCCGCGACCGAGACGACCTTGCGGAGGAAGCCGAAGACGTTGTTGCTGCCGGGTGCGCGCGCTCCGGCGGCCGCGCGCTGGCCGATGAGCGGGACGCCGGGCTTCAGGTCGAGCAGCGCCTCGTTCCCCGCGAGCGGCAGGCGCAGCTCGGTGGCGAGCACGACCGCCGCGTCACAGGCCGACTGCGAGACGAGCACCGCGTCGGGGTGCACGCGCAGCGCGTTGAAGGAGGTGCCGGCGGCGAGGTCCTTGGCCCACTGGGCGCGCTCCTCCGCGGTTGGCGCGGTCGCGGCGCTCAGGACGACTGGCGGGAGCACCGTGACGTGGGGCCCGGAATCGGACGCGGTCGGAATGTCGCCTGCGAGGGGCTGAGTGGTCTCGGTGTCGCGCGCCGCGGCGTCGGTCGCGCCTGTGGTCGGCTCCGGGGTGACGCTCCCGCAGCCCGGAAGCGCGAGCAGCACGAGTCCCAGCAATGCTGAGCGGCAAGAGCGACGCAGAGGAGCAGGGTTCGTCATGGCCCAGCTTACATCGGGAGCCCATCGCGCTTTCTTGAGTCGACCCACCGCCTCCGGTTCACGCGGAGCCCGTCGGGCCGCGACGGCGAACGCGCCGCGTCAAGTTCCTGGACATCTTTGCCGTAGATGTCACATGCTCGGCCCGCCAAACGCAGCGCGCCGCCCTGGCACGCGTGTTGCTAGGGGGCGAAGACGGCGCCGCGCTGGCGCGCAACGAAGCGGCAAAGAGAGATGCGGCGATAGCGGAACGAGGAGACGACGATGCGAACGAACCTGCGAATGTGGATCTTGGCGAGCGTTGCGACGAGCGCGCTGTGTGCAGCGGGCTGCGAGGTCAAGGCGGGAGGAACGAACGGTGGGGGCGGAACCACCGGCCCGGACGGGACCTCGAGCGCGGACACCCTCGGGGGTGGCGACACGGTCCTCCCCAAAGACGACACGACGAAGCCGGCCGATGACACGACCAAGCCAAGCGACGACACGACCAAGCCGGGCGACGACACCTGGAAACCCAGCGAGGACGCCAAGCCAGGGGACGACACGAGCAAGGTCTGTGGCCCAATTCCCAACGGCGCGTGTCCGAGCGGCTCGGTGTGCGACATCGCTGGGTGTGGCGACGGCGGGACCGGCGTGTGTGTTCCGAAGCCGGATGCCTGCCCGGCCAACATCGCGCCCGTGTGCGGCTGCGACAACGTGACCTACGACAACGACTGCGCGCGCCTCGCCGCCGGGACCGGAAAGCTCCAGGACGGCAAGTGCGAGTCGATCATGCCGCTCTGTGGCACGAAGGGCGCCAAGCCCTGTGGGCCCAACGAGTTCTGCGACTTTCCGCTCTCGGCCCAGTGCGGCGCGGCAGACAAGGCCGGCATCTGCAAGGCCAAGCCCCAGGCCTGTGACCTCCTCATCGACCCGGTCTGCGGGTGCGATCACGTGACCTACAACAGCGCGTGCGAGGCCAATGCCAAGGGCGTGAGCGTCTACACCAAGGGCGCGTGTGAGGCCCAGGGCTGCGGCGGCTTTGGCGGCTTCAAGTGCGCCGAAGGCGAGTTCTGCAACTACAAGCCGGGCGACCTCTGCGGCGCCGCGGACGCGATGGGCACCTGCACCAAGAAGCCGATTGGCTGCCCCGATGGCTTTCCGGTCTGCGGCTGCGACGGCAAGGACTACTCGACCGAGTGCGAGGCCAACATGGCCGGTGTCAGCGCGGCCAAGCAGGGCGCCTGCGACGGGGCGGGCAAGGTCTGCGGGCCCATCCTGAACGGCCTGTGCGCCAAGGGCTTCACCTGCGACATCCAGGGCTGCGGCCTCGGCGCGCTCGGGCAGTGCATCACCAAGCCCGAGGCCTGCACGGCGGACCTCACACCGGTCTGCGGTTGCGACGGGATGACCTACGGCAACGACTGCGCGCGTCAGGTCGCCGGCATCGCGCTCGACCACAAGGGCGCGTGCGTCAACGTCGGTCAGTCCTGCGGCAGCAAGGGCCTCAAGCCCTGCACCGAGGGCGAGTTCTGCAAGTACGACCTGAACGCCGGCTGCGGCTGGGCGGATGCGCCAGGCACCTGTAGCACCAAGCCCGGCTTCTGCACCAAGGAGTACAAGCCGGTCTGCGGCTGTGATGGCGTCGACTACCCCAACGAGTGCGCCGCGTGGACGGCCGGGACCAGCGTGCAGAGCACGGGCGCGTGCGGCGGTGGTCCCAAGGCCTGCGGCGGCTTCGCGGGCTTCACATGCGACGCCGGCGAGTACTGCCACTTCGAGCTGGGCGACATCTGCGGCTTCGCCGACGCCATGGGCGTGTGCATGATGAAGCCCGAGTTCTGCACCAAGGAGTACAAGCCGGTCTGTGGCTGCGACGGCAAGGACTACCCGAACACGTGCGCCGCGGCGACCGCCGGGACGAGCGTGCAGTACGCGGGGGCGTGCAAGACAGTACCAAACTAGCCCGCGTTATTCACCGCTGTCACGCGCCGGCCTCCGCGATCGCACGCCTGAGGCCGCGCCCGCCTCCCTCCGCGTAGCACCACTACGCCTCGGTCGGCGAACCGCTCGCTGCGCTCGCTCGCGCCCTCAGTCGCGCGCTCACGGCGCCGTCATCGCGCCACTGATGAACAATGCGGGCTGGGGGAACGGCCGGCTCGCGAGATCCCTAGCCAACGAAAGGAGGCCCCATCACGATTTGGCCGCGAGCCGGCCGATGGGGCGAAGTATCCCAGGACATGGCGCGCGTGTCGATACGAGCGGCCGTTATTTTCCGACAGAGCCCGCTACACCCGCCAGAGCGGCTCCGCCCGATCGCGCACCCGCTGCCGAATGGCTGCAAATCGCGGCTCCGGGTGCAGCGCCTTGACCAGCGGGCACTTCTCCAGCCATTGCAGATCGACGAGGGCCTCGTGACTCGCGCGGTCGAGATACTCCATGGCATCCATCGGGTTGCCGGTCGCGGAGGCGACCTCGACGGCGACCTGCAGCACGAGCGAGCGCACGCGCGGGTTGTCGACCTGGCCCAGGAAGTGCTCGATCGCGGCGCGGCCGGCCGCTGGTGGCATGATCCCTGAGACCGCCTCCGCGTAGAGCCGGAGCAGCGCATGCACGGGACCGCTGCGCCCCTGGACGCGCTCCAACGCGAGCGAGAGCACGGCGCGGTCTCCGCGCCACGTTCCCATGCGCAGCGCCGCCTGAATCGGGATCGGGTGACCCTCCGGGAGTCCGCGCTGCAGCAGCGCGATGTGCCGGTCACAGCGGGCCCAGTCGCCCTCGAACGCGGCCGCGCGCGCGACCTCGAAGTGGCCGACGCCGAGCGTCGGGTTCAGCAGCAACGCGCGCCGCACGCGCTCGACGCCGACCTCGACGGGGCCCGACTCACACTGGAGTCGGCCCAGGTACTCGAGCGTATCGACGCACGTCGGCGCGATGGCGAGCGATCGCGCGAACGCACCCGCGGCGTCCTCGAAGCGCGCCTCCTGCACCGCGAGCATGGCGACGGCGAGCTGTGTCTCGGCGAGGTCCGGGGCCTCCCGTTCCGCACGCGCCACGGCGGCGTGGGCCATCGAAGGCCAGTTCCGGTTCCCGTCGGCTCCGGCCGAGAACCAGGCACGGAGCGTCGCGATGGCGCTGGCGCTGATGGCCGGGCGAAACATCGGAGCGAGGGACAGGCAGCGCTCGAGGAGAGCGAACGCGCCGTCGGAGCCGCCAAACTGAATGACGCGCGCGCTCATCAGCTGCCGCGCGCGCAGATAGACATCCACGGCTTCGGGAGGGGCCGAGCCGCGCTGAACCGAGGTCGACAAGCCGACGCGGAGCACCTCGGCAAGCCGCTGCGCGAGGTGATCCTCAACGGAAAAGACGCCGTCTAGCGCAACGTCGAACCGCTCGCCGAAGACCTGAAGTCCGCTCGAGACCTCGACGAGCCGGGCCGTGACCCGCAGGCGATCGCCGACGCGCCGAACCTCGCCTTCGACCAGCACGTCGGCTCCGAGGCGGTGGCCGGTCTCCAGCGGGTCGTCGTCGTGACGATGCCGCCGAGTAACCGCGGAGGCCAGGACGCGCAGGCCCCGGGTGTGACCGAGCAGGTCCACCAGATCCGCGGCGATGGCCTCGCCGAGATAGGCGTCCGCGTCCGCGCTTCGGCTCACGAAGGGCAGCACCGCGACGACGGGCTCGGTCGAGGTCGGGGTCACCGTCGTGAGCAGGATAGTCGGAGCGGCCATAGGCAAGGTCGCCGCCTCGGCTGCAGGAACGAGCTCAGCGAGGCGTGCATCGACCAGCGCCGCCGACGCCGGTCGATCGCCTGGCGCGGGACTCATGAGGGCCAATACCAGCACGGCCAGCGGGTCGGAGACCGATCGCTCCAGTCGCGGGTCCGGCGCCGGACGCTCCAGCCGATCGAGCGCTATGGCGTAGGGTGTTGCCCCCGCGAAAGGCCGGCGCCCGGTCAGAACCTCGTAGAGCAGAACCCCCAGCGCATAGAGGTCCGTCGATGGGCCGACGGGTTGGCCCAGGAGCTGCTCTGGCGCCATGTAGTCGGGCGTGCCGATGACGCCGACGGTCATCGGGGTCGATGCCGAGGCGTGACCGAGGGCGCGGGCGATCCCGAAGTCGGTCAGGACGACGCGCCCGCCGTTCTCGAGGAGGACATTGGCCGGCTTCAAGTCCCGATGGACGACGCCGGCTTCGTGGGCGGCCTGGAGTCCCTGACAGATCGCCCGTGCGATCCCGATCGCCGGCGCTTCGTCCAGCCGACCGACACGGTCCAGGCGATCGGCCAGGCTCTCGCCGTCGATCCACTCCATCGTGAAGTACGGGACGGCGCCGGCCTGTCCGAGGTCGTGTACGCGCGCGATGTGGCGATGCGTAATCCTACGGGCCAGCCGCACCTCCGCGCGAAAGCGGTCGAGTGCATTCGCCGACTCCGAATGACAGCTCATCAGCTTGATGGCCACGCGTTCGCCCAGGACGTCGTCATACGCGAGCAGTACACGGCCCATGCCGCCTTCGCCGATGACCCGCTCGATGGCGTATCGCTCCGCGAACCGGTCGCCGGGACGAGGGTGAACGGTGATCGCGGGTTCCGTGGACACGAGGCCCCCACGCTACGCCTTGCGGACGACCTGGGTCAACGGAGCTTCGGGGAACAGCATTTCCCTTTGAACCCCGCAGGATCGGTGCTAGCGTCCCGGCCCCGCCGGCTTTTGCCGCCGGCGCGAGGCGAAGCGCTATGTCCGGCCAAAAATTCGTAGCCGTTGTCAATCCCGCGGCGGGCGGCGGGCGCTGCGGCAAGCAGTCGCCCCGCGTCATCGGCGACCTGCGGGCCAGCGGCCTCGACATCGAGGTGCTCGAGACCACGCACGCGGGGCACGGCATCGAGCTCGCGCGCGCCAAATATCGCGAGGGTGTCCGGGGCTTCATCGGCGTCGGCGGGGACGGCACGGGCTACGAGATCGTCAACGGTCTCTTCCCCGAGGCCTCCGAGCCGGGTGCGGAGCGGCCCACGCTCGGGTTTCTGCCGCTGGGCACCGGCAACTCGTTTCTGCGGGACTTCACGACCGACGGCGCAGCCCACGCCATCGCCGCGTTGAAGGAGGGTCGGAGGCGGCCCATCGACGTCATCCGCGTCGACCACCGCGACGGCGTGCTCCACTACATCAACCTGATGAGCATCGGCTTCGTGGCGGACGTCGGGGCGGTGACCAACCGGCGCTTCAAGCGTTTTGGCGAGCTGGGCTACGTGTTCGGCGTGGTCACGAAGACCGCCGTGCTGCGGCACGCGAGCTTCCCCATGAGCGTCGACGGCGGTGAGACGGACTACGGCCCGGTGACGTTCGTGTCCTTCAACAACTCGCGCTTCACCGGCGGCAAGATGATGATGGCGCCCAACGCCAACCCGTCCGACGGCCTGGCGGACCTCATCCGCGTCGGCAAGATGGGCCGGTTCACGCTGCTGGGCACCTTCCCCAAGATCTTCAAGGGCACGCACATCGAGCATCCCGCGGTCACCCAGTCTCAAATTCGGCGTGTCGAGTTCTTCGGGCACGAGCCCATCGACGCGATGATCGACGGCGAGGTCCTCCCCATCGTGCCCAAGACGCTCACGGTCCTGCCGAGCGTGCTCGAGGTGGCGGCGTGAGCGCCCCGGTGGACGGCCTCGCTTCCAAGAACCCGATTGTCGTTCTGGCACGCTCGCTGCTCGGCATCTGGACCTGGCTCGTCGGGCTCGTCGGGCTGATGTTGGGCTCTGCGGGCGCGGTCCTGACCATGCCGTTTCTGTCGCACGAGCAGCGCCACCAGCTCTTCCTGCGGCGGGCCATGGGCTGGAACGTGTACATCACGTTCTCGAGCGTCAAGATCGTCTACGACCCCGGCTTCGACCCCAAGCGCACGAGCGTGTTCATGCAGAACCACGTGAGCTGGATCGACGGCCAGCTCGCGTGCATCGCCATCCCGCACGCGTTCTGCGGCCTGTTCAACTACTGGCACTACCGCGTCCCAGGATACGGCTGGATCATGTGGCTCGCGCGCGGCATTCGCGTCTTTCCGCGCAGCCAGGGGCGTACGGCCGAGATTACGGCGCAGGCCAAGGACCGCGTCGCGATGGGCATCTCCATCCTGGCGTTTCCGGAGGGTCATCGCACACGCGACGGCAAGATTGGCCCGCACAAGCGCGGCACGTACTTCATGGCGCGCGATGCCGGGCTTCCGGTCGTGCCGCTCTGCGTGCGCGGTTTGTACGGCGTGAACCGCAAGGGCACGTGGCAATTCTGGCCGGGCCGCATCGTCGTCTACGTCGGCGCGCAGATGGAGACGGCCGGCTTGAACGACGAGCAGATCGGCGAGCTCGCCGACCGCATGCGCGCGGTGCACGTCGACTTCTGCGACCGCGGCATCCTGCCCGAGAGCGGCAAGCACCTGCTGCCGGCGGAGATGCTGGCCTCATGACCGTCGTGCCCGTCACGTCAGAGCCCCTGGACGGCCGCTCGACGCGCGCCGAGCGCCTGCGCCGCGTCCGTCGCGAGAAGATCCTCAAGGCCGCCGAGCGGGTCTTTGGCCAAGAGGGCTATCACAACACCAGCATCACCGACGTCATCGAGGCGGCCGGCATCTCCCGTGGCACGTTCTATCTCTACTTCGCGTCCAAGGACGAGCTGTTCTACGAGCTGGTCGACGGCTTCGCCCGCCGGCTCATCGACTCGATTCGGGTCGTGGATCCGACCTCGGCGAACCCGACGGTCGACATGCTCGAGAACATCCGCCACGTGGTCGGGCTGCTCTTCGACCATCGCGATCTGACGAAGCTCCTGCTGAAGCAAGCGCAGGGCGTCGACGAGAAGGTCGACCTCATCTTGAAGAACCTCTACGGCCTGCTCCACGAGATGGTCGTCGGCGCGCTCGAGAACGGCGCGCAGTGGGGCCTCACGCGGAGGGTCAACAGCCAGATCGTGGCGACGGCCATCGTCGGGTGCATCAAGGAGGTGCTCTACCAGTACCTCGTCGAGGATCGCGAGGACCTGCCCGAGAAGGAAGCGGTGGCCGTCGCGCTGTTCGAGTTCGGTCTGCGCGGTTTGCTCCCCAACTCCTGACCCGCCGTCTATGCCGCTCCCGAAGCGCCCCGCTAACCCCAATCCCCTCGTGCTGGCCGCGCTCGCGCTGCTCTCGCCGCTGCTGTGGCTCCTGAACTTCGCCATGATCGGCGTGGGCCTGCTCATCGCCGCGCCGTTCTGCCTGTTTCTGCCATTCGCGCGCGTCCAGCGCTGGACCGTCGCGCCGTGGATCGCCGCCAGCCTCCGGTGCTCTCTCAACCGCGTGCGGTACGTGTATCACCCGGACTTTCGCCCCGAGCGGGTCAGCGTCTACATGATGAACCACACGAGCATGCTCGACGCCCACGCCGCCGTTGGCGCCATCCCCGCGGTGTTCTGCGGTCTGGAGAACGCCTCGCACTTCAACGTCCCGATCTACGGCTGGGCGATGAAAGCCGCGAGCGGGATCCCGGTACCGAAGGGCGAAGGGAGGCTGGCCTCGCTGATTGCGTCCGCGCGCGAGCGACGGTCGCGTGGCATCTCGATCCTGGCCTTTCCGGAGGGGCACCGCACGCGCGACGGCGTGGTGCAGTCGTTCCGCACCGGGGCCTTCCTCATGGCGCGCGAGGCCGGGATGCCCGTCGTGCCCATGGCCGCGCACGGCATGTTTCGCGCGATGCCGAAGGGCACCTTCGTCGTCTGGCCAGGGACCATTACAGTCTTTGTCGGCCCGCAGCTCGAGACGGAGGGCAAGGACGACGCCGCGATTCGGGAGCTCGCCGAGTCAGTTCGGGCGTACACGCAGCATCTTGTAGACCATGGGAGCTTTCCCGACGGCGCGACCGGCCTGCGGCGACCGCGCTGACCGCTGAGGTCGCCCGTTCCGGGCCTGACGACCCCGCCCCCGCCGCCGAGGCGCGAAACCCCGGGCCTCACGTGACGCGATCCGGAGGTTCGATGCCGGTTTCGTGCCGATGGCATAGCGATTGCTTGACGCGTCCTCTGAATCGGCGTTCCATTGTGGCGCCGCTTCGGCACAGGAGGTGTCCCGTGGGTCAAGTCACGCAAGCCAAGCCAGAGAACACTGCAACGCAGACGACCGGGACGGCGGACACGTCCTCGTCCATGGCGCGCAACGCCACGAGCGGCATGAGCTACGCCGCGGGCTCCAAGGCGCTCAGCCCGACCTCGACGACCACGACCTCGACAACCACAGCGGCCCCAGTGAGCCACGATCGCGCGCACACGATCCTCGCGCCGTTCGCGACGTTCGTTCCGTACAGCGACACGTACGTCAGCCTCGACGAGACCGGCCTTGGCCGCACGTTGGCCACCTCTCACCGCGGCGATCCGGCGCTCGTGCGAGCTGTGTTCGACCACCTGTCGTTCCTCGACCGGGACGACGTCGCTCTGGCATTCGTGGCCGCGGTGGACGACAAGACCCTTGCCACGCTCGACCGGGGGCTGCTCGGCTACCTCAAAGAGCAGCTCGCGGGCGGCTATGCGGACAGCACCGAAACCGTGCAGGTCGGTCGCGTGGCCATCGCGCTCGGTGACACGACCGCCGCCGCTCCAACGACGACCACGCCACCCGCGGGAGGGACCAAGCCCGCGCCGTCGACGGACGCGCCGTTCGCGGACATGACCCCGGAGGACCGCGGCAAGCTGCTGTCCACGTTCAAGCCGGAGGAGATTACCAAGGTCAACAAGTTCGGCTTCTCGGCCACTGCGCGCGCGGCCGCCATGACCCGCGAACAGTGGCTCACGGCCAAGGGCATCACCGGGATCTGCAAGGGCAAGTCCGGGCAGGAGTACGTCGACGCGGTCGACGCGCAGGTCGGCGCCGGCGGCAAGAGCAAGTTCACCGAGGATCAGCAGAAGGTGCTTCAGAGTGCCAAGGACTTCGCCAGCTCGCCCAAGGCGCTGTCGGCGGCGCAGGAAAAGAACACGCTGAGCTGGGGCAAGGCGACTCTGTCGCTCGATGGCGTCACGCTCAACGCGGACCTCAAGGCCCGGCTCGAGAAGTACGGGCGCTTCCTGGCGTGGGCGGGGCTCACCACGGGACCGTCGACGGCGGGCTCCGTGATGCGCTCGCCCAAGACCGCGCACAAGCTCTCAGTTGCTTGGATGTTCAACCTGGGGACCAACAAGGGCTCCAAGAGCTCGCTCCATGACGCGGCCAATCGGCAAAAGCTCGTGGCCAACGTGACCGCGGCCGGAGGCTCGGATCAGGACGGCAACGCGTGGCTCAGTACCGCCACCGTGGACGGGCTCAAGGCCAAGAAGGACGACGACGCCGCGCTCTTCGACTACATCAAGACGACCGCGGCTCCGGAGGCCAACACGGTCGCGACGCAGTTCGCGCAAGCAGCCGAGGGCTACCGCGAGCCAGCGCAGCGGCACCCGAACGTGTTGCCCGGCAAGAGCGTGAGCAACCACCTGCTCGGTGAAGCGGTCGACATGGACGTGCCCTGGATCTTTCCGAACAAGTTCGATCCGCTCATCGACGCCATCGCCATGTACTTCGGGCTCTTCCGCGCGGTGAAGGATTCCGGGGACTCGCCGGAGCACTGGCACTACGAGCGGGTCGGTGCCCCTCCCGGTACGGAGATGCCCTAAGGAACCGCGCAGCAACAAGTCCTACGATTCAGTCCACGCTGCATCCGCCGCGACCGCGTTGCTGACCTCGGCCATAGCACCACTATGGCCAGCGGCCAGCGCCTTGTCGCGACGGCGCATCGTGAACCTCGATCGTGCGACTTGTTGCTGCGCGGTTCCTAAGAACCAAACGCGGCGTCGTAATCTCGGCGGGCAGCGCGCAAGACCTCGTGAGCGAGCGCCGGGCCGTACACGGGATCGACGGTGATGACGCTCCCACCTGCGTCTCCCGGAATGCGCTTGTAGGTCAGAAAGTAGTGTCGCATGCGGTCGATGATTGCGCGCGGGAGCTCGGCGACGTCCTGGAAGGCGCCGTAAGTCGGGTCCCCGACCAGAACGGCCAGGATCTTGTCGTCGGCCTCGCCATTCTCGACCATACGCAGGCCACCAATGGGGCGGGCCTGGAGCAGGATCTCACCGCGCGAGATGGGGCGATCGGTGAAGACGCAGAGATCCAACGGGTCGCGGTCCCCGGTCGCGACCGGCGGCCCCCCCGGGACGGTCACGGCGGCGACCTGGGTGTCGCAGTACGTCTTGGGGATGAACCCATAGAGCGAAGGGCAGAAGTTCGAGAAGCGCTGCGGGCGGTCGACCTTCAGGTAGCCGGTCTGCTTGTCGATCTCGTACTTCACGCCATCGGTCGGCACGATCTCGATGTAGCCGGTGAGCACCTCGGGGAACTGCGGCCCGGGGTCGATGCCGTGCCACGGGTGAGGTCGAAATGCGCTTGCAGGTGCCATTGCGGAGACTCCTACTACAGTGAGACTAGAACGCGCGCGGTGGCCAGGGGAGCGACGGCGTTCGAGAGAGCGTGACTCGGGGCACGTCGACGGGTGCAAAGCCGACGAGGCTCTTGGACGGCGGGCCCGCGCGCACGAGCGACAGTCCGGCCGGCAGCTGTGCCAAGCTGGCAAGCGCGGTCGCACGGGCGTCGTCTGCAACCGTCTGCGTCGCGGCCCACCGGGCAAAGCGCTCGACGGGGAACGGGCCCTCCAAGTACAGCACGCGCTCCGCGGGGTGGACGGCCAGGACGCCGGTCGCGTCGCTCACCACGACGTAGCCCAGCGCGTAGGCGAACGGCCCGCCCATGTCGTGGTCGAGCCGCATCCAGACCGACGGCGGCGGTGGTTCCACGTGCAACATCACGTCGGCGGCGAGCGGCGTCCGGCACATCTCGACAGGCGTGACGCCGCGGCCAAAGACATTGAACACGACGCCGACGTTGCGTCCCTCCGGCGCGTCCAGCAGCGACACGTCCACGTGAACCTGAAGCGCGAGAGACAGACCCATGGGTCACTCCTTCCTGGCCTGGACGAGCCGCCCGAGCTGGGTGAGCTCGCGGTTGACGGCCGCGGTCATGATGTCAGCCGTGAGCACGTCGCCGTTCTCAGCCGCGAACGCCGCGGCGCGCTGCATGATGTTGCGGATGTAGCCGCCGGAGAGATCGACCTTCTCAGCGAGCCACCGCCAGTCGATCTCGGGGTCGAGCCGAACGCCGAGGGGCGCCATCCGCCGGAACAGCTCCTCGCGCGCGTCCACGTCCGGGAGCGGGAACTGGAGCCGAAACGCGAAGCGCCGGATGCTCGCGGAGTCGAGCGACTGGAGCCGGTTCGTCGTGGCGACCGACAGCACGCTGAACTGGTCCATGAGCTGGAGCACGAGGTTGACGGCGAGGTTGGCGAAGCGGTCGGTGGCCTGCTTGACGTCGGTGCGTTCGCCCAGCAGCGCGTCGGCCTCGTCCAACAGGAGCAGCGCGTGCGAGCGCTCGGCCAGCGCGAAGACCTGGACGAGGTGCTTCTCCGTCTCGCCGATGTACTTGGAGAAGACCTGGTCGAGGTTGACGCGAAGCACCTCGCGCCCGAGCGCGCGGCCGAGCACCATCGCGAGCGTCGTCTTGCCGGTGCCCGGCTCGCCCGACAGGAGCACGTGGAGGCCGGGTCCGCCCCAGCGGCGCAGCCCGTACCGGTCGAGCACGGTGTCCCGGTGGCGCACCTGGTTGACGATCTCGGCGACCTGCTCGCGGAGATCGCCCGGCAGGACGAGATCCTGCGTCGAGAGGCCGGTGCTGACCGTCTCCGCGATCCGCCCCGTCTCCACGCGCAGCCGCTCCCGCGCCTCGGCCTCGATGAGCCCCACGCTCGTCGGCGAGCCGCCACGCACACGATCGCCGGCGCGCTCCAAGACCGTGCCAATGCCGCGGAGCTCCAGGGGAAAGCGGCGCGCGAGCGCCTCGGCGTCCACGGGCCCAAGCCCCTGCTTGCCGCTCTGGCGCGCCCAGGCTTGCGCTTGAAGCGCGAGATCGGGCGGCGGGACCGAGAGGCGCGTCGTGGGGCGACCCGACCAGGACCACGCACGCGGGTCGTTGAGCGAGGCGCCGATGACGCACGGACCCGGGAGTCGATCCAGGAGATCGACCAGCATGGCGTGGACGCGCGCGGTGGGGCTCGCCGCGGGCACCTGATGCGGGGCCTCCTCGCCGCCACCGGGGGCGGGGGACACGGTCGTGTCGGGCACGTCGAAGTAGAGCAGGTCCCCGTGGAGCCAGGCCTCGCGCAGCGCGTGACGCAGGGCACGCATGACCTGGGGCTCGGGCTGATCGCGCAGCCGGGCAAAGTCGACGACCAGCAGCGGACGCCGGGCGAGCTTGCGCGCCAGACGCTTGCGCCCGCTGCCCGGGACGCCGTCAATGACGACGCGGACATCGGAGTCGGTGCGCGCGAGGTCCTTCAGGCGGCTCTCGATGGCCTCGGGCAGCGCAGGCACCACGTCGGCCGCGCGCGTGAGCCGAAAGGCCACCGGCGTGAGCGCCGCGGGCCAGACGCGGCTCTTGAAGAAGGACTGGACCACGAATGCGTCCGCCGCGACGCGGCGATCGGTCAGCGGCTCGTCGGGGTCGTGCACGTCGAGAAACCCGAAATCGACAAGGGGCGCGCCCGCTGTGAGCGCGAGCTGCACCTCGTGCGCCTGGTGCAGGCGGTCGAGCAGCGTGGCGACGATTCCAATGGAGGGCGTCGTGCGGCTGAGCTGGCCCATGAGCTCGCTCACGCGCTGGCCGAGCTCCGGAAAGACGTGAAGGCACAAGACCGTGGCGAAGACGTCCAACTCTACGGGCGTCCAGCCAAAGCGTGCGGACCACTCGGCGAGGCCGGGCGAGGGCGGCGCGTCGCGCAGGCTGTCGAGCTCGAGCGCGATCTCCGCAGGCTCCTCCACCCGCTTCTGGAGCGCGAAGAGCCTCTGGACGAGCAGCTGCGTGCGGCGTCGCTCGACGCGAAGCGGAGGCGTCATGGCATCGCCGGCGCGAAGAACACGCGGCCGAGATCGACGTACGGGCCGGCCGAGAGCAGGGTCACCGTGGCGTCGAGCGATGGGTTCCGGGTGAGCGCGTCGTGGTCCCTTCGCGCGACCGTCAGCTCGCGCAGCTGCCAGCCCTCGCCTTGGGGCATCGGCGCGCGCAGCACCATGACGAGCCGGGTCCCGTCCGCCGCCATCAAGCGCGGGCGCGCCGCAGGGTTGAGCGCAAGCCCGGGACTCTCGCGGAGCAACAGCAGCTTGTGCGTCTCGAGCCACGCATCGTCGAGCCCGGCCTCGAACGCCACGAGCTTCTCGCGCAGCGCGTCGAGCCCAAAGACGACGCGCACCGCGAAGTCCGCTCCGAGGACCTGCGCGAACGACGGTTGCTCGGGACCAAAGCCCGCATCGTAGGCCGCCTGAGGCACGGCCTCGTGCTCCCACCAGGCACGTTCGAGGCGCTCGGAGAGGACGGCGATGAGCTGGCGCCGCTCGAAGTCGACGTACACAAAGTCGGGTGCGGCGTGCGACGGTTGCCGGCAGGACGGGCATTCAAAGCTCTGAAAGCGTCGCGCGAGGATGGCCTCACGGTATTTGGGCCCGCGCGTCACGTTGATGGTCCGGGCGACCTCGCGGGCGGTCTCGATGCCGCAGCTCGGGCACCGCACTGGCTGCGTCGTGAACGTCGACACGGCGGGGGCTACGGCAGCTTGTCGAGCCGCGTCTGGACCAGCTCACCGCGCTGGCGGCGCGGGTCAAAGAACGCGCGGACGTGCGTGGGAACGTCGTCGACGACCCAGAAGAACGTGACGCCAAAGGCCTCCGCGGCCGGGATGCGGGCCGGCAAGCCGACCTTGGCGCGCTCGTCGGGGCGCCGAACGAGCTTGCTCTTGTCGCCCTCGGTCAGCACGGCCGTCGTCTCGCGATGTCCGGCCATCACGAACGTCACGACCTCGGCCATGGCCTTGGCCTCGGGTGCCGTGCCCGCCATCCACGCCTGAAAGATGACGCCGAGCGCGCGGTAGGGCTGGACGTCGGGCGTGCCGTTGGCCGTGACGATGCCCGCCAACACGATGGGCTCGCCCTTCTCGCGGTACCAAGCCCGGAACGCGCGGATGCCGGGCGCTGGATCCGGAGACCGCACGACGAGCTTGATGTCGGCAGGCGTGACCGCCGTGGCCCCGGTGCGCTGCGCGTGCTCGGCGAGCGCGCGACGCAGCGCGGCGTCGCCCTTGTCGCTGGAAACGGTCGTCATGACGTCCTCCGGCATGGTGGGCGGCTGGCCCTGAGCCACACCTCCGACCAGCAGTCCGAGCACAGAAACACCCGCCGCAGGGCGCCGCACGTTCGGCTACCGCGAGTTCGCCAGCGTGTGGACGTTCTCGTCGAACCACCGCTTGGTATCCGCGTCACGGTCGGCGAGCTTGGACCCGCGGCCGCGCGTGTCCGGCTCGTAGTAGGCGGCATAGGCCTCCGCGAACCACTCCCCGGGAGCGCGAAACTGGTACTGCGAGACCTTGCGCGCCCGGGCGGCAAACTCGAAGCGCGCCCAGTCGTTGCCATCCTTGAAGTACACGTGATCCCCGAGGTGCGAGCCACCGTCGGTGTGGTTGTACCACGGCGAGCTCATCATCGCGCGCCGCAGCTGCGTGATGGCCGGGTCGGCGAGGATGGCCGTCTTCTGCTCCGCGGTGAGCCCTGCGATGGCGTTGATCTCCGCCGCCAGCCCGTCGCAGTTGCCGGCGGTCATGGCGTTCTCCATGGCGGTGAGCACGTCCATCTGCTTTACGGCGTTCAGTCCCGCGATGGCGCTGCCCGCGCTCTGCGTCATGTCGTCGGCGCAGGTGAAGCGATCGGTGCCGTACTCGTGCCAGCCGCCGCGCTCGGGCTTGGCGGGCTCCGCGCCCCGTGCCCAGCCGATCTGGCGATCGACGCCGTGGCCGACCTCGTGCCGAATGACCTTGTTGAAGCGGTTGACGCCCTGGAGCGGATCGCCGTCGTCGGTGTTCTGGGTGTCGTCCATGTGGCCCGCGCGGTAGCCGATGGCCGCCTCCTCCGAGCGACCGAAGTACCAACCGCTGACGCCGTCCGCGTTGTCGTAGCGGCCATAGTGGTCGAGGCTGGCATTGCCGGCGACGTGCGCGACTGGCAGCGCCTCCATGACGCCCCACGAGCGGCGCAGTCCCGCGGCGTCCCAATCAATCGCGGTCTCGCCCTGGCCCGGCCCCCCGATCGAGGCGCCCACCGTGAGCCCGAAGCGCTTCGAGAAGCAGAACTTGAGCGTCTCCAGGTGCGTGTCGGCCGTGCGGTCGAAGATGCACTTGACCAGCGTCTGCTGCATGGCCGTGAGCGCCAGCGCGGCCGGGAGCGAGTTGACCCACGGCTGCACGTTGCGCACATGATGGTTGGCGTTGCAGTTCGAGATGAGGCGGCCGAGCTTGTTGGTCTGGTAGAGCCGCGTGATGAGCTGCTCCTTCTCGGCGGCGCCAAACGCCTCGAAGACATTGAAGACGCGGCTCACCTCGGCGTCGGTGATCGCCCAGTCGAAGACGCCGTACGACAGGAGGTCCGTGATGTAGGGCATGACCCGCGTGGGACCGAGGGTGACCAGCACGCGCGTGTAGATCTCCCCCGTCTTGGCGCGGCCCGGCAGGTTGTCGAGCAGGCGCGTGACGTACTTGTCCTCGAGCCGCGCGAGCTCACCGGCGAGGCTGGCCGGCGCGATGCCGCCGAGGAGCGCGAGCGAGTCCATGGCCTCGCGGTCGGTGATGCACCAGTCGAAGGCGCCGTAGCTCAGCTTGTCGCGCACGTCGCCGATGACGTCGCACTGCACGCCCCCGGCAGCCGCGCCGACCGAGACCGGCGCGGTCCCGCCCGACATGCCGGCATCCGCGACCCGATCCGCCTCGACCTCCAGCGCGCCACCCGAGGCGCCGAGGCTCTTGGTCTGCGTCGTGGCGCCGCCCCCGGCCTGGTGCAGCGTGTGCGTCGTCTCGTGCAACATGAGGCCCGTGTCGGTCGCTGAGCCGGCGCTGCCCATGTGGATGCTCTGGCCCATCGTGAACGCGCGCGCGCCCATGGCGTCGGCCGCCGAGCGCGACTCGGCGCCGGTGTGGACCTGAACGCCCGCCGGTGCGGCCTGCCCCGTGGTCGATTGAAAGCGCGCGGAGACGTCGGACGAGAGGCCCGAGCCTCCCGACGACGGCAGCCGCGCGAGGTCTGGCCCCCCTCCCAGGGCGCGTGCGCCGCTGCGCTCGGCGGCGTCGGTGCTGGTGGCTTTTCTCTGAAGGAACGGGGTCGGGCGTTGCAGCTGCATGAGGAGCTCCTTTCCGCGGCCGGCGAGGATAATTCATTTATTGTGTCTTGTCAATTGCGACGAGTCGGTTCCGTCGCTACGATGGGCCCGATGGCTGTGTCGCTTCAGCCGATTCCGGAGGGGAGTCGTGACGGGTCCGACGATCAAGAAGCTCCCGAGCCCGGTCGACCTCCCGGCCGTGGCCGCCACGGGGGCCCGCCTCCTCAAAGGCATCGGTGGCTCGTTCGCGCTCATCGGTGGCGTCGCGATGCAGGCGTATGGGCTCGATCGGTACACCAAGGACGTCGACTTCGCGGTCCGAGAGGCTCAGGGCGCGGCTGCCCTCGCCGCGTGGACCGGCGCCTCGCATCCGCTGCGTATCGGCGGCGTGTCACTCACCACGGATGTCGCCGCAATCGATCTCATCGACCGTCGCGTGCACCTGCGTGCCCTCTTCGAGGAGGCCATCGACGCCACGTTTCGCGCCGGCTTCGTCATCGAGGCCGACGGCGAGGAGATTCCCGTCGTCCCGCTGGAGTACCTGGTCGCCATGAAGCTCGCGTCGCCCCGCCACAAGGACGAGGTCGACCTCGACTTCCTGCTGTCGCGCCCGGCCCTCGACTACGCCAAGGCGCGCGACATCGTCGACCGGCACCTGAGCTTCGTGACGGCACGGCATCTCGACCGCCTGGCGCGTATCGCGGGTCGGACGGACGCGCGCAGAGACTACGACGAGGAGGAATAGTGGTGGTGGAGCTGAATGATCGAGACGGTGAAGACAAGCTCACGCTGCTGATCACCCGACTACCGGTCACACCCGCCCCGCTTCGCGACGCAGTTTCCGTACGCGACGCAGGTGACCGACTTCGCGCAATCGCTGTCTGTCAGCGCAAGGCAGATTCCGTCAACGGCCGAGCAGAGCCCCCAGTCCTCGCAAGGCGAGACGGACTGGTACCCACGAGGAGAAGCGCAGTCCCATCCATGGATTGCCGCCGGGGTGCAGCCCCGTCCATGAAGCTTGCACATGCCGTCCGTCAGGCACAGGCTGGAGGCCGCACAGTCTTGGTCGCTCCCGGCGACACAGTCAAATACCTCGTCATCTTGGCAATGTCCTCCTACGGTGCACAGCGACGTAGTCCTGCATGTGCCGAGTCCGTCGGGCGGTGAGTCGAGGCCGTCCCCTGCTGTGTCGTCTGGCACAGGAGCCGGGACATCCCGGTCGACGAATGTGTCCACAGGCCCATGCCGAAATTCTGGTTCGAGCGAGCGGTCGTCACATCCAAGCAGAGCCAGCGTGATCGCCAAGCCGCAGCCCAACCGGCGAAGGAATGGCATGGGATGGCCTCTGGAGATTGGCGATGTCATCGTCATCTCACCAGACCCGAATGAGCGGTACCTTGAGAACATCCCCCGGACCGAACTTCGTGATTGCAGCGGTGGCAAACCCAAAGACCTGGCATTTGGCGTTGTACGCAAGTTGCTGGGCAATCCTGACGGGCCCGGCGATGTCCTGCCTCTCCACCACACTGAGCATGCCGTACGGATAGTCGAAGGGACTGGGCGGCTTGACTTCCTTCCAGGTGGGCAGGCCACTCACCGGCTTGCCTGGCACCCGGCTCGAAAAGATCCGCGTATATTGATGTGGGAAAGACGGATGACTCGACACGTGCCGCATACGGAACGCGATCATGATCCTCCCGTGCGGGGTTGGTCCAAGTCCCACAGCGCAGCTGATCGCGTCAAGTTCGAAGATGTCCTCCGGGTCGTCGGGGAGGGTGTCTGGCTTGTCAGGACCGTCAGCCGGTGCCCCAATGATCTGCACCGGTTGGAACGTTAGCTTTGTGCTGTAAGGATCGATGGTGTACAGTACGATCTTTTGCGTGGAGCCGAAGACCCAGGGCGCCTGGACTCCGCCCACGTGATAGGGGGCGACGATGTCGCCCGCGACTGCGACGGAGAGATCGCCGTTGGGATGAACGGCGGTCCCAATCGCAACGGAATTCGATGCGTGGATGTTCTTGATCGTGCCCGGATTGGACGTGATCAGTGTGAAGGCCGAGGTCCCAACTTGCGTCGGATGCGTGTCCAGCCAATCCATCGTCGATATCATCGTCCAAACTTCGCCCCAGGTCGTTGGAAGGAAGGGAAGCCCGGGCGGCGGTGCCTTCTCTTTGGCGGGACCAGGGTCATCAAAGCGAGCAAGCCAGGTAACATAGAAGTGGCCCGTGGGCGAAGTGTCCACGCGCGGGTGGACACGCAGCGTGTCGTTGAGGGCCAGGGGCGTGCCGTCGTCGGGCCACGAGACCATTGACTCGGTATGCCACTCACCGATCTTGCCCCTGCACAGCCTCACGCGATCGGGCCCCCATGGCTGCTGCTCGGCCCACACCAGCACAAAGTACCCGTCGTCGCGAACTGCCAACCATGGCCGTGAACCGACTCGGTCGCTCGCCGACTCGAATTCAAGCTTCCAGGTGATGTACGGGTCGACCATTCGCACAATTGACACTGTTTTCTTTTTGTCGTCATGATGCTCAGATGCAAGGACGGGCCGCGTGGGTTGACCACCCGTGTTGGTTCCCCGTGAACGTGACCAGTGGATGGGTCGTGAGGGTACCTCGATTCGGTCTGTGAGTCGAGTATTTCATGCGGCGATCGGCTGGTCGCCGTCCTGTGAAAGCTCGGACGAGTCGGGAGTGCCCATTCGCCGACCGAGGTCCTTGCGCCGTTGCTTTCGCAGCTGTCGGGCCGCCTCGAGCCGTCGGTCACGCTCTTCCAAGATGGCGTCATGCTTGCCGGCAAGCATGTCGTTCGGGGCGATGTAGTCGATGGCGCTGTGGAGCCGGGTCCCGTTGTAGTGCGTGACGAAGCGGTCGACGAGGGTCCGGGCCTCGTCGAGCGTGGTAGGCGGCGTCACTCGGATGCTCTCGGACTTGAGTGTCTTGTGCCAGCGTTCGATCTTGCCATTCGACTGGGGGTAGTACGGGGTGATGCGCACATGCGTCATTCCGGCGACCCGGATGAACTCCTTGAAGTCCTTGGCGATG
>SXOX01000285.1 GCA_005776585.1 Pseudomonadota bacterium | reverse complement strand
GCGCGCGCTCGAGGCTCAGCTCGCGCGACATCACGGGCGCAGGCGCGCGCTGGAGCTCGGCGACCGGCGGCGACGGGTGCGCATCCGCGGCGAAGGCCAGGCTGTAGCCCTGCTTCGCCAGCCAGCGCCGCGCAGCCTGCGACTGGATGGCGAAGTTGATCCCCGTCACGACCATGCCCTCGCCGGTGAGCCGATGGATCGACGTGTTGACGCCAACCAGCCTGCCCTCGAGGTCCAGCAGCGGCCCGCCCGAGTTACCGGGGTTGAGGTTGGCGTCCGTCTGGTAGATGTCGCGCCCGTCCGCCGTCTGAGACATCCGCAGCGACGAGATCATGCCCGCCGTGAGCGTCCAGAAGCCGCCGCCGCCGGGGTGCCCGATCGCGAGGACGGCCTCGCCGATGTTGACCGACTCGGGGGGCGCGAGCGGAATCACCGACAGCCCCTCGCTCGGTGCGCGGAACTTGAGCACCGCGAGGTCGAGATCGAAGTCGGCGGCGATGACCGTCGCCTCGTGGCGGTTGCGCAGGTCGTCCTTGTCGGAGCCGGAGATGCGCCCCGGGTAGCTGTAGACGCTCACGAACTTGAACGGCACCCGCACCTGGTGGTTGCCGATGACGTGCGCGTTCGTGAGCACGACGCCGTCGGCCCGCACGATGGAGCCCGAGCCGAGCGACACGCCCCCGTCAGGGCCGTCGGTGGCCATGACGACCACGACGCCGGGCGCCGCGGCGCGGTAGACCGTCTCTGGCGTACCCGCACGCGCGTTCGCTGAAATCAGGACCGCTGCAATTGACAGGGCACACCGGCGCGAGCGACTTCCCATGGAGCCACGGTAACGCCGCGGGCCGAGCCCGGTCAAACCGCGCGCGATGCACGCAAGGTTGCGCTCGCGCTCCAGCGACGTAAGCTCCGCGCCATGTCCGACGCACCCCATGACGGCGCTCACCCTCCCGATGACGGCCGCACCGACGCGCTGCGCTACCCCTGCAAGCAGTGCGGCGCCAAGCTCACCTTCAAGCCCGGCGCGACGCGGCTGATCTGCGACTACTGCGCCTACGCCGAGGACATCCCACAGTCGCAGGATCAGGTCGTCGAGCACGCATTCGAGGACTACAAGCCCGACACGAGCGACTACGGCGCCGACCTCAAGCGCTTCAAGTGCAACCAGTGCGGCTCGCAGACCGCGGTCGCAGCACACGTCACCTCCTTCAAGTGCGCGTTCTGCGGGAGCAACCAGGTGGAGCCGCAGACGGGGTCGTCCCGCCTGCATCGGCCCGAGTCGCTCATCCCGTTCGTCATCGCGCAGAAGCAGGCGCTCGAGCGCTTTCGCGTGTGGGTCAAGAGCCTGTGGTTCCGGCCCAACGCGCTCAAGAAGCAGGCCACGCCGGAGGATCTGCACGGCGTCTATTTGCCTTTCTGGACCTACGACAGCTTCACCCACTCCTGGTACGAGGGCGAGCGCGGCGACCACTACTACGAAGAGGAGAGCTACCTGGAGAATGGCGAGTGGAAGACGCGGCGCGTTCGGCGCACGGCGTGGACCCACGTGTCGGGCCAGCATCAGCAGGTCTTCGACGACGTCCCGATCCCCGGCTCACCGTCAGCCAGCCCCAAGCTCATCCGTGAGGTGGAGAACTGGGACACGAAGTCGCTCGTGAACTACTCGCCGGACTTCCTCTCGGGCTTCTGCGCCGAGGACTACCGCGAGGACATGCTGGCCTGCTGGCCGCGCGCCAAGCAGCGCATCGATGACGTCATCTACGGCGAGTGCGTACGACGCGTCGGCGGAGACGAGCAGCGCAACGTCAACGTCTCCACGAGCTACCTCAGCCGCACCTACAAGCTATGCCTGTTCCCGCTGTGGATTGCGAGCTATCGGTATCAGGGCAAGCCGTACACTTACGTCGTCAATGGTCAGACGGGAACCGTCTCCGGCAATGCACCGCTGTCCTGGATCAAGATCACGCTGTTCGTCGTGGCGCTGCTCGGGGCCATCGCGTTCTTCCTGCGACTTCGCGGCCACTGATCTTGACATTGATTGGCACCGCGGGCCAGGCGTTGGCCACTGTGGCCGCGGCGGTTGCCTTCGCGGCGGCAATTCCACCCGTCGGCGTCTGGCCGCTCACGCTGGCGGCGCCCGGTCTCGCGCTCTGGGCCATCGACTGCGACCGACGCTGGCGTCGCTTCGGGCTCGGCCTGCTCTTTGGCTCGGTGCACATGGCGCTGACGCAGCACTGGATCGGCCACGCGATGCAGAACCTCGGCGGCCTGCCCTCGTGGGCAGCGGTGCTGGTGCTGCTCGGACACGCGCTGGTCTCGGGCCTGCCGTGGGCGCTCATCGGCGTGCTCTCCCGGCCGGTGCGCGCAGTCTCGGGACCCGCGCTGGCGCCGCTCGCCCTGTCGGTCCTCTGGGTCGCCGCGGAGCGCCACGTCCCGGTGCTCTTCCCCTACACCGCCGCGAGCCCGCTACACGCGGTCGCGTGGCTGCTCTGGCCCGCGTCCCTGGGCGGCATCCCGGTGGCGAGCTTCGTCGTCGTGCTCTGCTCGCTGCTGACCGCAGACGCTATAATCCATCGACGTGAACCTCAACGCAGTCGCCTCGGAGCGTTGGCGACCCTGGTCGTGGTCTGGCTCGGCGTGGGCCTCCTGCTCAGACACGACGTCACCCTGCCCCCTGACGGCGTCCGCGTCCTGCTCGTGCAGCCTGCGGTAACGGTCGCGGAGAAAACCACGTCGGACCCACAGCGCCGCATGGCCGCGCACTTCCGCGCCGAGACGCTGACCTTGACGGCCATCGAGAGCGGGCCGCGCCCGGACGCCGTCGTCTGGCCCGAGGGAAGCCTGGCGTTCCCGTACGTCGCTGGCAGCGGCACGCTGGGCGCCGAGGTCTCACGCCGCGCGGATCGCTTCGCACGCGGCCTCGGCCTGCCGCTGCTGGCGGGCACACTCCGGGTCGCGGACTCCGGCGCCATCCGCAACGCGCTGCTCGACTATCGGCCGCTCGCCGCGGCGCCCGTCGTCTACGACAAGCAGCGCCTCGTGCCCTTCGGTGAACGCGTCCCCCTCGCCGACACGTTCCCGTCACTGGCGACGCTGGTCTCCGGCATGAGCCACTACGAGCCCGGCACCGGGACGCCGCGCCCGGTCTCGCTCGGACACCTCGTGGCGCTCCCGACGATCTGCTACGAGGCCATCGACGGCGCCTTCGTGCGCGAGGGACTCTTGGCCACAAACGCAAGCGTCATCCTGAACGTGACCAACGACGTCTGGTTCGGCGACTGGGCGGAGCCGGAGCAGCACTTCATGCTCCAGAAGGAGCGCGCGATCGAAAACGGCGTCTGGCTCGTGCGCGCCACCAACACGGGCGTCACCGCACTCGTGGCGCCCAACGGCCAGGTCGTCGCGCGCACGGACGTCGGCGCCATGACCACGCTGCGCATCACGCTCCCACGCGAGCCCTCACCGTCCACGTTCTACCGCCGCCACGGCGCGCTCCTGTCGTGGCTCGGGCTGGCAGCCCTGCTCGCGGCCCTCGCCTGGCGGCACCGCGCGCGGTGGAGCCTCGCCCGATGAGCGAGCGCGGACCCGAGGAAGAGCGCAGGCTGGTTGCGCGCTTGAAGCGGCATGAGGAGCGCGCCTTCAACGAGCTCATCCGCGAGTTCCAGGTCCCGGTCTTCAACCTCGTGGCGCGCATGCTGGGCCGCCAGCGCGAGGACGCGCTCGACGTGAGCCAAGAGGTCTTCGTCACGGTCTTCAAGTCCATCGAGGGCTTTCGTGGCGAGAGCCGGCTCTCGACCTGGATCTACCGCATCGCGGTCAATCACTGCCGCAACCGCATCAAGTACCACGGACGACGGCGTTCGGTGCGGCACGAGACCCTCGACGAGATGCTGCTCGGCGAGGACCAGCTCGGCAGCGAGGTCTCCGACAACCAGCCCACGCGGCCCGATCGCGAGCTCGTGGCCCGTCAGACCGAGACGTTTTTGAAAGAGGCGATCGCCGCGCTCGACGACGAGCAGCGCGAGATCCTGGTGCTCCGCGACGTGCAGGGCCTCACCTACGAGGAGATCGTGCTCGTCACCGGCCACCCCGAGGGCACGGTCAAGAGCCGCCTGCATCGGGCGCGCACCACGCTCCAGAGGGCGCTCGAGCGCTTTCAGCGGGGCGATCCCGTCTTTCGACGCCGGACGGGAGGTTGACAGTACAATGTTTTTCATTATGTTGACGCGAGGCCCGTGCCCATGAACGTCACCGACGCCACCGACAGATCCCGTTACCGCCAAGACTTCGACGCCTACCTGGACGACGCGTTGGACCCCGACGCGCGCCGTGAGATCGAGGAGGTGCTCTCGACCGACGACGCGCTGCAGCGCGAGCTGGACTCGTATCGCACGACCATCGCGCTCGTGCGCGGCATCCCCCGGGAGGTCCCGCCGCCCGCGTTCTCGCGCCTCGTCAAGAAGCGCCTGGAGAAGCGCCTGCGCGGCCGACCCTTCGGCATTGACCCGTGGACCTCGTTTCGGGTGGAGTTGGCCACCTGCGTGCTGCTCATCATCGCGGTCGCCGCGGTGTGGGTGTTGTCCATTCCCAATCTGGCCACGCCCAATATCGATCTCCGCCCGAGCCGGGTCCCACTCGCAGCCAGCGATCGCGCGGCGTTCGAGACGGTCGGGACCATCGAGCTCATCGGCACCGAGCAGAAGGGCACGGGCCTGGTGGTTTCGCTGCTCATGGCGGCCGACCGCGAGGGTGAATTGGTCGATCTCTTGGCCAAGAACCCGCACATGCACGTCATCCTCACGAGCATCGTGCGCAAGGACGGGCTGCTTCGGCTCAAGCTCCGCGTCCCGGTGGACTCTAAGGCTGCGGGCAGTCCACCGTAATCGGCGCGACGAGGCCCGGCTTGGGCCAGACCTCGTCCAGGGTCTTGCAGTCGCCGTTGGTGTCGACCTTGGACTCGAGCGTATCGGTCAGACACGCCTTCCCGGTCTTCTGCTGGTAGGCCGCGTACTCGTCGGGGAACAGCGCGACGCCGCCACAGCCCTGGTTGCCGGGGCTGAGCAGGTTGGACTTGTCCTTGTTGGTCGTCTCGTCCCCGAAGCGATCCACGCGGGTGATGATCTGGTCGCCGTTGACGTCGCGCAGCTCCAGGATGCGCTTGTTTCCGGGCCACTCCTCGCTGGCGGTCCAGCCCTGCCCTTGCAGGCCCCAGGTGTACTTGTAGCCGATGCGCACGCCCGCGCTCGTGGCGTCCGAGGGCTTGAACCACGGCAAGTCGAACGCCGCCGTCCAGATGCCGTCGCCGGCCACCGCGTCGCCGTTCTGGCCGTCATCGGACAACTTGACCACGTTGGGCTTCCAATTGCCGAGCTGCTGCGTCGCGGCGTCGATCGCGGCGTCATCGAGGCACGGCGAGGCTCCGGTCGCGCACCGCGGGGTCGTCTCATGGATTCCGCCCGTCACGAACAGCGCCTTCCCCGGCGCGTCCTTGGCCCAGCGAAAGCGGTCCAGCGGCGTGCAGTTGCGGTCCAGCTGACCGGGGCGGAAGTCCGCCTGGAGCACCACCCGGATGCGATCCTCGGGGTAGCAGGCCCGGAAGATGAACGTGTCCAAGGCCGCCGCGAGCGCTGCGTCGAAGTCGGCCGTGGTCGTCTCGGCCGCACCGTCCCCCGCGTAGTCGAAGCCCGAGGCGACCGCGGCGCCATCGAGAAACGACTCGTTGGCCTTGGCGAAGAGGCGCCACGGCGCCGTCGGGGCCGCCGCGAGCTTCTGGACCATGCCCCGCACGGCCTCGAGGCGCGGCTCGTGTTGCCCCAGCAGGTCGCGCAGGTCCGACAGCGCCGCCTTGACCGACGACGGCGCGACGGTGCCGAGTCCGCCGCGATCGCGCGCCTTGGCGAGCACGAGCAGCGTGACGGTCGTGCTGTCATTGCCGAGCGACGCCATGAGCGCACCCAGCTCGCCGAAGCTCACGACGGGATCGGGCTCGAACACAGTCGGCTTGCGCGGGATCGTGGGCACGAGCCCGACCGCTTGGTAATTGCGTTGGCGCGCCTCGAACACGAGGTTCGAGAGCTCCGTCGCGCCCGGCACCGCGATCTCGAAGCGGCGATTGTCGTCGACAGTGGCCTTGTACCCCTCGACCGGCGTCCCCGAGGCGGCATAGAATGTGACCGGAGCCGACTTGAGCGCGTCGGAGTCGACCAGCCCGAACACGATCGTCTTACCCGCGCCCGGCACCTGCTGCTGACCGCCGCGCGTCATCTCGCCAAAGATCGCGTGATCCAGGCCGCAGCCGGCGACGCACAGACTCAGCACCGCGACCCAGGCTCTCACCAGGCCACCTCCAGCGTGGCCTTGGAGCGGATGACATGCCACGTGCGACTGGGGTCGCGCTCGCGCTCGGCGTCTTTGTAGAGATACTCGAGGTAATAGTGAAACGAGAGGCCTTCGTAGCTGTAGCGCAGATCCAGGAAAGGCTTGGCCTTGAACGTCGAGTCATCGCCATAGCCGGCCTTGGGCGTGCCGCGCCGGTTGTCCTCCTTCCAGAAGCTGACCTGCGCGCCGAGAGACACCGTGAAGCCTTCGAAGAACGGATAGCTCAGCCAGACCCTGCCGGTGGTTATGAGCCCCAGGTAGTCGTCCTGCGTCATGCCCTCGGAGGTGTCGCGGCGGTCCTTGTCGTAGATGAACTTGAGCTTCCAGCCCACGTCCAGGCCCCGACCTGCGCCGGTGCGCCAGAGCCCTTTGAGCATGACGATGGCCGAGAGGCGCTTCTGGAACTGCCGATACACATTCCGGGGGTCACGGCCGCGGTCGAGCACATTCGCGTAGTCGTAGAGATCGGTGTCGGTGTAGCCGTCCGAATGCAGGAACGTGGGGTAGACCTCCGCCACGTCGCGATACTGGCCGTCGGTGTTGTAGCCGATGACCGTGCCCTCGAGCGCCACGTCGACGGGCGTGGTCGAATACTCGAACAGGACCGTGCCCCCGTGCCACCCGACGCAGGACTCGTACCAGAGATCGTCGAAATCGATGAACTCGTTGGCCAAGTTCAGCGTGGGGAGCTGTCCGCCATCGAGGAAGCCGTCGGTCAGCAGCACATCGCCCTCGCGCCGCTGGCCGAAGATGCTCATGAAGTGCTGGTCGATGTTGAAGTATTCGAACTTGAGCGTGAGTCCATCGGCGCCTCCGAGGTCGAAGAGCTCGCCGCGGGCGCGCACAAACCAGCCGTGGACGTCATCGAACACGAGCGGGAAGACGCCTTCGTTGTTCTTGACTCCGTTGGTCGCGAGCTGGGGATCGACACGTGAGTAGCTCCAGCCACCCAGCGCATTAAAGGAGCCGCCGGTCCACGTGTCGATCTGGGCCTCGAGCGTGACGACCGCATTGGAGTAGCGGCTGAACGCGTCGACGGCGCCGTTCTTCTGGCAGCTGGGCACCGCGTTGCCGAGCTCGTCTTTGCAGTCGGGGTAGAGGGAGCCGACCGCGTCGGGGTCCGAGGTGTCGATCTCGGAGTCGCGGGTGATGGTGCCGAGCAGGGTGATGCGCCCCCCCTCGAACGGGTTGCTCTCGAACTTGAGGCCGTAGGCCCAGTCTTGCGAGTAGAACGGCGCGCGCAACAAGGAATCGCCCGGACCGGTCGTCCAGCCCGGACCGACGAAGAGCTTCGGTAGCGCGATGAGCCCGAAGGTGTATCGAAAATACTCGGTATGTGGCGAGCCCTGGAGGAAGACGCCCTTGCCGTTGTCGCGATCGATGTATCGGCTCTTGCCGATCGTCCACTCGTTCCACATCCCGAAGTCCGACGAGCCGATGAGCACCGACTCCAGCCACTGGGTCGGAAACGTGGCGCGCACCCAATATCCGCGCAGCTTCAGATACTGGCTGCGGTTCATGCCGAGAGACTCACCCGAGGTGTTCTCCTCCGAGTATTTGATGTCGCCGTTCTCCCACCAGTCCTGCCACAGCGCGCCAAAGCGGCTGGCGATGCGCACGCCGGCCTCGACGTGCTTGCCGACGCGACCCAGCAACCCGAGCTCGAACTCGGAGCCCACGCCGTTGTCGCCCGTGATGTTGTCGGGCCAGAACGGGTTGCCCAGGCTCACGAGCCCCTGCGAGTCATTGTTGCGGTAGAGCCACTTCGTATAGATCTTGCCGTTGACCTCGAAGTTGACGTTCTCGGCCTGGGCGACGCTGGAGACGAGCGCCAGAGTGAGCAGCGCGCGCGTCACTTCGGGACGATCATGGGGACCGTGGCGCGCGTTCCGCCGTCCGGATTGTTGTCGTCACAGGTGTGTGCCTTGAGCGCGGTGTACTGCGCCTGCGCCTCGCCCGCAGCACCTTTGCCCTCGCCAGCCAGCAGATCGATGGCGTGCGGATCGCAGTCGTAGTCGTGGCCCCCACCGAATCGGTGTTCGCCCTTGACCTCGTTCACCTTGCGCGTGAGGAAGTCCTTCTTGTCCGGGAAGCCCTCGTTGGACTGCATGATGAGCTGAAACGCCCAGGTCTTGGACGGCGCCCCCCCGAGCGCCGACTTGGGCAGCTTGGCGACGAGCGTGGCGCCCTGGGCCCGCGTCGTGGTGGGGATGACGATGGCGCTCTTCATCTTGGCGGCCTTGGAGCCGATCTCGGCCTCGAGCCGCGTCTTGCCCTGCGGCGAGAGCAGCACGACCTTGTCCCAACGCGCGTCGTTGGGGAAGCGCACGTTCAGACCGGGGAGCCCCTCGTCGAAGCCGCTGCCGGCCTTGCGGTCGGTGTCGATGAACAGGAAGCCCATCTGGAGCGAGAAGCCGTTGCCGCCCCACTTCTTGGAGTCCCACGGGTCCTCGATCTTGGCCGCGACCGTGACGGAGACCTCCACGTCGGCGCCGGCGTCCTTGAGCTTGACCTCGAGGATGTCGAAGGAGCCCGACTTGTAGACCGCATTGGTGGGGTAGACGTAGGTGCCCGGGCCCTTGTCGTCTCCGCGGGGGTCCTTGAAGGTGATGTCGTCTCCCCACGCGAGCGCGGGAGCCAGCAACGCGATGAGACCGAGGGTGATGGGGCGCATGACGGGTCCTCCTGACCGCGAACGGCACCACGAGCGCCGGAGGGTGTCAAGTGGCCGCGAATCGTGCACTTCAGCCGCCGCCGTGCATGGACCCGCATGCGGTGATGGGCTACCCTTCCCGCGTGCGCTGGTTCAACACCGCTGGGCCCAACGACCCCAGCTACCACTACACGCTGCCGCCGATGGCGCGCCTTCCGGAGGTCGCGCCGCTCGTGGCCTCCAACGCGTACTTCGAGGTCCACGCGCCGCGGCAGAGCGGCAAGACGACGGTCATGCGCGCCTTCGCGCGGGAGCTGACGGCGTCGGGCACGCACATCGGGCTGTACACGACGTGCGAGATGGGCGGGCCGTTCTCCCAGGATCCGGAGAAGGCGACGCAGGCCGTCATCGAAGCTCTCCAGATGTACGCACGCGTGGACCTCCCGCTCGAGCTTCAGCCCGACGCGGCGCTGATCGCGAGCTGCCAGGGGCCGACCGCCCTGGCCGTTCTCCTGAGCCGCTGGTCGTCACAGCTCAGCAAGCCGCTGTTCCTAGTGCTCGACGAGATCGACGCGCTGCAAGACGACGCGCTGCTCTCGGTCCTCCGTCAGCTGCGCGCGGGCTATGCGCAGCGGCCGCAGAGCTTCCCCGCGAGCGTCGCGCTCGTGGGCCTGCGCGACGTCCGCGACTACAAGGTCGCCTCGGGCGGCTCGCCGCACCTGGGCACGGCGTCGCCATTCAACGTCAAGGTCAAGAGCCTCACCCTTGGAAGCTTCTCGGCGGAGGATGTCTCTGCGCTCTATGGCCAGCACACCGCCGACACGGGCCAGCCGTTCACGCCCGGAGCGGTCGACCGCGCCTACGAGCTGACACGGGGCCAGCCGTGGCTCGTCAATGCGCTGGCGTACGAGGTCGTCGTCGAGATGGCCATCGCGCCGCCCACGCCCATCACCGTGCAGCACGTCGACGAGGCCAAAGAGCGCCTCGTGCTCTCACGGGCCACGCACCTCGACTCACTCATGGACAAGCTCCGCGAGGACCGCGTCCGGCGCGTGATCGAGCCACTCCTGGCGGGTACGCAGATGGCGGAGGACGTCAGCCAGGCCGACCTCGAGTACTGCAAGGATCTCGGCCTCGTCGAGCGCCGCGGCCGCAACCTGGAGATCGCCAACCCGATCTACCGCGAGGTCATCCCGCGCGAGCTCACGGCCGTAGCGGAGGACGTCATGGTGCTCGATCACGATGGCGGCCGCGTCTGGGCGCTGCCGGACGGCCGCCTCGACCTGGAGCGGCTCATGGCGGCGTTCGTGGACTTCTGGAGTCGCGACGGCGAGCTCCTCGTGCGGGCCCAGCTCTACGACGAGGCCGCCTGTCAGCTCGTGCTCATGGCCTTCCTGCAGCGGCTCATCAATGGCGGCGGCCACGTCAATCGCGAGTACGCGCTCGGCACCGGCCGGCTCGATCTGCTCGTGCGGTGGCCCATCGACGGCACCCTCCAGTCGCGCGATTGGGACGAACATGCGCTCGAGCTCAAGGTCTGGCGTGATGGCCGGCCGGATCCGGCGACGCAGGCGCTCGACCAGCTCGATCGGTACCTCGAACGCGTACGACGCGATGACGGCTGGCTCGTCGTCTTCGATCGCCGCACGGAGCGCGCGGTCCCCGGGCACATGGAGACGCTCGTCACGCCTGCGGGACGGCACGTTCGGCTGCTGCGGGTGTAGACGGGGGGACTGCGGAAACCGGGGGTTGACAAGCCCATGAAGGGCTGCCAACGTGCATCGCATGCCGCCGGTAACCCAGACTGCCTCCGTTGGACGCTGGGCCGTCCACCTCGCTGCTGCGTCCGTCTCCCTTTCACTGGGGGGGGGTACGTTGTACATCGCAACCTGACGTGCCAACAACGGCGACTCAAACGGGCGCAACAGGTCAGTCGCCTCCGACGTGCGCGCCCCTGGACGTCGCCGGCATGATCGCGCAGGTGCGTCCGCCAGCGCTGGTCCACGCGTGCGATTGCCGCCTTCGGGCGGACGGCTGCGAGTTCTGTGAGGCCGGAACACATGCCTGCGACTGCTCTGCATCGGGGGACTCCTGCCTGCAGTGCTATGGCAGCGAGCCGGGTTGCGCGGACGAGCGGCTGCGCCGTGCACTCCGCGACCCGCGGCTTGCGTACTACTCCGATCGCGGACGCTACCTGGGCCAGGCGATCCCGATTCAGCTCACGCCCCAAGGAGAGCTGGTGCACCGATGCGCCGAGCGACTCTGGACCGTGACGGCGTCGCTCCAGGGCGATCTGCTGAGCACGACCTCACCGACGCTGCCACTCTTCGTCCTGAAGCAGAACAGCTTCGAGAGCCAGTGGTGCGAGGGCCGCGGCGACGGCGAGAGCCTGCGCCAGGTCGCGACGACGCGACCGTCCGTCAACCTGTTCAAGGGCGGCAGCGGCGCGCGTAGCGACGAGACCAGTGGCTTCGTCTGGAGCTACCTCCAGGCCTGGATCAACGTGAAGCGCACCGACTTTCATCGTGAGGCCTACGCTGAGGGCGCGAGCAACGAGCTCGCCGGTCGCGGCCTCTATGGGACGTACCTGCTGCTCTTTCCGTACGAGGGGTTCTTCGACACGGGAATCGACGTAGACCAAATCGAGGACGTCCTCCTCAGGTTTGATTACATCTCGGCCGACAACGGGCCCAAGGGCCACTTTGGGGTTAACTGATGCGCATTTCACACATCGTGTTTCTCGTGGGTGCGATCGCCGGTCTCGGCTGTGGCGCCGCCGCGAGTGAGCAGGGGGTCGTTTCGGACCTGATTGTGCTGGCTTCGCCAGACTCAGAGAGCAAGCCTGAGGTCGATGCGTACACTGAGCCCGCGGCGGACACCGCGGGGGATGCTGACAGCACCGCGACCGATGCCGCGGGCTGCACCGACGCATGCTCGCACGACGCGGAGACCGCGACCGCGGTCGCAGACACGTGCGCTGTGTCCAACACGTGTCCGTGCAAGCGCCAAGACGTGCGCGTCTACGACATTTCCATCAAGAAGCCAAGCGGACTCAAACACGCTCCGAGTCCCACGTCCTGCGAGCACCTGGGCGATATCCCGCCGAACTTGTTCGGTCCGGAGAATTGGTTTTACGACGGACGATTGGACACACCCTCCGAAAAAGGCTACCACAAGACGGTCTTCGACCATTGGAGCACAGAGGATCTGGAGGAGTTCCATGGCACGCGCTACGAGCTGTTCTTCGAAGGCAAGAAGCCTCAGCTGCGCATCTATCGAGGCACGCCTCAGTGGAAGGGTCGGCTCTCCACGCCTGCCGCCAAGTGCACCAACCCGAAAAAAGCGACCGATCTCGTGGTGTGTGAAGGAACCGTGTCAGCTGACTCGGTCGACGCGAGCGGTTGTTCGAGCACGACCATTCTGACGGACGTGAAGGTCACGGATATTGACGGCGCAGACTGGTACTCAGTCAAGCTCCCCCCAACGCTCGTGCTTGGGCGATCGTATGTCGTGGAAGACCTTCCTGGCGAGACAGCAGGCGTGGACACAACGACCCACTATTTTCCCAGGCGAGCGACCAACATCTGGCTGCACTTTCGGCTCGAGGAGGCGATTCCGTCCACCCAAATCAATGTCAAAAAGCTCATTATGGGGACCGTGAATCGACTGCATGGCCACACCTGCGACGTCGCCACGGGAGACGAGCTGCTGGCGGACTTCGTCGCCTCGTGCGTGAAGGTCCCCCAGTGTCTCGAGGTCGTGTGCAAGGGAGACTCGACCTGCGCGCCCCACATCGCGGACGTGATGGAGAAGAATGCGCTAGGGTGCAACTTCAAGGATGGCACCTGTGTGACCCAGCAACGGGTGATGGGCTGGGAGATGCTCGTCGACTTTCCCGTCGGTACGAGCAACTAGCCCGGATTATGCATCACCAAGTTATGTCAAACAGCACATGGCGAAAAATTCGGGCACTTGCGCGGTACGGCCGCAGGTCTCGGCAGAGTCGGAGGGCAGGTTCGTTTGAAGTACGGTGGCCATATCTCGAAAATCGGCCTC
>SXOX01000284.1 GCA_005776585.1 Pseudomonadota bacterium | reverse complement strand
GTCGGAAGCGCGTGCCCGAAGGCCGGTGGGGACTGCAACGACAAGGACGCGGCCGTGAATTCGGGAGCCAAGGAGACGTGCAACGCAAGGGACGATGACTGCAACGGACAGACTGACGAGGGCATCGACCTGCAGTGGGACAAGTACAACTGCGGAGGTTGTGGGTACACGTGTAATTTCAGCTTCGTTTGCAGCAAGGGCAAGTGCATGAATTGCGGGTTGTCCGATGCTCCGTGCTGCGATGGCGGGGTGTGCCTTTATGGGGGTCTGGCTTGTGTTGGCTACGATGCGACGTCCAAGCCGCCATCGCTCGGCACGTGCACGGCGTCCCCGTGTCTTGGGAAGGCCAACGGGACGCCGTGTGATGACTACAATGACTGTACGCAATCGGACACCTGCCAATCGGGCACCTGCACCGGATCCAAGCCAGTGACGTGCGCGGCGTCCGACGCGTGCCACGTCGCGGGTGTGTGCGACCCCAAGACCGGCCAGTGCTCCAACCCGAACGCCGCCGACGGCACGCCCTGTGACGACAAGAGCGCGTGCACGAAGACGGACACCTGCCAGGCGGGCGCGTGCACCGGGGCGAGCCCGGTCACCTGCGCACCCTTGGACGCCTGCCACGTGGCCGGCACGTGCGACCCGGCCACCGGGAAGTGCTCCGACCCGAAGGCCGCCGATGGCACCTCCTGCAACGACCAGAACGGCTGCACTCAGTCTGACGCCTGCAAAGACGGCGCATGTGCTGGCTCCAACCCGGTCGCGTGCACGGCCTCCGACACCTGCCACGTGCCCGGCACCTGCGACCCGGCCACAGGCAAGTGCTCCAACCCCAACGCCGAAGACGGCAAGTCGTGCAACGACCAGAACGCGTGCACGCAGAGCGACACATGCCAGAGCGGCGCGTGCAAGGGCGCCAACCCCATCGCGTGCACGGCGTCTGACGCCTGCCATGTGGCCGGCGTGTGCGATCCCGCTACGGGCCAATGCTCCAACCCCAACGCCGAAGACGGCAAGTCGTGCAACGACCAGAACGCGTGCACGCAGAGCGACACATGCCAGAGCGGCGCGTGCAAGGGCGCCAACCCCATCGCGTGCAAGGCCTTGGACGCGTGCCACGACGCGGGCACGTGCGACCCGACCACGGGGCAGTGCTCGAACCCCGCCAAGGTCGAAGGTGCGGCGTGCGATGACGAAAACGCGTGTACGAAGACGGACACCTGCCAGTCGGGGCAGTGCAAGGGGGCTGACGCGGTCGTGTGTACGGGCCAGGAGCCTTGCCGCGTCGCCGGCGAATGCCACCCACAGACGGGCTGCCCCATCGCTCCGAATGGATCGGGATGCGACGACGCGAACGCGTGCACGCAGGCCGACTCGTGCCAGTCGGGGACGTGCTCGGGCTCGAACCCCGTCAGCTGTCCCGATGCCGGCCCGTGCCACGAGACGGCCACGTGCGTCCCGGCCACCGGCCAATGCGCGAGCCCGGCCAAGGCGGATGGGACGTCGTGCGACGACCTGAGCGTCTGCACCCAGACGGACACCTGCCAGTCGGGCACCTGCACCGGGTCCAATCCGATCGTGTGCACAGACCAGCAGCCCTGCCGCCTCGCGGGCGAGTGCCACCCGCAGACGGGGTGCCCCGTCGCGCCCAACGGGTCGGGTTGCAACGACCAGAACGCGTGTACGCAGACGGACACCTGTCAGAACGGGGCGTGCACCGGCGGAAACGTGCTCACGTGCACGGCGTCTGACGCGTGTCATCTCGCGGGTACCTGTAATCCGGCGACGGGCCAGTGCTCCAACCCGAACGCTCCGAATGGCGGCACGTGCAACGATCAGAACGCCTGCACCCAGACGGACACGTGCCAAAACGGCACGTGCACGGGCGCCAACCCGGTCACGTGCACGGCGTCTGACGCGTGTCATCTCGCGGGTACGTGCAATCCGGCGACGGGCCAGTGCTCCAACCCGAACGCTCCGAATGGCGGCACGTGCAACGATCAGAACGCCTGCACCCAGACGGACACCTGCCAGAACGGCGCCTGTGCGGGCGGCAACGCGGTCACGTGCCCGGCGCCTAAGGCGTGTCATCTCGCGGGGACCTGCAACCCGGCAACCGGCCAATGTTCGGACCCCAAGGCCGAAGACGGCACCCAGTGCACCGGTGGCAAGTGCGCCGCGGGCGCCTGCGTGGCCGCCAAGTGCGGCGACAGCAATACCGACCCCGGGGAGGAATGTGACGACGGCAACGACAGTGAAGCCGACTTCTGCACCAACGGCTGCAAGCTGCCGACCTGCACGGACAAGAGCAAGAATGGTCAGGAAACGGGGATCGACTGCGGTGGTCCGAAGTGCCCATCGTGCGTGGTGGTCACCACCTGTGGCCAGTACTTGGCGCAGATGGCCGTCTGTGATCTGAAGTCGGGCCAGGCTTACGTTGATTGCGAGTCCTCGACGTGGAACCAGTACGTCCTGTACGCCAATCCTGTCGATCCGGATGTCGCCAGCCTCACGCAATGCGTCGGCGCGAAGGGTCCCTGTTTCCACACGGACGGCCAGTCCAGAGAGCCGTGCTACGCCTCGCTCTGCGCCACCGAGTTTGCGAAATGCGGCGGGAACCTTTGCGCTGCCAAGGGCGAAACCTGCAGCGGGCACGGGACCTGTCAGGCGCCGAGCGGAGCCTGCACCTGTGCCGCAGGGTTCTCTGGCAGCCAGTGCGACCGATGCGCAGACGGGGTCTCAACCTACCCCGCCTGCGCCGACCCGTGCGTGAAGTGCGATGACGGGTCGAAGTGCACGACCGACGCGTGTACCTCGGATGGCGCCTTCTACTTCGACTGCGTCGATGTCTACGAGCAGGGCAACACGACGAGCGGCGTCTATTGGATCGATCCCGACGGCGACACGACCGCGGATCCATTCCAGGTGTACTGCGACATGGTGACCGAAGGCGGCGGTTGGACCATGTGCTTCACCGATGACAGCGTCGTCCGCATGAGCAGCGAGACGGCGTACGACTCTGAGGAGCCCTTTGGTCAAGACGGGTATCGGGGCGATTGCAGCGACGTGCCCGTGGCTCACGTGTTGTACCGGAACCATGACGCCAACCAGGCCGCGTGGTTCTCGCGCGACACGGTGCCACAGTCCCTGCCACGCCTCTCCGGGGTCGGCTGGGGCGCCGCTGGCAACGTACTCGGGACCTTTACGGCTCATGGTGTCGCGAGCACCGCCACGAAGTGGCAGCTGGCGGTGTGCGACTCGGGCTGGATGTGGACGGGCCTGATGATGAGCACGGTCAACCAGGCCGACCCGTGCTGGAAGGGGTGTGGTGACTGGTGCGCCGACGAGACGGGTCCCTTCTTCCGGATGGACGGCGACTATCCCGGTGGCGGCTTTAGCGGCGTTGCGTTCAACGAGAACGGCCACACCGCTCTCCCGGCCAAGCTTGTGAGTGCGGGCGTGCGAAGTCGAGCCCCGGCAGCACCCAAGGGCGTGGGCCCCGGAGGGTTCCAGAAGACCGTGTGCGCGAGTACGCCAGTGACCTGCCCCGCCGGGCAAGACTGCCAGCCCGCCAGCGGGACGTGCGCGGCATCGACCGGGTGCAGCGACTTCTTGGCGTGCATGGCGGGCTGCGACCTCGCGGCCTCTCCCGCGGACTGGGCGACCTGTACGAGCCAGTGCAATGGGTTCAAGAGTGACTCGAACGTCACGGCACTGCTCAGCTGCGCCACGGCCCAGAAGGGCGGCTCGGGTTGCGAGCAGCAGGTCGGTGCGCCGATCGCGGCCTGCTACAAGGCCTACTGTCCGACGGAGTATCAGACGTGTGGTGGGCCGGCACCCCTCTGCGGGCCGGTCGGCGGCTGCGTTGTGTCCTCGTCTGTGAGCGTGTCCGGGTGCGCTGTGTCCTACCTCCCCGAGGGCAGCAACTGCAACGACGGTAACGCCGCCAACGGCCCCGACACCTGCAAGGCCTCCGGTCATTGCATTCCCGTCGGCGGGTGCGCCGTCGCTGAAGACTGCGACGACGGCAACGAGTGTACGGCCGATCAGTGCACGCTCGGCGCATGCGGGCATGTCTCGCTGACCTTGGAACATAAGCGAGGGTGCTGCGCTGGTACGACGATTCGGGTGTGCAGCAGCGGCAAGCTCTACCAGACGAACTGCGCGACGCAGGGGATCGACCCCGCCAAGTCGGTGTGCGGCTGGGATCCGGACTGGAACGAGGAAGAGACCATCCCTGGGAAGTTCGCCTGTTGGTACTCCGCGAGCACAGCGCCGGACCTCGCGTTCCAGCGCGCGTGCCCGGACAGCTGCACCCCGCAGTGCGAGGGCAAGACCTGCGGCGATAATGGCTGCGGCGGGCTGTGCGGTGGGCAGAAGTGTGGTCCAAAGTGTGGCAACACGGTCGTCGAGCCGCCCGAGGAGTGCGATGACGGCAACGAGAACACCGGCGACGGATGCCACGCCTGCAAGAAGGAGCCGCCGCCCGGGATCCCGTGCAATGCGCCCTGTCCGCCCGGCTTCCCGGTCCTCGGTTGCTGTGAGTTCGGAGTCAACAAGTTCTGCGCTCAGGGCAACGTGATCAACTGCATCGACTGCGCATCCAACGGTGGCTCGTGCGGGAAGTCGACCTTCGTCAATCAGATCGTCTGCGACGAGCCCCAGTATCTGGACCAGAGCGTCAACGCCGCTTGCCCGGCTCAGTAGCGCGTCGCGCTGTCCGTCATCGACGGGCCGCTCCGGTCTGGACGGAGTCTACGGCGCGGCGCGGCGGAAGAGTGAGCCGAGGCTGAAGCGCGACGCCTGCTTCTGATGCTCCGCGTCGGCAGCGCGCTGGCGTTGCTCGCGCGCGTCGAGCTCGCTGAGCTCCTTGCGCGCCTTCTCGTGAGCCCGATCGCAGCGCAGCGTGGCCTCGAGCTCCCGCCGGTACTGGGCCGGCTCGTTCGCCTCGCGCCAATAGGTCGCCATGGCGTACCGGGCCTCGGCGTCGTAGGGCGCGCGCGCAGCGCCACGCTCGAGCGGCCGTCGCGCCTTTTGCAGGCGCTCCTCGACGGGGCGCTTGGTGTTCTTGAGCGCGGACCAGCCCATCTTGATCTCGTAGGTCGGGTTCTCCGGATCGAGCTCGTGCGCGCGCGAGTAGAGCACCTCCGCCTCGAAGTACTCGCCCTTGGCGTAGTGGATGCTCGCGAGCTTCACGACCCGCTCGGCCGCGTCCTTGCGGCGGTGCCCGAAGAAGCTCACGGGCGACGACAGCAGCTCCCGAATGCTGAAGGGCTCCGGCGTCTTGTCGTGCTGCGGCTCTGGCACGCCGATGATGCGCTTTTGGTCGTACTCCGACCGGCGCGCCGGATCCGACAGGACCCCCACGGCCTCGGCGCCAGTGCGCAAGATTCGCAGAGCGAAGGCCCGCAGGTCTCGGTACTCTGGGCGCTCCAGGCGCACCGGATCGAGCGTGGACGTCAGCGCGCGGTACGCCGCGGCAATCTGGTCGGCGGTCGCATCGGGCGAAACCCCGAGGAGCCCATAGTAGTCCCGTCGGGCCTCGTAGTTGATGGCCTCGGCGACGTATTGGCGAATGTCATTGGCGCTCATGGTCAGCCTCTCTACCCCGAATCGCGTCCTGCAAGTTTCACGCCGGCACCGAGTCAGGCTCGGATGCCGTGTGACACTGATCCTGAATGCGCGTTTTCGCCCAGAACATCGCAAAGTTTGCGACGCCGGCTTTTACGAAACGGTGACAGTCGCGTCCCGAACGATCCGATACCTTGGTAACAGGTCGGCGGCGTCGAAGCCGCTCGGTCCAGGAGCGCATCATGAACACCCTCCAACCCCACAACGCCTCGCCCCTCGCCCGGGTTCTTCAGGCACCGCTGTGGAGCGCGCTGTCGCTGCTCACCGAGATCCCTGCCAGCGACCTCCGCCTCATGGTGTGCGCCTACGCAACTCAGGTGCGCGTCACGCGGCTGAGCCTCGGCCGCCGCCTGGGGGAGGCCTATTCGCGCGCCGTGTCGCACGGAGTTGCGATCGACGCGCCGGCGATCTAGTGCCTGCGCGTGCCGCGTGCTCATCGCTCCAATCGCTGGCCTCTCCTCATCGGCGGATCGTCGATCGCGTTTGCGATCGCCATCCTCGTCGGCTGGACCGTGCTGTTCGCCTCGTATGCCGCCGAAGCGCGCGAGAGCCCGGGCGCAGGGTACTGGGTCATCCTGGCGTTCGGCTGCGCCTTCCTGCTCGGCATCATCGGTGCCATCGGCGCCTTCCTCGTCTTCTTGTTCAAGAAGGAGGGCCTCGTCCGCCAGCAGGAGACCTTCATCGACTCCGTCACGCACGAGCTACGCTCGCCCATCGCAAGCCTCGGGCTCACGCTGGATACGCTCGATCGTCGCGAGCTCACCGATGAAGCACGGCGTCGTCTGCTGGACATGATGCGCGCTGACGTCCTGCGGCTCCGCAACTATGTCGATCAGGTGCTGCTGATGAGCCGCATCGCGGAGCACGATCGCGTCGCCGAGATTAGCAGCGTCGACCTCGTCGCCGTCATCGCGCGCTGCGTGCTCGATACGCGCCAACGCCACGCCCTCGGCGAGGACGCCATCACCGTCGATGTTCACGCGACCCTGCGTGACACGTCGGTGGCGACGGACGGGACCGTCATCGAGATCGTGCTGCGCAATCTGCTGGACAACGCCGTGAAGTACTCGCCCGCTCCTCCGCGCATCACGGTCGCCGCGCGCCGGCTGGACGGGCGGATCGAGCTCACCGTCAGCGATCGTGGCGAGGGGCTCGACAAGCGCGAGCTCCAACGCGTCTTTCGCCGCTTTCACCAGGTGGCACGCCCCGGCAAGGCCCCTGTGCGCGGCACCGGGCTCGGCCTCCACGTCGCGCGCGAGCTCGTCTTAGGGCTCGGTGGCACCATCGTCGCCGAGAGCGAGGGTCTCGAACGCGGCAGTACGTTTCGCCTGTCGATACCGGAGAGCCGGCAGTGACGGGGCCCGCCCGCATCGTGGTCGTCGAGGACGAGCCGCACCTCGCCACTCTGCTGGAGATGAACCTCACCTCCGATGGCTACGCCGTCTCGCTTGCGGAGTCCCTGGCCCAGGCCCGAGTGGCGTTGCAGTCCCCCGCGGACCTCGTGCTGCTCGATGTGATGTTGCCCGATGGCAACGGCCTCGACTTCTGTCGCGAGCTGCGCCAGAGCGATAACCGCGTGCCGGTGCTCATGCTCACCGCGCTCGGGTCCACCCCGCACATGGTCGAGGGGCTCGGCGCGGGCGCCGACGACTACCTTTCCAAGCCGTTCTCGCTCGACGTGCTCTTGGCGCGCGTTGCGGCCATCCTCCGTCGGCACCGCTGGACGGCGCCGCAGCCCAAGAGCGCCGTCACCTTCAGCGACGCGCGGCTCGACTTCGAGGCTCGCGTCGCAACCGTCCGGGGCCAGACCGTCGAGCTGACCGACCTCGAATGGCGCCTCGTGAAGTACTTCGTCGACCACGAGGGCCGCCCCGTCGCGCGGGAGGCGTTGCTGGAGCGCGTCTGGGGTGTTTCGCCGGACGTCAGCACGCGCACCGTCGACAACTTCGTCGTGCGCCTGCGCCGCGTCTTCGAGCCCGACCCCGCCGAGCCCACACACTTCCAAACGGTGCGCGGCGTGGGCTATCGCTTCGTCCGCCGCTGACCTACCAGCCGCACTTCTGGCCGCGGTTCTGCTGCTTGAGCCAGCGCTCGAGCGGCGCGAAGTAGGCCAGCACAGAGCCCGCGTCCATCGCGCGCTTGCCCCCGGTCGCGACCGCGAGGGCCTCGGGCCAGGGCTGGGTGGCGCCCATGGCCAGCATCTTCGACAGCGTCGCGCCCGCCTTGGCGTTGCCGTAAATGGAGCAGGTGTGCAGCGGCCCCGCGTGTCCGGCCACCTTGCACAGCGCCTCGTGGAACTGGAACTGCAGAATCACCGCCAGGAAGTAGCGCGCATAGGGCGTGTTGCCCGGCACGTGGTACTTGGCCCCCGGATCGAACAGCTCCGGTGCGCTGCGGTCTCCGGGCGGCACCACGCCCTGAAACTCTTTGCGTAGCTCCCACCAGCGCGCATTGAACTTCTCCGGTGCGACGCGGCCGCTGAAGACGTCCCAGCGCCACTTGTCGACGAGCAGCCCCCACGGCAGGAACGCGATCTTGTCGAGGGCCACATAGAGCTGCTGGTTGATGACGCCGCCCTCGTCGTCGGGGACCGCGTCGAGCAGGCCCACCTGCTTGAGGTAGGCGGGAGTGACCGACAGCGC
>SXOX01000023.1 GCA_005776585.1 Pseudomonadota bacterium | reverse complement strand
GGGAACAGGGGGACGGTCCTGACTTGTTGACGTTAGGGACACTGTAGATGGGTGTGGGGAAGGGACCGGTCCTGACTTGTTGACTTCACGGCTGCGAGCAGCACTCCGACGTGGCCGTGCTGAACCCGCCGCCGGCGCACGCCGAGCCCATCGCGAGTGACGTGAGCACCAGCGCCTTCGTCGCGCAGGCCTCGCTCATCGCGCTCTTCCACTCGGCCTCGGACTGGCAGCCATTGGGCGCCTTGACGAGCGCCTTGACGCACTGCGAAGCAGCGGCCCCTGGCGGAGGCGGTGCGGAGCCGCAGCACTTGACCTTGATCGACGTGTACTTCTCCTCGCCGCACACCGTGCCAAACGACGACGCCGCCACGACCTTGCCCTTCGCCGCGCAGAGCTTCGCCGCGCTCTTGGCCCACACACCCGGGCCCTCGCAGACCGCGCCGCCACCGACGACCGCGACCTCACACTGCTCGGGCGCCTCCGCCGGACAGCACGAGACGAGCGCGCGGCCATGGGCACCGTCACCACACGGCAGCTCCAAGGCGATGGCGCCGACGCCCAGCCCCTTGCCACCGCACACCTTCGACGCGATGCCCTTCCACTCGGCATCGCCCAGACACTGCTTCGGGCCACCAAGGACGATCTTGGTGCACTTCGGCTGCGTCGACTCCGGCGGCGCACAGCATTGATAGTGGCCGCTCTGGTAACCGCCCTTGCCGCACGGCTTGTTGAATTTCATCCCCGACAGCTTCAGGCCCTTGGCCGTGCACGCCTTGGCCGCGTCGGACTTGAGCTGCGACGGCGCAAAGCACGCGCCGCCCTTCCCCGTTCCGACGAGACCGCTCTCGCACTTGCCAGACAGCTCGGCCTCGACGACCCCGAAGTCGTCTCCTGCCTCTGCGGGTGCCTCGGGTTCAGTGGCGCAGCCAATCGTAAGCAGCGCAGTGACGGCCGCAGCGGCGAGCGCGCGGCGAGAGAAGGTCGCATTGGTGGACATGAGGGCCTCCTGGCGGGAATCGGGCGACGCGGCGGAGTCTCATCGTGAGACCCGCATCCACACCGTCCATCGGGCGCGCCGCTGCGTCCTTAAGCCAAAATCAACGGCATCGTCGGGCTCTCGAGCGAGAAAAAATCACGTCTCGTGCCGCCCTCGCATTGACCGCGAGCGCGAGCTGGGGTTCTCCTACGGCGCCGGCGTGCCGCTCCGCGGACCAGTCTGGCCACAGCACACGGAGGACACATGAGCGACACGACCCCATTCGAGCCCGGCACCTTCTCCCGACGACAGTGGCTCGGGGGCGCGGCGGCCCTGGCCGCGACGTTCCTCGCCCGCCCTGCGTTCGCGGCCGGTCCCAACGTGGGCAAGGGGCGCGTGATGCTCGTCGAGCACTCGAAGGCCACCCTGGACGCCTCCAAGCTCGATGACGCGGTGGTCAAGCAGATGGTCGCCGAGGGGCTCAAGGCGTTTACGGGCGAGGCCACGGCCGCTGCCGCGCTCGGCCGCTTCTTCAAGGCCAACCAGAAGATCGCCATCAAGGTCAACGCGCTCGGCAACGGCCAAGGCAATGTCGGCTCGGCCGTCAGCCCGCAGGTCGCGCTCGCGCTCGCCGGCCACCTGGTCGAGCTCGGCGTCAAGAAGTCGAACATCCGCATCTTCGACCAGTACATGGATCGCATGAAGAAGGCCGGCTACCGCCATCAGAAGCCCGAGGACGGCATCTGGGTCACGGGCCACGAGGGGCCCGACGCGAACCCCGTCATCTACGATGACAATGGCTACAAGGTCACCTTCCACTGGGCCAAGTCGCAGGTCTGGGCGGACGCCGTGCTCAACCTCTGCGTGCCGAAGGACCACAACCTGACCGGGGTGACGGGCGCGCTCAAGAACATGTCGCTCGGCGTCGTGCGGCCCACGCCCGCCGGCGAGAAGCAGCCCAATGGCTACACGGTCGTGCCGCGCTTTCACCGCAACAACTGCGATCCGGCCATCGCCAAGCTCTACGCGATGCCGATGATCAAAGACAAGGTCAAGCTCATCGTCTGCGACGCCACGCGCGTGCTCTACCAGGGCGGGCCGCAGGACAACCCGCGCAACCGCGTGCAGAACAACCAGCTCTACGTTACGACCGATCCGGTCGCGATGGACGTCCTCATCCACGAGCTCGTCAACAAGCACCGGGTCGCCAAGGGCCTGCCGAAGGTCGAGGACGCCACGCCGCGGCCGCGGGCGCCGAAGTTCATCCAGACTGCGGCCAAGATGGGCCTTGGCGAGGGGGACCGCGCCAAGATCGTCGTGGACACGAAGAAGCTCGGCTAGGACATGGGCCGCCAGCTTCTCCTGTGCAGCGTCCTGCTGTGCGGATGTCCAACGCGTGGCCATAACGGCGGCGATCCGACCGCCGGCCCCAAGGCGCTCGTGGACGTCCTGCCGGCTCCGCCCAAAGGCTTCGATGCGCCGCTCGACCGCGTAGTGCGCGACCGCGAATCCATCTTCGAGCAGATCAACGGGGCCTCGGCGAGCTACCTCGACAACGGCATGGAGGACGCCCTCTTCGCGACCTACGTGCGGTCGGGGGCGCAAGACAGCCTGGAGCTCAACGTGTTCCGCTTCAAGACGGCCGACGGCGCCCGCGCCCAGTGGAAGGAGCTGCACGGCGACGACGGCGTCTCGTGGTATCGCGGTTCCAAGGCCATCCTCGACCAGTTCGGCGTGGAGCTCGTGCTCGGGCGCGTCTACGTGCGTTCGCTGTACTCCGATGGCCCCGCCGAATCTATGCGACCGGCGGCGGAGGCCATCGCTCGCATCGTGGTCGAGCGCATGACGGGAGCCGGTCGATGAGCACCATCGTCACGTGGAACGTCAACGGCATCCGCGCACGCGCCGCGCAGGTCCTCGACTACCTCACGACGCGCCAGCCCGGCGTGCTCTGCTTGCAGGAGATCAAGGCCTCCGCGGAGCAGATCCCGGACGAGGTCACGCACGTCGAGGGCTACGTGCTCGGCACGAACGGCGCGCCCACGGGCTACAGCGGGGTCGCCATCTTCGTTCGCCAGGACCTCGCCGAAGGCTGCGCGTTCCGCACGCCGCCCTTCGACTTCGAGAACCGCGCGCTGGAGGCACATCTGCCTGCGCTCGAGCTGTCGATTGTGAACCTGTACTGCCCGAACGGCGGCAAGGCCTACGAGCCCAAGCTCACGTTCTACGATGGCCTGCTGGCGTTTGCGGCCGACCGACGTGCTGCGGGCCTGCCCACGTGGCTGACGGGCGACTTCAACATCGCGCACACCGACCGAGACCTACACCCCAAGGAGCGGCAGAAGGCGGACATCGGCGTCCGACCCGAGGAGCGCGCGCGCTTCTCGGCGCTGCTCGGCCATGGCCTCACCGACGTCTTTCGGCGGGAGCACCCGGACACGGACGACCAGTTCACCTGGTGGCCCTACGCGCCGTGGGCCAAGAAGGCCAACCACGGCTGGCGCATCGACTACCACCTCGTGCCGGAGGCGGTGGCGGCACAGGTCGCGACCTGCGAGATCGACCGCACCTTCGGCTCCTCGGACCACGTGCCGGTCGTGGCCACCCGCACACGGTGAGGCACCCGCTCGACCGACCCGAGGTCGACGCGCTGTGGATCGACGCGGCAGCCGCGCTGGGCCTGAAGGTCGAGCGGACGACCGAGGTGTACGCCTCGAGCGACGGCAGGGGTACGCTGCACATCGGAACGCGAGAGACCCTCGACGCAGACGACTGCCTCGCAGTCCTCGTGCTGCACGAGCTGTGTCACGGCTTCGTCCAAGGACGTGAGAGCTTCCAGCAACCCGACTTCGGGCTCGACAACACGAGCGTGCGCGACGAGGCGCTGGAGCTCGCGACCCTGCGCCTCCAAGCCGCGTTTGCCGACACGATGGGCCTGCGCGACGTGATGTTCTCGACGACGGAGTGGCGGCCGTATTACGAGGGGCTGCCCGCGGACGCGCTGGCGATTCCAGAGGACCCGACCGAGGCGCTGATCACGGAGCGGGCGCGGCAGGGGCTCCGCACGGCGCAAGCGATGGGAGCGGTCGAACCGATCGCGGTCGCGTTGCGGGGGACCCGGCTCATTCAGCGCGCGGTGATGCGGCCGCCAGATGCGCACGACAGCCACCACAGGTCGTGATGACCGCCGCGGCGCCCCGGTCACGGGCAAGCTCCAGGATGCGGGCGCCCGCACGCTTCGCCCCGGCGGGGCTGGCCTCCGCGTAGCCGCCACCGGCACCGCAGCAGAGCGGCTCGCCATCGGGACGGGAGAGCACGACGAGGCGGTCACCCAGCACCGCGGCGAGGCGGCGTCGCAGCTCGGCGGCGTGTTCCGGACGACGCCGGGAGAGGGCACAGGGCTCCAGATACGCGACTTGGCCGGTCGCCGGGAGCGGCGGCAGCGCCTCGTCGACCTCGAGGCGCTGCGGCACGCGCAGCGTGGCGCCGACCGTCGGGTAGAGCGTCTCGACCGCGATGAGGTCCTCGACGCTCGCGAAGACCAGCTCCGGGCGCCGGCCCCAGCGCGTCGCGTTGCGCTTGGCGACGACGGCAAACGCGGCCGCGTGCCCCGCGTCGTGAAGCCACACGCCGGAGGCGCCTGGCGGCAAAACGCGAGCCGTCTCCGCCTCGATGGGGACGGCGACGCTGATGGGATCGACGGCGGCGTGCCCCCCCGTTGCGGCCCACGTGCGCGCCGCGTGCAGGGTCCCCGACACGTCGATCGCGTGGCGGCACGCGACCTGGCAAGCGCCGCAGCTCGTGCACCTGGAGAGCACACCGACCGCGTGACGATCGGTGAGCGGCAGCGCCCCCGAGGCCAACGCGCGCGCGGTCATCATCTTGCCGTGCGGCGAGACGGTGCTCGACGCTTCGGCCGTCGACACGGGGCAAGCGTGGAGGCAGAGCGTGGGGCAGTAGGCGCACGTTGTCGTGGCCTGGAGGAGGTCCCGTGGAGCGCTCATGTCGCGCGTCCTTTCCGGCGGCGGAGTGGCGCGTCGTCGTGGCGAAGGACGGCGCCCGGATCGAGCGCCGCGCGCGCTTGCGCAAGCCAAGGGTCATCGATGGCGCCCTGGGGCCCCGGTCGCAGCCACGCGCCGTGCCGACCGATGCGGTGCAGCCACACGGGGCCACCGGCCGCGACGCGCGACTGAAGCCGCCGCCATCCCGCGACCTCGGTGCGACCGAGCGGGGGCGCCGGCAGGCCACCCGTGACCGACACGGCGCCGACCGCACGCAGCGAGGCCAACAACGCCAGCCCCGTGTCGAAGCGCGCGTCGTCGCCGGAGACCTCGACCGTCAGCTCCTGTCCGTCGCTGGTCGCGCTCAGCTCGACGTCCAGCCGGTGGTCTCGCAGCAGGACGCGCATGGCCTCGAGGAGTGCGCTCGGGGGCCCCTTGACGTGCTCGACGCGGGACTGCTGCGCGCGGGGGTCGAGGCGCAGCACGGCCGCCACGAGCACGGCGAGGCGATCGTTCAGGCCATGCAGGAGCGCGTCCGGGTCCGGACCCGTCGCGCGACGCGGGGCGAGCGGCGTGCAGAGCGGCGTCCCGTCGGGGAGGACCGCCTCGAGACGCATGGCCGCACCCGGCCAAGCCCCGGCGGCGATGGCCGCGCCGATCCGGGCCTCGGGCGTCGCCAGCAGGGCCGCGCCCAACGTGAGGCCGGCGTCGGCGAGCCGCGCCTCCAGCGAGGACACGGTGACTCCGGCCTCGGCGCGCACCAGGCCACTTGTCGGGTCCACGTCGGTGATCCCGACCAGCGCGTCGAGCCGCAGCCCGACCTCGTCGGGACCCTGGGCCGGTCCGAGCCGCACGTGCCCGCCAAAGCGCGACGCCGCGGCGAGCGTGATGCAGACCTCGGCGACCGAGCGGGCGCTGAGCGTCTCGCCGGGCGCGAGTCGACCCTTGCCGAGCCCCAGTTCGAGCGCCTGCGGGAAGGACGTCGCCTCGCGGATCTCCCGGGTGTAGTCGCGCGTGAGATCGGTCAGCGCGCTCGCATCCGTGACCGGTGGCGCCATGGCTACCCCTCCACCGCGCGGTCTGGGAGGACCTTGCCCGGGTTCATGAGGCCGCTGGGGTCCAGCACGTCCTTCATGGAATACAGCAGGCGTAGGCCGGCCCCGTGCTCGCGCCGCATCGCGTCGCGCTTGGAGAGCCCCACGCCGTGGTGGTGGCTGATGGAGCCTCCACAGCGAATGACGGCGGTGAGCCCTTCGGCCCAGACGCGGTCATACAGGCGCTCGAGCCCGGCCGCATCGCCTTTGTAGCCAGCGAACGTAAAGTACAGGGAGCAGCCCTCCCGATAGGCGTGGCTCATGTGCGCCATGACGAACGCGTGCGGTGAGACGGCCGCGCGGACGCCGCGGTAGACCTCGAGCACACGCGACCACGGGGCCGAGACCTCCATGGTGTCCACGAACGCGCCGGCGTCGAAGAGAGCGGACTGCTTGAAGGAGACCGCGTGCCGATGCGCGAGCCAGCGCTCACCCGGGCCGGAGCCACCGTCGATGCCGCCACCAGCGAGCGCGAGCTTGGTCGCCGCCTCGAGATCGCGCTCAGCGTCGCTGCGTGTGCCGTCGAAGCCGAGGATCAGCAGGCACGTGGCGGGCAGCGCCTCCACCAGCCGAGCGAGGACGCCGGGCACCGACAAGGCGAGCGCGATGGCGGCCTTGGGTGCGCGACGCTTCACCTCGGCGACGGGTGCCGAAAACAGGTCACGCAGCGCGCTCATGGGACCCGTCGCCGTGCGCCCGGCCTCCTCCGCCGGGGACCCGCTCTTGGAGCTCGAGTGCAGCATGGTGTCGAACGGGTCGTAAAGGCGAGCCACATGCGGAGAGAGCCCCGCCTGCATGATTCGGCGCAGCGCGTGGAGCCCCTCATCGACGGTGCGGAAGCGAAACCCGCGAAAGACCTGCGCCTCCGGCCGCACGTGGACGCGCAACGTGGCCCGCGTGACGACGCCGAGCGTGCCCTCGCTACCCACGAGGATCTGCGTCCAGTCTACCGGCTGGCCCGAGCCGGTCTCGACGACGTCGCCGTCGGGCAGGACGGCGCGGAGCGAGACGACCATGTCCTCGATCTTGCCGTACTTGGACGACTGCTGACCCGCCGAGCGCGCCGCGAGCCAGCCGCCCAGCGTGCTGCACAAGATGGACGATGGATAGTGCCCGAGGGTGTAGCCGCGCGCGAGCAGCTCTTCCTCGAAGAGCATCCCGTGGATGCCGGCTTCGGCGGTGACGGTGAGATCCAGGTCGTCGAGGCTCACGAGCCGGTCGAGGCGGCGCACGTCGAGCACCACGGACCGCGGACGAATGGGCATGGTCCCGCCGCAGACCCCGCTGCCGGCGCCATATGGGATGAGCGGCGCGTTCGCGGCGCGACAGGCGCGGACGACGGCTTGAATCTGACCCTCGGTGGTCGGGCGCGCGACGCACAACGGCCGATGCCGCACTGGCGTGGGACCCATCTTCCAGATCTGGTGACGGGGCCACATGTCGGACGCATAGGCGCGGCGCTCGGCCTCCTCGTTCGACACGGCGTCGGCTCCGAGCAGCCCGCGCAGCGCGACGACGAGCCCATCCTCACTCGATTCGACTACCGCCACCGCGTCCCCTTTCGCCCTCCCCGGGCGGGCCGTACCATAGCACGCCATGAAGCCCATCCAACTCGTGGTCCTCGCAACGCTCTGGACCACTGGAGCGCAGGCGGGAGACATCACGCCGCTGCAGCCGGGGATCGAGACGGTCGGCGACGCCGAGTGGGCCGCGCACGACCGCGAGAACGTCAAGCACGAAGGCTACCTCGAGCGCTGGATGACGTTCGTCGAACGCGACGACGGCGGCTGGATGCAGATCTCGATGGTGCTCACGAACTTTGGGCCGGGCGACGAGAACGCGGTCATCGACGTGCTGCGCTTTGCGCCTCCGTACACCGATCCGGCGGCTCCCATCGCCTACGGTCGCTATCCTCGAAAGTACCCCAAGGGCACCTGGAGCCTCGAGCGCAGCGGCCGCTTTCGCCTGCGCGCCGGAGCGTGCGACCTGCAGCGAACGGCCACGGGCTGGACGCTCAAGGGCACGACCTGGAGCACCGAGCTCGAGCTCACGGCGACGCTCGTCGAGCCCGGCTGGAAGCCCGGAAACGGGCGCATCGGGCTGCCCGAGGGCCACGTGCTGAGCTATGCGATGCTCGCCGGCAAGGTGCGGATCGAGGGACGCGAGCGGCTGCTCGAGGGCACGTGGCGGCCCTTCAAGGGCACCGGGTTTGGAGAGCACGGCCTCTCGACGATGCTCCCCTATCAGCTCGCCGATCGCTGGGTGCGGCTCGACGGGCGCGCGGGGCCTTACCGCGTCCACTTCGTGGAGGTCACGCTCACTCCGAAGCTCGGGAGCGAGCGCCACGGCTGGCTGCTCGTGATGAAGGACGGCAAGGTCGTCGCCTCGTCGCTCGAGGCGACAGCGAAGGTGCTCGAGAGCAAGCGCGACCCGGTGGAGCCGCACCACGCGGTCCCGATGCGCTACTCGGTGACGGCGAAGACGCGCGATGGTCCCGTCGCGCTCGAGGTCGCGCTCGGCCGGCTGGCCTACCGCGAGGATCTCCTCCAGGTGCTTCCAGCGGCGGTGCGCAGCTTCATCTCCATGTTTCTACAGCCGATGAACTACTTTTTTCGCGCGCGGCTGAGCCTCACGCTTCCCGGAGGCGCGACCGCCTCAGGCAAGAACGCCTGGGCTGTCTTCAGCCCCCTTCGCGCGGGCCGTCAGATGCGCTAGATTGCCGGCCGATGAGCGTGATCACCTGCCGCCAATGTGGAAAGCCCGTTCCCGTCGGGCACCGCTTCTGTGGTTACTGCGGGGCCAAGTCCGACGACCTCAAGCCCAAGCCGAGCGCCGCGCGCGCGCAGGCGGAGACGGCCTTCATCGAGTCCGCTCCGACCAAGCGCAAGGCCCGGCTCGTCCTTCTGCGTGGCATGGGTGGCGACGGCGCGAGCTACTACCTCAACTCGACGGAGCACATCTGCGGGCGCACGCAGGGGACGATCCTGTTCCCCGACGACACGACCGTCTCACCGAAGCAGGCCAACTTCTTCTATCGCGACGGTCACCTGTTCGTGAAGGACCTGGACTCGGCCAACGGTACGTTCATGCGGCTCCGCGGGCGCGTCCCGCTGGGTGACGGCGATCGCTTCGTCTGCGGCGAGGAGCTGTTCGAGCTGCACACCTATCCCGATCCCATGCCCGAGGCGTGGGAGAATGGCGCCTGCTTCTGCGGCACGCCGCCGTTGTGGCCCTGGAAGCTCTCGGTCACCCAGATCCTCACGCATGGCCGCGCCGGCGAGCGCCGCGCCGTCGAGAGCGGCTCGCTCACGATTGGGCGCGAGGACTGCGACCTCAACTTCCCGCAAGACCGCTTCATGAGCCACACGCATGCGCGCGTCGGCGTCGAGGCCGGGCGCGTCACGCTCGAGGACGCCGGCTCCAAGAACGGGACCTACTACCGCATTCGCGACGAGATTCAGCTCGACAACGGCGACTACGTCTTCGTCGGCAAGCAGCTCATCCGCATCGAGATCGTCTAGCGTCCGCGTGGGGCCGACTCACACGCGCCGACCCGCAGCTCAGGTAGAACGCACCAACTCCGCCAAGAGGTAGCGCGCGATGGCCAGCTCGGCGTCCTCGTCGAGGCCCACGAACGCGACGGCGCACTCGTAGCTCGTGCGCCCGACCTCGCGCTTGGCGGGCTCGATGCGCACGACGACGCCGTCGACGGCGATGTCGACCGACTTGGATTCGTCGACATCGAGCGAGATCGGTAGCGACAGGCTGATGGCGATCTTGGTGAATGGCTGGAGCCAGTGGTCCAGCGTGCAATACAGGCCGCCGAGGTTCAGGTTGACCGACTGGGCCCGCAGCTCGGTCCCGTCGGCGTCGATCGGCCGAACGACGAGGTCGTGCCGCGCCGGGACACGCGGGCTCCGCCGTCGCTCACTGCCTCGCTTTGCTTCCATCGACTGGCCTCCTTGCGCTGCTCGGGTTCAGTTCGTCAGATTGCACTGGTAGATGCGAAAGCGCTCGGCTTCCTTGGCACGATCGGCCTCGGGAAACTTGAGCACGAACTTCTGGTAGTACTCGCACGCGCGCACCATGTCGCCGCTCTTGCGATAGGCGTGTCCGATCTCGCTGAGGAAGCCGCGCTGGGGCTCCACCCGGTAGGCCTCCTGATACGCCTGAATGACCAGCGCCCACTGACCGCCGGACTTTGCTGCGCTGGCCCGCGCCGTGATCTCCGCGAGCTTCTCCTTCTTGGCGGCCTTGTCGTCCGGCTTGTCCGGCTTGTCGGGCTTGTCGGGCTTGTCGGGCTTCACTGGCTTGTCGGGACGCACTGGCTTGTCGGGACGCGGCGGCACGCTCGGTCCGGCGTCGGGCGGAGGCGGCACGGGCGTGTCGGTCGCGGCGACTACGGGGACGTCGGGCGCCGCGGCCACCGGGACGTCGACCGCGGCGATGACGGTCGCTCCGAGGTCGGCGCTCCCCGCTGGCTGAGTCACGTCCACGACCGACGGCGGGACCGCGAGTACAACCGCGACGTCGGCGTTCGCCACGCCGGCATCGGCACCGGAAGCGCGCGGCGGGGGCGTGTCACGAGGCGTGTCGTCGGGCACGTCGGACGGAGTCGGGGAGTCGTTCGTCGCCGAGGCAGCCGCGACGGGCACGGGCGACCTGCGCGTGGACTGCCACACGAGGACGGCAGCGACGCACGCGGCCGCGGCGAGCGCGCCCACGGCGATGAGCCATCGCCGTCGACTGCGCCGCGCGTTCAGGATCCCTGCGTGGAGGCCCGAGTCGGCTCCGAGACCGGCACCGCCGCTCGGGCGATGGAGTGCAGGCACGGCAATGACGCCGTCTTTCACCAGCAGGCGACGCGCCTGACTGGTCTCGTGCGGATCGGCGCCCATCGGATAGCGCCCGGCGGGATCGGTCATCGTCGGGCTGAGCGGGCCGTCGTCATCGGACATCGCGGGGACCATGACCGAGGTCGGATCCTCCGACCGGCCAGGCGCGCGCGGCCGCGCGACGCTGTTGCCGAGCGTGGCCCCACGCACGCGCGGGCGTCGCTCCAGACGCTCGAACTCCCGCGCCAGCTCGAGCGCCGTGGCGGGACGCTCGTCGCGGTCTTTGGCCATGAGCCGCATGGTCAGCGCCTCGACCTCGGGATCGAGATCCGGGACCTTGGTCCTGGGCGACGGGATGGGCTGCGTGAGGTGCTTGGTCACGACGCCGATCGGCGTCTCCCCGGTGTACGGGAGCTCCTTGGTGAGCATCTGGTAGAGGATGACGCCCAGCGAGTAGAGGTCCGCGCGCGCGTCGAGCGCCTCGCCGCGCGCCTGCTCGGGCGCCATGTACTCGGGCGTGCCGCACACGACGCCAGCGACCGTCTGAAACGGCTGCGACGAGTCGCTCTTGGGGTCCTGGAGCTTGGCGATGCCGAAGTCGAGCACCTTGATGAAGTCGGGCTCCGTCCGCCGCTGCTCGACCATGATGTTTTCGGGCTTGAGGTCGCGGTGGATGATGCCGTGCGCGTGCGCCGCGTCGAGCGCGGTGCAGACTTGCTTGAGCATGCGGAAGATGCGCTCGAGGCTCAGTGGCCAGTCCCGAAAGATGAGGTCCGCGAGGTCGATGCCGTCGACGAGCTCCATGGCGATGAACAGCGCGCCGTTCTCGGCCTGACCGAAGTCGATGACCTCGATGCAGTTCGGGTGACGCAGCCGGCTTGCCGCACGCGCTTCACGTTGGAAGCGTTTGCTCAGCGTGGGGTCGGAGAGCAGGTGCCGGTGCAGCACCTTGATGGCCACCGTACGGCCGAGCGACATCTGCTCCGCCTTGTAGATGGCGCCCATGGCGCCCGAGCCGATGTTGCCGATGATGCGAAAGTTGCCGTTGATGACCTTGCCGATCAGGTCCGAGTGCGACTCGCCGACCGCCTCGAGCAGCGACTCACCGCAGCTTGGGCAGAACTTGGCGTCGTCCTCGCAGTCATCGAAGCAGTGAGGGCAGGTCTTCAAGCGGTGCGCTCGGTGGTACTCGCGACTTCCAAATTTCAACACCGCCCCGGGCGCCGACTCGCCCGCCGCCGGGCTACTCGTCGAGCCACGGTGAACCGGCGAGCCGCTCCCTGACCGGACATACCCGAGCAGGGGTGAGAAATCAAGATAGGGACCCGATCGCGCGACTAGCGCCAGTGGCCGCGCACGTAGTGCCAACCACCCGGTCCGCGCGCCCAGTGGCCCGGGATCCAGTGGCGATGATGCGGATGCGCGGGGACGCGCCAGTGGCCGGGGACCCACTCGTACCGCCGAATGGCCGGACGCCAGGCCCAGCGACCGCCGATCCACAGGTGGGTCACGCTCGGGCGCACCGGAATGACCTCGACGCGCGGCGGGGGCGGCTCGACCTCGATGATCGCTCCCGCCGGGGCCATGGGGACACAGGCGGAGACGCTGGCGGCGACCGCAGCGCCGGTCGCCATTCGGCGCAACCATGACGGCAATGCTCCCAACACGATGACCTCCCTCGAACCAGACTTCCGCGTTCGACGCGGCCGCAGTATCCTGCCTCGATGAAGGCCCGTCAATTTACGCCCGAGGCAGAAGCGCTGCTCCAGCGCACCCTGGACAGCACCCCCGACGACGCGCGCATCGCCGCGTTCGACGCCGACGGCACGCTCTGGTCATGGGATGCGACCGAGTCGCTGCTCGACTGGCTCGACCGTCGCGGCCGAATCCCGCGACCGCCAGGCGCGGCCCGCGTGCTGGACCCGTATTACGCGATGGTCGCCGAGGACAAGGGCCGCGGTTATCGCTACGGTGCGCAGCTCTTCGCGGGGTTGGAGCTCGGCGAGCTCCTGGAGCTGTCGGAGCAGCACTTCGTCGAGGAGATGGCGGCGCGCGAGTTCACGGAGATGACCGCCCTCGTCGAGCGATTCCGGCGAGCGCGGTTCCGCGTGCTGATCGTGAGCGCGAGCCCCTGGTGGAGCCTGGACCCGGCGATGCGGCGCCTCGGGATCGGCCGGAGCGACGTTCTGGCCGTGGAGCTCGAGATCGAGTCGACGGGCCATGTCAGCAACCGGGTCATCGAGCCGTTCACGAGCGGCGAGGGCAAGGTCCTGCGCCTGCGGCGTGAGCTGGGCGCGGAGGGAGCGCCCGCGTTTGCCGCGGGCAATTCACTGGACGACGTTCCGATGCTCTTGATGTCGACCCACGGCGCCCTCGTCGTGGATCCGCCCGCGCCCTCGAGCCGGGGCGACCTCGCGGCACTCGCGCAGCAGCGTGGCTGGGCGCTTCATCGAACGACGGCAGGGTAACTGAGCGGTTAAGGAGGAGAAAACGCGCCGGGCGTGCCCGTAACGACCCGGCGCGATTGGAGGGATTTTTAGGTGAGTTCGTTTGAAATAGGGGAAGAAAGAGGTGTCAATACGACACGGGCTGAAGGGAAATCTGCGATCGGCGACGTCACTCGATCGACTCCGCGCAGCGCATCGACGGTCAGCGCGGCAACCGCAGCCAACACCACGACGAGCGTGAGCACGGCGATCAGGGTGGATAACGTCATGCCGGTGCACGTAGCAAGACGTGTGCCAGCAGATCGACTGACGTCGAACGCCGACTCTGTGCGCTTTCCAGGAATCTAGGTGCGCCGCTCGGAAAGGCGCGTATGCTTCAGAACCGGACACCCCGAGAGGCGGGAGTGTCTCACGTGTCTCACATTGACACGTCGATGATATCAATAGCCAGGCTCGCAACGGATCGAAGCGGAGGTCAGTGTGGAAGCGTCTTCTCGTGGATTGGGGATTGGCGGTCTTCGGCTCATGCGGTGGCCGTTCCCACTGCCGGTGCCGTTCAGCGACGTCGACCACGCCGGGATCGTCTTCTTCGCGCGCGTCTTCGGCTACTGCCACCTCGCGTTCGAGGAGTGGTACTTCCAATCGCTGCACGAGACCTTCGACAAGGCGTTCGTCGCGCACGGCTACGGCACGCCCGTCGTGCGCACCGAGGCGAGCTACGTCTCGCCGATGCGGCACGGCGACCGCTTCAGCATCCACGTACACGCCGAGCAGGTGGGCCTGCGCTCGTTCACGCTGGGCTATCGCCTCTTCGGGATGAACGCGGGGGGAGAAGACATCCGCCACCTCTCGGACGTGCGGATCACCCACGCGGCAGTGAACCTCCGGGAGTTCGGCTCGATGGAGCTCCCCGATGCGCTCCGCAAGGCGCTGGGCGGCGCGATCGGCTGAGGGTCAGGGCGCGGTCGTAAATTGCCAGGAGCGGCTGGCCTCGACGTCACCGGCGAGCGCCGTCACGCCGACCTCATAGCGCGTTCCGGCCAGCAGCGGCGCCTTCGGGATGACTAGGACCGTATTGCGCTGATAGGTCGCAAACGGCTCCCCCACGTCGGCAGGACCGCGCGTGACGACCGACACGGCGATCCCGTCGGACAGGCGACGGAGCGTGGCCTGGGCCGAACCGCGCACGGGCCGGTCCGGCGGAAACGCGAGCGACAAGATGAAGCCGACCGGCGGAACGAGGCCGGTAGGCAGCGGCGAGAGCGAGGCGGTGTCGCCGCCCGAATAATGCGCGGGGACGCCCGAGGCCTCCGGGGGAGGATAGGCGACGGGCGGGGCGCCATTCGCTGGCACGTAGCGGCTCAGGACGTCGAGGCAGGCCCAGCCGCTCTCGAACGCGAGCCCGACGATCCGCACACCCGGGTCGAGCAGCGCGACACGATGATAGGGCTCGGCCAGCCACGCCTCTATCGCGGCGTCGAGCGACGGCATGCCGCTGGCCAGGAGCGCATTGGGGCCACTTGCCGCCCCCTCGGGCGAAAACGCCGCGTGTTCGGGCTCTTCGGCGTGAAGCACCTTGCCGACGGCCCGCATGTAGGCGACGTGATGTTGGCACCCGCGATCGAGGGACGTCTCGGTCTCGAGCGCCGCTGCGCCCGCCGCGACGCGAATCGCGCTGAGGCGGGCGACTGCGGACGCGTTCGCATCCGTGGTCTCGGGCGCCGCCGCGTCGGCGACGTCGGGGGTGCTCACGGCGGTCGTCGCGCTTGGCTCCGCGGTAACACAGGCAACCATTGAAAATGTGCCAACGGCTGCGATTCTGGCGACACGGGTACGCATCAGCGCGGGATCCTACCCGACGTGCCACTCATCGCGCACGTACGGCGACCCACGCGACACGATCGCCCGTCCCTTCGGGGCACTCGGCGAGATCGACGTCCAGCCACTTAACGTTGTCCAGGGCGAGGATGAGGTAGCTCCCGGCCGCGGTCGCCACCGTGCGACGTTCGCCTGGCGCCCAGAGCGGCGCTCCGGTCTCCTCGTCAGTGTCGCTGCCCCCGAGCCGCAAGCGACGATGCTCGCGCTCACCGACGCAGCGCCCGTCGAGGCGGCCAACCTCGACGTAGACCGCGTCACCGCTGAGCGCGGGCGCGAGGCGCAGTTCGGGAGGGACGAGCGGGTCGGGCAGACCACCGGTCTCCTGCACGAGCAGAACGACCTGGCCGGTCGCGTCCCGAATGAGGACGCTCCCTTCGCGGGGCTCACGCGTCGACTCGCGATAGGCGACGCTCACAACGTCACCGACCGCCAAGGGCACGCGCACGCCCCCCGGAAGCGTGACCTGCAAGAGCGCCAGGACACCCGTCGACCGCCGCAGACGGATCAGGTGCTTCAGGCGTGTGGCGCCCGTGACAATGACTTCCACGACGGTGGCCTCGAAGGCCACGGGATCCGGGGACTGAGCCGTCGCGGCGTCGAGACCCGGCATGGCGAGCACGACGTCCGCGTCGAGCGCCGTCGGAAGGAACAGGTTTCCAGCCGAGCGCGCGGCGGAGCTGCAGCCGGCGAGGAGGAGGAGGCACCAGGACACGGCCCGAGGACGGAGCCGGCCGGTGCGCAGCGGGTCAGTTCGAGGCAGGACCTTCGAGACCAAAGGTCTTGAAGTCGAGCCCGCCATCGCGAATGAACGCGTAGAGCCCACCGCGGGTGACGGTACGCAGCGCGCGCGTGGACAGCGAGACGCGGACGAACTTGCCCTCTTCGGGAACCCAAATCCGCTTGCTCTGGATGTTGGGCAGCTGAATCCGGCCCGACTTCTTGTTGGCGTGGGACACGCGATTGGCGCGAAGGCCGCGCTTTCCAGTGAGTTGGCAGGTGGACATGGCTCGTCTCGTCTCGTCTGGCCGCGCCGTGGGGCGAAGCACGTTACCGTAGCGTTGCAGAACGGGTCGCCCTCACTGGCCTGCCGCGCAAGCGACCGGACACAGGAAAAGCGGGCGTGGTGGGTAGCATGGGCCCCCGTGGACGGTCAAGCGGAATCCTAACGCGTCGCTGCGGGAGCCGGCGCGGCAGCCGCGACGCGCGCGTCCATGCTCAGCTCGGCGACGCCATCCTGGAACTTGATCCGCGCCAGCATGAGCTTCTGCTGCATGTCGGCCACGTTGAGAGTCGACCGCTGCACGCGATCGGACATCTCGCGCAGCTTGTCCTCGAGGCTCCGCATGAGCGAACCACCGGCCTTGAAGGCCTTCAGGCTCACGATCTGGGCGTGGAGCTCGTCCATGCGCTCGCGATAGCTGCCCATGCGCTCGTTCTCCGTCTGGATACCCTGCTGGATGTCGGCGATCTCCTTGTGGATCGCGAGCAGCTTCTTCATCGGCTCGGTGAAACGGGTATCGTCACGCGGGGTCTCGAGCCACACGCGGACGAGGTCGATCCCGGTCGCCGAGCGCAGGTCGAGCGTACGGACGAGCGGCGTGGCCTCGGAGATCTCGATCGTCTTCGTCTCCCCGGCATCGAGCGCGACCTCGAACAGGTAGCTCTCGCCGAGCTTCTCGAACTTCTCGGGGCTCTTCGTGAGCGTCCAGCCCTTACGCACCGAGTGGCGCACGTAGACCTTCGTGGCCTTCTCGAGTCGGCTCGTGAGCTTCACCTTGGTCTTGCGCGCATGCGAGACCTCGGCGGTGAGCACGCCGCGCTGGAGCGTCACCAGTCGGCTGATGCGATCCTCCTCACTGCCTTCCTTGGACACGACGACCTGGCGGTCGAGCGCGAATGGGACGACGGCGGTCGCGTGCGGCGGAATGGACTCCGAGAGGCCCTCTCCGATGAAGCGGTTCTGGCCGTAGACGGTGACCGGACCGCCCTCGAGCGTCCACTCCGTCGGGTTCTTGAGCCGCACGCTGCGGAAGGCGAACTGCGACGAGCCCCGCTCGGACTCGGCGTCGAACAGGTAGACGACCTCGCCGGCCGTCTTGTCATGGACCACCGACACCATCGCGCTCGTGCCGCGCACGACCGTCATCGGCGAGTTCGACTCGAAGTGGCTCTGACCGATCGGATCGCCGTTCTCGTCTTGACCGGCTTGGGCCTTCTCTTGGGCCGCCTTCGACGCGTCGAGCACGAGGCGGACACCAGCGCCACGTCCATCGACGGCGCCACGCGTGACGACCTGGAGCCGCGCCGGCGCGACCCCCTTCTGGATGAGCTGATTGCGCAGCGTATTGGCGCGATCGAGGCCTCGCGCGGCCTGGTCGCGCTCGTTCTTGTCGGAGTAGCCCTCGATGACGACCGTGCCGTCCGTCTTGCGGAGCTGATCGACGATCTGCCGCACCTTCGTGTCGTCGGTACTGGGCTTCGTGGCGGGCGGCCTGTACTGCTGTGAGGCCGGCTGCTTGGCGCCAGTCGTCACCTTGGCGTCCTTGTGCAGGTCGCCCCTGGGTCGCGCCTTGATCGCCGTGCCTCTCGGTCCACGCTCTTCGGCCGCGACGGACACGGGCTGATCGGCCGGCTTCAGGTCCGGGTGGCCCGGCTCGCGCGGGATCTCGCCATCGCCGAGCTCGGCGAGCGTGCGGATACCCTTCTCCTTCTCCGTGTGCGTCGAGCCGCCCATCGGAGGTGCCTTGGCGAACGTCTCCTGCATCTGGAGCTGCTGGCGATAGACGTTGCGCACCGTGCGCAGGTCATAGCGGAAGGACATCGCGGAGCTGGCGCCAACGCCGAGCTTCACCTTCGTCCAGTCCTCGCCGGAGGTGTTGTCCACCACGGCCCAGCCTTGGAGCGTGACCTTACCGTCCTCGCCGACGACGACGCGGTAGCTCGGCTTCCACGCCGGCGCGTCCGTGATGTAGCTCAAGATGAGGTCGTGGCTGCCCTTCTGCGGGAGCTGGATCGTCATCTCGACGGTGCCGTCGCTCGTCGCCGCGCGCGTCGGAAACGAGACGGGGTAGGCCTTCCCCGAGGTCGCGTCGGCCACAGTGAGCGACTTCAGGAAGTCGTCGACCTTGTCGTGCGGCACGCGCATGTTGAGGAGATCCCCGTTGACGTGCGCGCGGCGCTCGAAGTACGCGATGCCGCTTCGGTAGACAACGACGCGTCCGAGCGACGCGTCCTCGGAGGCCACATGCGTGCCCAGCGTGCTGCACCCGCCCAGGGTGGCGCCCAGGCTCGCCGTCGTGAGGCTGAGAGCGAACGCGGGAGAGGCCAGGGTCTTCTTGAGCCAGTGAGTCAGGTTCATGGGTCGGTCTCCTAGTGATCGAGAGCGTTGGGTGATTGGTGCGCAGCAGACATCGCCTGCAACGAGCGCCGACTGCGAGCCCTTGGAACGCGCCGGGCTTGCCAGCGATCTGGCCGAGCGGTGGTTTTTTCGTGGATTCGGCGAGCCGACGTCTGACCGGCCACGGTTCGAGTAAGGTTTCTCGGCAACCGACCGATACGCTCGGTGTGACCGTGCGATCGATCATCCTGTGCCTGCTCGTTCTGGTGGCTGGCGTGACCGGCTGCGAGACGCGCGCGACGTCGGGTCAGCTCTCGGGAGAGCCTGGCGGTGCGACCGATCCACCCGCGACCGCGACGACGATGCTGGCGTCCACGGAGCTCCCGCTGCACCGCGTGGGGCTCCGGTACATCGTCACACCCTACGTCGAGCGCTTCGAGATCGAGCGCTATTTCCGCCCCATCGCGACGCGGCTTGGCGCCGATCTCGGCGTCCCGGTGACCATCGAGGTCGCGCCGACCTACGGCGAGCAGCTCGAGCGGGTCGCCACGCGCGCGGTCGAGCTGGTCACGCTCTCTCCGCTGAACTACGTCATCGCGCGTCAGCGGGTGCCGGAGCTGGTGCCCGTCGCGAGCGAGATCATCGCAGGCTCGCCGACGTACTCGTCGTTCATCGTCGTGCGCGCCGATGACGGTGCGATGCGGCTGGCCGACCTGCGAGGTCGTAGGGTCGTGTTCGTCGATGAGCGCTCTGCCTCCGGCTTCCTCTTCCCGTACGTATCGCTGCTCGACGCCGGCATCGACCCGGAGCGCGATCTCGGCGGCGTGAGCTTTGCCGGGACCCACGCCGCCGCGGCCATGGACGTGCTGCTCGGACGCGCCGATGCGGCGGCGGTGGCGTCGACGCTGTTTGTCGAGGAGCCCAACACCAGCGCAGGCACGGCACTCGACGTCGGGGCGCTGCGAATCTTGTACAAGTCGGCGACGCTGCCCCTCGATGTCACCTGCGCCGTCGGCCTGTCGGAGTCGGCCGTCGCCAAGGTCCGGACCGCGTTCCTGCGCATCAACACGCGGACAGCCGCCGGGCGCGACGTCTTGGGTCGCGGCCGTCGCATCACGGGGTTCATGGCGGTCGACGATCGACTGTACGACGATATCCGCCGGGCGCTGGCGCGCGTCTCGGCCCACCGTGCGCGACACGGCTTTCAACCCACGGCCGTCTCGCTCCGGAGCCCCTAGGACCGATGGCGCCTCTCGCACCAGAAGAACGCGCGACACCGGTCCTGCCGACGCGGGTCGTCGACCCTGCGCCGCTCACCAAACTCCGCCCACGGACGCCGGGCATCGGGCTCCGAGCGCGACTGGCGCTGCTCGTCGTCATCGCCGTCACCATCTTCACGGCCGGGCGCGTGCTCCTGTCGCGCCGTGGCGCCGCCGAGCCGCTGCTGGATGAGGCCCGCTCCCGGGCCATCGCGCTGACGGGCTCGCTGACGGTGCCGTGCGCCATGGCCCTCGCAGTCCACGCCCTGGAGCGCATCGACCGCTACCTCGACGCGGCGGCTCGCAGCGCGCGCGGACCGTTTGGCCTGGTCGACGTCTCGATGTTGGACCACGAAGGTCATGTCGTGGCGCACGCGAGCGTCGGGGCGTATCGCGGCGGGCGGCTCGGCTCCGAGAACGCGTCGATGAACGCCTTCTTGAAGGAGGCCGCCGCATCGCCCGACACGCTGTGGCGAGAGCGCTCCCCCGCCGAGGGTCAGCACCTGATGGACGTGGCCGTCCCGGCGGTGAGCGGCATTCGCTGGGGCACCATCGTGGCCACCTTCGATCTCGGCGACGTCGACGCGCGCATGGCCGAGGAGCTCCACACCTCGGTCGCCGTCGCCGGCGCCCTCGCACTCGCGCTGATGCTGGCGATGGCGCTGGGCCTCGAGCGCCTCGTGCTCCGGCCCATCCGCCAGCTGCGCAATGCGACGGTCGCCATCGAAGGCGGCGATCTGGCCGCGCGGACCGAGCTCCGCTCGAGAGACGAGCTCGAGCAGCTCGGCACGAGCTTCAACGCGATGGCATCGCGGCTCGAGAAGTACACCACCGAGCTCGAGCGCATGGTGGCGGAGCGCACCTCGGAGCTCGGACGCGTCAATGACCAGCTGCGGAACGCCAACCAGAAGCTCAAGGAGCTCGCGGTGCGGGACCCGCTCACGGGGATCCTGAACCGTCGCCGGTTTGACGAGCTGCTGGAGTTCGAGGTTCGGCGTGGCACGCGTGCGCGCCACCCGTTCGCGATGCTGATGGTCGACCTCGATCACTTCAAGCGCGTCAACGACACCTACGGGCACCCGGCCGGAGACCGCGTGCTCAAGGCCATCGCCGAGCACCTGAAGGCGAAGCTGCGCTCCACGGACATCGTGGCCCGGTTCGGCGGCGAGGAGTTCGCGATCCTGCTGCTCGACACCGATCGCACGATGGCCTACCAGACGGCGCTCAAGCTCTGCGAGAGCATCCGCGCGCTGCCGATTCACGTGGATGACGACGACACGGGAATCGAGCAAGTGACGGCCAGCATTGGCGTGGCCACGTTCCCGCACGACGCCGCGACGACCGCCGACATCATCGAGGCAGCCGATCGCGCGCTCTACGTCGCCAAGAACAGCGGCCGCGATCAGGTCGTTCAGGCCGAGCGGAACGTACGACCGCGCAGCTGAGCTCAGGCCCTTTGCACGCGGCGTGGCGCGTGATACCCGATCGCCATGCGCGTTCGCAGCATCGCCAGCATCACGTTGGTCACTCCGTCGATCGAGCTCATTCGGGACTTCTACGTCGACCACCTGGCCCTGCCCTTCAGCGTGGAGCACCCGGGTCTGCTCTCGCTCTACGGTAGCGACGTCACGCTCAACCTGTTGGCCGCACCCGAGGGCGGTGAGCGGCTCGCAGGTCGCACCACGGGGATGACGCTGCGGACACGCGCCGCGGGCGACCTGGCGCAGCTCGTCGATCGCCTCCGTGCGCGACGCCTGGGGGTCGACAGCTTCGAGATGGGCGTCACCTGGGGTGGCGCTCGCGTCGTCGTGCGCGATCCGGCGGGCAATCGCTTCGCGCTCTGGGAGGCGCCCAATCACCGCGGGGACCTGCACCTCTTCGACGGCCCGAGCCACGTCGCGGTGCGCGTCAAGAACCTGCGCCAGGCGCTCGACTTCTACGTGGGCGTCCTGGAGCTCCCGCTCATCGACCAGATCGACGCGCAGACGGCGAGCTTCTTCGCGGACACGACCAACCTCATCGTGACGTCGGGGACGGGCACGCCCTGCCCTCCGATCACGGGCGAGACGGGCATCTGCCTCTCGGTCGAGGGAATGGAGAGCTACCTCTCGATGCTGGAGGGCAAGCGGCTCAGCGTCACACGCCGGCCGCCGTTCGGGGGGCAAATGCTGGCTTCGGTGCGCGACCCCGACGGCAACGAGTTCATGCTCTACGGCCTGGTCGACTGACCGAGGCCATCTCAGAAGGAGTCTCATCATGAGCGTCCCGCGTTCACTCATTACGGTCGTCGCGCTCATGCTGCTCGCCACGTCGGGCACCAACGCAAGGGCGGAGCCGCCGGGCAAGCGGCTCGTCGAACCGACGGCGACGATGCGCCTCGGCCCGCCGGATGCGCTCGTCACCATCCTGGTGCTGACGGACTTCCAGTGCCCGTTCTGCGCGCGCCTCGGTCCGTCGCTGCGGGACGTCCAGCGCGAGCACCCCAACGAGGTCGCGCTCGTGCTGCGAAACATGCCGCTCTCCTTTCATACACTGGCAGAGCCGGCGGCCATCGCCGCGCTCGCCGCGCATCGCCAGGGCAAGTTCTGGGAGATGCACGACAAGCTCTTCGCCGAGCAGGAGCGCTGGGCCCGCATCGCCGACGCGGACGAGGAAAGCGATGCGCCACCGCCGCCGCAGGGCGACCGCTTCGAGCCGCTCGCGCAGGCCATCGGACTCGACCTCACGCGCTTTGCGGCCGACCGTGCGGACCCGGCGCTGGCCAGTCAGGTCAAGACGGAGGCCCGACTCGCCACCTTGGCCGGCCTGACGGGGACGCCGACGTTCTATATCAACGGGCTGCGCAAGGACGGCGCCCTGGCCAAAGACACGGTGACGATCGCTGTGGAGGCCGAGCTCGCGCTGTCGAAGGACCTGCTCGACAAGGGCACAGTGCGCGATCGCGTCAGCCTCGCGCGCACCCGGACCAACGCTGGGGAGCGCGACGCGGAGGCCGTCATCGACTGGCTACTCGGTGGGCACGAGCCGCCGAAGAAGGCAGCCGCGCGCAAGTTCGATGACACGGTGTGGGCAGTGACACTGTCCGGCGACGAACCGAGCGTGGGGCGTCCCGACGCGCTCGTCACGATCGTCGAGTTTTCCGAGTTCCAGTGTCCGTTCTGCGTCAAGGTGCAGCCGACGCTCAAGAAGCTCCAGGAGGCCTTTGGCGACGACCTCCGGCTCGTGTTCAAGCATCGGCCCCTGGAGTTTCACCCCCAAGCTCGGCCGGCAGCGCTCGTGTCATTGGCCGCGCATCGTCAGAAGCGATTCTGGAAGGCCGCCGAATATCTCTTCGGACAACAAGCCAGGCTGGCCGACCTCACGCCGGAGTCCTTCGCCGAGGCCGTCGCGCTGGACCTCAAGCGGCTCCAGAAGGACCTGAAGGATCCGAAGCTCGCGGAGTCCATCACGCGCGATCTGGCGCTGGCCGAGGACGTCACGGCCACGGGGACGCCCACGTTTTTCATCAACGGCCGAAAGGTGCCAGGCGCGCAGCCGTTCGAGGCGTTCGAGGCGGTGGTCCTCGACGAGCTCGACAAGGCTCGCACCAAGGTCAAGGCGGGCACGCCCAAGGCCAAGCTGTACAGCACTCTCGTCAAAGCCGGAAAGCGCAGGCAGGCCATCGAAGAAAAGGTCCACGCCTTCCCGAACGACGATCGCCCCGCCGTGGGCGCTCCGCGTGGCGACATCACCCTCACGGTCTTCAGCGATCACCAGTGCCCATTCTGCGCGCGCTTCTGGCCCATGCTCGAGGCGCTGGTGGCCGACCCGGACTGGAGCGGCCGCGTCCGTGTCGTCCATCGCTTCTTTCCGCTCGATTTCCACCCCCAAGCCCGCCCCGCGGCCCTCGCGTTGCTGGCCGCGCATGCGCAGGGCCGCTACGTGGAGATGAACCGCAAGCTCTACGCGCGCTCGTCGGAGCTTGGGACCGAGCTCTTCGAGGACCTGGCGGCCGAGGTAGGGCTCGACATGGACCGCTTCGACGCGGACCTGGCCAAGGGAGACGTCGCAGGCGCTATCGCTCACGATCTTGCGCTCGGCCAGGAGGCCGGGGTCAAGGGCACTCCCACGCTCTTCGCCAATGGCCGACTCGTCGACGGCTCGGCTCGTGGGTCGTTGGAGGCCCTCAAGGCCACGTTGCTGCGCACGTTTGGAGCGAAGAAGAAGCGCTAGTTTTGCGACACGCGGCCCGCGCGCTACAGTCGGGCGGTGCGATTCGTCGACATCATCCGGAAGAAGCGCGACGGCCAGGCGCTGTCGCAGGCCGAGGTCCACGCCGTCGTCTCGGGCGTCACTGACGGCAGCGTCCCGGACTACCAGCTCGCTGCGTGGCTCATGGCGGTGGTCTGGCGCGGCATGACGGTCGAGGAGCGCACGGCGCTCACGCTCGCGATGGTGCGCTCCGGTCGCTCGCTCGAGCTGTCGCACCTGCCGGGCGGCAAGGTGGACAAGCACTCCACGGGTGGCATCGGCGACAAGATCTCCATCTGCCTCGCGCCCGCCGTGGCGGCCTGCGGCGTGTGGGTCCCCATGATCTCCGGACGTGGCCTTGGACACACGGGCGGCACGCTCGACAAGCTCGAGGCCATCCCAGGCTTTCGCACCCGCCTCGAGAGCCCCGAGCTCGTGTCCACGCTGGAGCACTGCGGGCTGGTGCTGGGCGGCCAGTCGAGCGACGTCGCGCCCGCAGACCGCCGCATCTACGCGCTGCGCGACGCGACCGGGACCGTCGAGAGTTTGGCGCTCATTACGAGCTCCATCCTGTCGAAGAAGCTGTCGGAGGGCATCGACGGCCTGGTGCTGGACGTCAAGGTCGGCAACGGCGCATTCATGAAGACGATCGAGGACGCGCGCGCGCTTGCCGACGCGCTCGTCTCGACGGCCAATGGCTGCGGCGTGCGCACGGTGGCCTACCTCACGGACATGGGGCAGCCGCTCGGTCGCGCGATTGGCAACGCGAACGAGACCGCCGAAGCGATCGCTGTCCTGCATGGCGCGGGCCCGGATGACGTCGTGGCGCTCACGGTCGCGCTCGGGGCCGAAATGTGCGTGCTCGGCGGCGTTGCGAGCTCGGCGGCCGAGGGCGAGCGCATGCTACGCGCCGCCCTGCGCGATGGCCGAGGCCTCGATCGCTTCCGCAGAGTAATTGTCGCCCAGGGTGGCGATCCCCGCGTCTGCGACGAGCCGGACCGCCTCCCGTCGGCGCGTCTGACCGCGCCGGTCGTCGCCGCGCGCGATGGCGTGGTGACCGACCTCGACGCGATGGCGCTCGGCCTGGCCGTCATCGCGCTCGGAGGCGGCCGCAATCGCGCCGAGGACACCGTAGACCCATCGGTCGGGCTGGACGTGCCAATCAAGCGCGGCGATCGCGTCGTCCGGGGCCAGGTCCTCGCGACGGTGTACGCCAACGACGCAGCGCTTCTCCAGGACGCGGTCGCCCGCGTGAGCGCCGCAGTGACCCTCGGAGACGTCGCGCCGACGCCGACACCGCTCATCCTCGAGGTGCGTCGGTGAACTTGCTGCGCGCGGCGGTGCTCCTCGCCCTCGCGCCGACGGTCGCGCTCGCCGAGACTCCCGTCTCGATGGAGACGCTGCACCAGGCCGGCGGAGACACGCCGTGGTCTCTGCGCGTGCTTTCGTTCTTCGGCGCGCTCACGTTGATCGGCCTCTGTTGGCTTGGCTCCAGCAATCGCCGCGCCGTGCGCTGGAGGCCGGTCGTGTGGGGCATGCTGCTCCAGGTCATCCTGGGCCTCATCGTCTTGTCTCCCCAGATCGGTCAGCTCTTCTTCACCGTGGTCGACACCGGCGTCACGCGGCTCCTGTCGTTTGCCGAGTCGGGCGCGAGCTTCGTGTTCCAGTCGCTCGTGCCGCACGAGGTCACGACCGTGGACCTGCGCACGCACGGGTCGAGCACGGGCGTCTACGTCGGCACGATCTCGCCGGTGCTCAAGACGTTCGCCTTCTGGATCTTGCCGTCCATCATCTTCTTCTCAGCGCTCATGACGGTTCTATATCACATTGGAATCATGCAGCTCTTCGTGCGTGGCACCTCGTGGATCATGCAGCGAACCATGCGCACGTCCGGGGCCGAGACGTTGTCTACGGCGGCCAACATCTTCCTTGGGCAGACCGAGGCGCCGTTGTGCGTGCGACCATACCTCGATCGAATGACACCGTCAGAGCTGCACGCCATCATGGTCGGCGGCTTCGCGACCGTGGCCGGCGGCGTGCTGGCGGCGTACGTTGGCTTTCTCAAGGACCAGATCCCCGACATCGCGGGTCACCTCGTGACTGCGTCCATCATGGGCGCACCCGCGACCTTGGCGCTCTCGAAGCTCGTCCTGCCCGAGACCGAGCGGCCGGTCACCCAGGACGACTCGCGCAGCGCGCTCGTCGAGAGCCCCGACGCCAACGTGGTGGAATCTCTCGCACGCGGCTGTAGCGAGGGCATGGTCTTGGCCGTCAACGTCGCGGCCATGCTCATCGGCTTCATCGCCATGGTCGCGCTCGTCAACTGGGGCCTGCACGGCGCGGGGAGCCTCGTGGGGCTCGACCTGTCGCTCGAGCGGTTGCTCGGGTGGCTGTTTGCGCCCATCGCGTTCCTCATGGGTATCCCGTGGCACGAGGCGCTGGTCGTGGGCCGGCTGCTCGGCGAGAAGCTCGTGCTGACCGAGCTCGTGGCGTACCTGCACCTCGGCGAGATCATGAAGAGCGCGGAGCCCTTGAGCCAACGCACGGCGGTCATCACGTCATACGCACTCTGCGGCTTCGCCAACTTCGCGAGCATCGGCATTCAGGTCGGCGGCATCGGCGGCCTGGCTCCGCTACGACGGGCGGAGTTCGCCCGGCTCGGCGTGCGGGCCATGCTCACCGGCGCCATGTGTACGGTGATCATGGGCGCGGTCGTGGGGATGTTGCTTTGAGCCCGTGCGTGGCATAAGCGCACTCGGGGAATGCCGGGAGATGAGATGAACACACCGCTTTCGTTATATGACCGTGTCATGTCTACGCGCGACGCGCTCGCGCAGCGCACCCCTGCGCGGCCCGTCATCGGCTTCGTGCTGGGCTCGGGCCTCGGCCGGCTCGTCGGCGCGCTGAAGGACCCGCAGGTCGTCCCGTACGCCGAGCTCGAGCACGTCCCCAGGTCCACCGTGCCGGGACACGCCGGCAAGCTCGTGCTCGGGCACGTCGACGGCCGGAGCGGCCCGGTGCACGTGGCGATGCTGTCGGGGCGCGCCCACCTGTATGAGGGTCACGACGTCGCCGAATTGACCATCGCCGTGCGGGCGCTCATCGCGCTGGGTTGCCGCGCGATGGTGCTCACGAACGCGGCGGGCGGCATCCACACCGAGTATCGCCCGGGCGATCTCATGGTCATCACCGATCACCTCAACCTGCAGTGGAAGAACCCACTCTCGGGGCCTCACGACGAGCGGCTCGGTGCGCGCTTCATCGACATGACGCACGCCTACGATCGCCCGCTCCGAGCGCGCCTGCACGAGGCCGCGCGCGGGCTCAAGGTGCGGCTGCACGACGGCATCTACGCGGCCGTGCCCGGTCCCAGCTACGAGACCCCCGCCGAGGTGCGCATGCTTCGGACGCTCGGTGCGGACGCCGTCGGCATGTCTACGGTGCACGAGACGATCGCGGCGCGGCACGCGGGCGCGCGGGTCGTCGGGCTGTCGCTCATCTCGAACGTCGCGGCGGGCATCGAGGACGCGGCGCTCTCCCACGAGGAGGTCACGGCCACGGCCGACCGCGTCGCTCAGGAGGCCACGACGCTGCTCGAGCGTTTCATCCCCATGGCCGCCGAGGAGCTCGCGTGAGTGCACTGCGTGAGGCCGAACGCGCGGCTCTGATCGCGGCGGCGGTCGCGATGAAGGACCGCGCCTACTGCCCCTACTCACACTTCCCGGTCGGCGCGGCGCTGCTCGACGACCGCGGCACGACGCACGTCGGCTGCAACGTCGAGAACGCGTCCTATCCCGTGGGCCTGTGCGCCGAGCGCGCGGCCATCGCCAACGCCGTGTCCGCCGGTGCGCGCCGCTTCCGCGCCATCGCGATCGCGACCAACCTCCATGACCCCGTGGCGCCGTGCGGCATGTGCCGGCAAGCGCTCTCCGAGTTCGCGCCGGACCTGCCCTGCCTGCTGGTCGGCGTCGATGGCGCCGTCCTCGAGCGGCCGCTCGGCGCCCTGCTCCCGGAGCGGTTCGGCCCCGCCAATCTAGCCGAAGTACAGAGTTAGCGGCGAGGCGCATTTTGCCTTGACGCGGCGCGTCGCGTGCGCATACTGCCGAGCGGTGCTGACGCCGCCTGCGTGCCCCAATGGCATCCCAGCGCGGCCTGAATGGTAGAACACAGTATGGACGATATCCCTAGTCGCGGCACCGCGACCCTCCGAGCCTGATGTGACGGCTCGGGGCGCGGTGCACACGTCACCGGCCAAGAGCCGACCACATTTTGAGCGCTGCGGCCGCGACACAGGCCGCCGGAGGTGTCCAATGCTCGCTTCGGACATGGGGTTACCCAGGTAGAGTTTCACGGTCGTAACGCCACGATGGTCAAGCGCGAGCTGCTCGCGTATTGGCATCGGCATCGCAGCGGCCTCGGCCTCTCGCTTCAGGAGTACCTGTCGCGCTGTCGCATGTCCGGAGATGGCCGTCATGGCGTCTTTCGGCCCTTGCAGCGCGCGGTCTAAGGCCGGGTGACGGTCAGAGCGGACGAGCGGCTGGCCGCGGGCGCGGTCCTGCTGGTTAGCTTCGTCCTGTATCTCGTGACGCTCTGCCCGGGGCCGTTCTGGCTCGACACCTCGGAGCTCATCGCGGGGGCCCACACGCTCGGCATCGTGCATCCGCCGGCGCACCCGGTCTGGGTCATGCTGGCCAAGGCGCTGGGCCTGCTCCTCCCGTTCGGCTCGGTCGGCTTTCGGGTCAACCTCCTGTCGGCGCTCTGCGGCGCGCTGACCGCCGCGCTCACGACGAGCCTGGCCTGCGCGCTGGCGCCTCACGCCGGCCACACACGGCTGGCGCGCTGGGCGAGCCTGCTCCCGCCCGTCGCGGCCGGGCTCCTCGCAGCAACGACCGACGCCTGCTGGATGCAGAGCGTGCGTGCCGAGGTCTACACGCTGAACGCCGCGCTGGTCCTCGGCGCGCTGCGCCTCGCCGTCGCGTGGCTCGACCGGCCAGAGCCTTCCCGGGTCCTCGCAGCCGGGGCCCTCTTGGGGCTCGGACTCGGCAACCACCACTACCTGGTGTTCTTTGCCCTGCCCGCCTTCATGGCGGTCCTGGTGGCCCGACCTGCGGGACGCGCCCTGCTCCGCTCGCGTCTCGTGGGCCTCGTGTGCGCGACGGTGCTCGCCACGCTGCTCGCCTACGCCTATCTGCCCGTGCGCGCCGCGACCGATCCCTGGCTCGACTGGGGCGACCCGCGGACCCCCACGCGGCTCTGGAACGTGCTGACGGCCAAGGCGTTTCAAGCCTCGGTCGTCACCGCGGAGCGCTCGCCGCTCGCGGCAAACGTGCTCGACGCTCTGCGCATGGTCCTCGCGCAGGCCAGCACCCTGCCCTGCCTGCTTGCGGCGCTGGGCGTCGTGCTGCTCGTCGTGCGCCAGCGGAGCGCGGCGCTCCTCGTCGGCGTAGCGTTTCTGGGCAATCTCCTCACCAAAGGGCTCATGCGCCTCGACGCGGGCAACCCCGACGACTACGGCTACCTCATGCTCGCGGTGCTGCTCGTGCTCGCGCTGGCCGGTGCGCTGCCGGGGCTGACGCGCGCGTTCCGGCCACGGTGGACCGTCGGGGCCAGCGCCGCCATGGGGTGCGCGCTGCTCATCGCGACCGCGCAGGGCGCCCTCGAGCGACAGCCGTACAACGATCTGTCGCGCGACGACTCGGTCGAGGCCCTGGTGGGCACAGCAATCGACGACGTCCCGCCCAACGCGATCGTGCTACCCAACTACTACGGCCTCTACTTCGGCGCCTGGCACGGGCTGCTCGTCGAGGACCGCCGGCCGGACGTCCGCCTCGTGCACGCGACGTTCGACTCCGCCCACGACGGGGGCCTGCCCTACGTCGCGGTCCTAAGCCGCCGCGCGCCGGAGCTCGCGCCCGTCCTGGAGGCGTTCAGCGCCAGGGGCGCCTTCCCGGAGTCCGCGCTGCTGGACCTGGCGCGCACCCGGCCCGTGCTCCTCGAGCCATTGCCGGATGCGCTCGCGGTGCCGGACGCGCTCGATGACGTGGGGCTCTTTCGGCGGCTACGCCCGGACGCCGCGGCACGCAACGATGTCACGGCCAGCGCGCTCCGGAGCGTGGCCAACCGAGCGCTCGACGACGCACTCGCCGGCACGCCGCTACACACCGAGGCACGCAAGGTGCGGCTATGGCTCGCCTTCCTCGACGCGGGACTCGCGGTGCGGCAGGGCCACGCGATCACGGCAGGCTTCGCCATCGACCGCGGACGTCGATTCGGCGGCAAGGGCGCCTTCGACCGCCTCGAGACGCTCGCACGCGGCGCTCTGGAGGCGGAGCGTGCCGTACGTCGGGCAGAGTCCGAACTCGCGCCCTTCGCGGCCGCGATGCGCGGAGCCCGGGGCGTCGTTTGGGGCCGGCTCGATCCGTTGAAGTTGATGTAGCGCGGCTCAGCCCGTGGCGAACTCGGCGCGAACCTTCAGGCCGTAGGCACACTTGAAGCACGGTGAGTGCTTGATGTTGAGGGAGTTGGCGTTGACATAGCCGTCCACGCAGTCAACGACGGCGAGCGTCGTGTTGAGGAAACGACAGTAGAACTCGTCGTTGGCCTTGCGCTTGGAGTTCGAGCCGTTCTGCGGTGTGACCCGCTGCCCATGAACCATCCCGGTCATCATCATCATGGCTCGTCCTTTCTACCCGCTACGTCCGCGCGGGGCTGTCTCTGGCCGTGGTCAGCGGAGACGAGGCGCGAAGGTAGCGTCGAAATTGAACTAGTCAATGGAAATGAATCCGGAGCCTAGCGGCGGAGCGGCGCGTCGATGGGCTCGCCGGGGTGAAAGCGCCGGTAGTCGAGGATCTCGACGAGCGCTTTGATGAAGGTGCGCGTGGTCCCGAAGCGCTCGACGAGCCGCGTGGCCACCATCGCCAGCTCGGCGAAAGTGACCTCGACGCCAAAGTGACTCACGTAGACCGCGGCGAGCTTCTCCGCGAGCTTCTGGAGCGCACGTGTGCGCACGGCCTCGATCTCGAGGACCGTCTGCTCGCCACGCCACTGGGCGTATTGGCCGCGCATCGGGCCCGGAGTCGAGGCGAGCACGACCTTGAGCGCCGACGGCGTGCGGTAGAGGTAGGGCATGCGGCGGTGGCCCGCGTAGACGAGCCCGGTCTTCGAGCCCTCGTAGGCCGTGGCGCCCTTCTTCGGGGCGTCGTCGAGGAGATCCGGATCGTCGTTGGCCGTGAGCGTGAGGCCGCGAAAGAACGACTGCGCACGCTGAAAGTGAAACCGGTAGAGGCACGCACTCGCCGTCTCGACCTCGTCGACGAGCACGAGCAGCCCCTTGAAGCCGAGCACCTTGGCCGAGAGCCAGCCGAGGCCCGAGATGAGGTTGCAGTACACGTTCGCCGACGTCGTGAAGTCGGGGAGGTAGCCGGTGACCGCGGTCGAGTCGCCCTCGCCGAGCGCCGCGTTCCAGTCCGAGGTCGCGTCGGTGCCGGCCAGGATGCGATCGGCGAGCGGGCCCAGGATGGGGTGATCGGCCACCGGATTGTGGCCGGCGGCGTCGACCGCCGCGAGCACCAGTTGCTCGAAGCCGCCGAGGCCCGGCGCGACCAGCCCGCGCGCGATCTGGCGGTAGAGGCGCTTCGGAAACGCGGCCGACTCTTCGCCCGCGTCGAGGTGGCTCGTGCTCACGACCCAGCCGTCCTCCAGCGCGCGCGCTGCGAGCGCCTGAAGCAGGTGGCTCTTGCCCGAGCCGTAGGCGCCCTCGAGCAACATGCTGCCGTCGGCCTGGTCGTCGAGCCAATGAAAGAGGTGCGACAGCTCGTCGTCGCGGCCAAAGGTCCACGGCGTGACGTAGCGGTCGGGCACGGTCCCGAGCCGAAACGCCTCGATGACGCACCGGTCGGCAAAGGTGGCCTCGACCTTCGCGAGCTTCATGGCCGCGAGCGAGCGAAGCGGCGGCAGGAGCCCTCCGCGCAGTTGGGGCGGCGCGGCGCTCACCGGCATGCCGCTGGCGGGCCCGACGCGACGGCCGGGCGCGGCGCGCTGCTCGACGGTGAGATCGGTGCCGCGGACCCAGGTGCGGACCATCGCGAACTCGACCCAGCACTCATACCCGCGATAGCGCGTCTGGAGCACGACGCCGACGCCGAGCCGGCGATGCCGCACACGCGAGCCGACCGAGAGGCCCGTGGCGCCCGCGTCAGACACGGTCTAGCGGCCCAAGGCCTGGCCGGAGACAAGGCCGCGCGCGACGTCGCTCGTGACCCCACGCGCATCGGTCTGACCGCTGCGCAGGAGGTGACAGGCCCGCACGATGGCCTGCACGAACAGCCGCTTGTACCCGATGTCGCCAAAGCGCTGCTCGTAGGCGGCCTTGGCCACCGCGGCAACGGCGCGCTCGACGCCGGGGAGCGTGGTCCCATACGCCGTCTCGTAGATGCCAGCGAGCTTGTTCCCGATGGCCTCGAGCAACGGCACGGGATCGAGCCCCAGGTCGTCGAGGCGGATCTTGACGCCAGTGGGGTTGAAGACCTGAAAGAGGGTCGCAATGCGCTGGTTGAGCGCCTCGTAGACGCTGGAGCGGCCCTCGAAGAAGCTCTCGTCCGGAACGGCGTACAGCATGAGCACGCCCTGAAAGTGGTGATGGCCGCACTCGTCGATGAGCTCGCGCAGGTTGGACAGAAGCGCGTCGCGCTGCTTGGACGAGAGGCTCGGGACCTGCTCGGCCTCATCGAAGAGGATGACCAGGCCCGGATGGCCCATGGCCCGGACGAGCTGCGAGAGCGACCGCAGCATGGTGAGCGCGACGGTGCGATCGATGCCGTGCAGGAGCCCATAGCGGCGATGCGTCTCGCGCGCGTAGCCCTCGGCCGAGAGCCACTGGACCAGGTCCGAGAGCGCCTGCTCGTCACGCGACACGATCGCCTCGACGGCCTGCGCCACGGCCTTCTGGAGCTGGACGGACGCGACCGACTTGAGAGCCGCCTGCGCCAGCGCCAGGATCGCCGGGCGGCGGTCCTCGAGCTCGAGCTCGGGCTCCACCGCCGCGTCGAGTCGCGCGGTCCACTCCTCGAGCAGCGGACGAATGCCGCGCTCCGGGGGGGCGAGCGTGCCGTCCCCGGCCACCGGCAAGGCGAGGTTGCGCACGATGGCGCCGTAGACGCGCTCGAGCCGATGAAACGGCGACTCGTCGTGCGAGAGCGCCACGTACGCCACCGGGTAGCCGCGCTCCCAGGCAAGCGCGCGGGTGCTGTAGAGGAAGTGGGTCTTGCCACCGCCGTAGGTGCCGACGAGCAGCTTGAATGAGGCGCCACCGTCGGCGAGGTAGCTCGCGAGGTAGTCCTCGTCCAGCACCCGGAGCACGGCGTCGAGCCCGGCCGAGAAGTGCTGAAAGCCCCACTCGGGCGGCGTACCGGTCGAGCCGACGGTCTCCACGACGCGGCGCGCAAGCAGCGGGGTCAGCGGCGACGGTCCCGTGCCGGGGGTTGGGGGCGCGACGAGAGCGGTCGTGGGCTCGGTCATGCGAGCTTGAACGACACGTAGGCGTAGTGCGTGCCGGAGACCCAGAGGTGATCGGCCTCGCTCTTCGTCTGGTCGCGCGTGGCCACCGTCAGCACCAGCTCCTCGTGACCGACGCGGCGCGTGCCGAGACGGGCGAGGTCGTGCGCGAACTGAACCCGACCGTACGGTTGGAACGACAGCTTCTGCGGGTTGTTGCGCCAGCCGCGCGTCTGCCGCCCGACCGCCAGCTCGGCGATGACGTTCACAATCGGCACCGTGTCGCCTGCCTCGGCGCCGCCTCGGGCCATTGCGACGCGCCAGGCCACGCGAATCTCCTTGAGGAACACGTCGTCGTCGAGCGGCTCGCCCTCGAGCAGCTTCATCTGCGCGCGGACCTCCGCGGCGACCTCGGACGGGACCGGCTTGCAGGTCGCGAGCAGCGCCACGGCCGGGCCGTAGTGCACGCGGATCTCCGGCTGCTCGCCCGTCACCAGCTCCAGCGTCAATGGCCCGCACTTGAGCTTGGGCACGTGGCCCTCCAGCCGATAGCCGTCCCTGCGGAGCGCTTCATCGAGCTCGGCCATCAGGCGGTTCTTCTCGCGCTCGGCGTTTTGTTCAGATGACAGCGTTAGCTCCGCAACCTTGGCCTCGATGGCGTCCATCGTCGCGCCGAGCCCTGAGAGCGCCTGGCAGCTCGAACGTGCCGTCGCGAGCGAGGTGAGCGCCTCGAAAGGCCGCTCCGCGATCGCGTCGCCCAGGCTACTGACCTCGCGGAGCGCCGAGCCCAGCTCCTTCATCGCCTTCTGCGCCTTGCGGATGGCCTTGCGCTCCGCGTCGAATGTGGTCCCCATGGCGGCCCCTCCCCGTTGGCGGCGCGCACCTTAGCAGAGGGTGACTAGGGCAGGAAGAGCGCTCGCGTCGCTGGATCCGGCAGGCGGCAGGCGTCGACGCGGCCAAACCAGCGGATGCGGTTGACGGCAATCAGCCGATACGGAAGATCGGTGAGCCACGCGGGCAGATAGCGGAACCACGCGAGCCACGACCAGCCGCCGCCGACGCGCCGCAGGATCTCGAATGCCGCACGCGACCGCTCGAAGCGCCGGAGCTGGCCGTTGGGCTGACGCGCCACGAACACGATCGTGTCGAACGTCGTGGCCTTCGGATCGCGCCACGGCGCCGCGGTCTCGCCCTGCAGCGGGGCGTAGCGCAGCACGCGCGCGTGATCCCGGCGCAGGCACCACTGGACGGAGCGGTCGCACAGGCCGCACTCGCCGTCGTAGAGGACGAGGCCACCGTCGAATGGAGAGTCGGAAACCGTCACAGGTCCAAGGTAGGACGCGCGGCGCGACGCGCTACTTGGTGGCGAAGGGATCGGGGCACTGCTGATTGTACATGGTCCCGCCTATACGGCAGTACTCGTTCTGCCCCTGCTGTCCGCCATTGGGCTCCCACAGGAAGTTGCACTCGAGGAAGACACCGGCCGGGCCATGCGTCGCGTCCATCGCCAGCAAGCACGGATCCACGGCGCCCTGGGTGATACCGAAGGCGCCAGCCGGGCTGGCCTCGACCTTCGTGTAGACCATGATGACGTCGAAGTAATCGCCAAACTTCATTTGGCTCATCGCGCCCGGCTCATGGCAGAAGTAGAAGCCCTCCGCGCGCACCTTGGATGGTGTCCCATGGTCGTCGCCCTCGATGATGTTGACGAAGGCGTTGCCGTTGAACTCGAGGGTCTCCTTGACGGTCGCGGGATCGGGCTGATCGAGGTGCGGCTTCCCCTTGTCGTCGCTCGTGAAGTACTTGTACTTGCCGTCGATGTTGGGCTTACCGCCCGGACACATCGTGCACTTGAAGTCGTAGGTGATGCCCTTCGATTTTTCGGTGTCCGGCGTGTAGGTCAGGCCGTCGAAGGCGACGCCCTTGCCCGTGGGCTTGGTCGCCTTGGGGTTGTCGCAGACCTTGTCGACCTTGGGCGTGACGGGCCCGGTGTCGACAGCGGTGTCGGCGCCCGTGGTGCTCCCGGTGCCTTTGTCGTCGGCGACCGTTGCGTCCGCGCCGCTGCCGGTGCCGCCCGCATCGGTCTTGGAACCGGTGAGTACGATCTCATTGGTCGTGGCGTTGCAGCCAAAGACGACAAGAGCCAAAGCGGCGTGGATGACAGGCTTCACGAGAACCTCCAAGTCAGGCTTCACATGGTAGCCGGGACTGGGGGGGCGGTTCAATCCGGATGCCACTTGCGCCAACTGGCGCATCCTGGCACGTGGACGCCATGGCACGACACAGGCCTCCACGGCGCATCATCGAACCCAAGCGCCCGAGTCGAGCGACGGACGCGCACAGTTATGTCGTCTCGTGGGCGAGGACGCGCTTCTTCCGGGAGGGCGCGGGCTTCCGTCCGCGGATGGCGATCTGGCGGTCAGGCAAGCTCGAGGAACACCTGATCCTGGACCACGTTCAGGATCTCGGCCTTGTCGGGGTAACCCAGATGGCGGCCGTGCTCTCCAGAACCGCCGAGCCCGACGACATCGTTGCGTTCGCGATACGTACCGAGATCCTTGGCAAGCCGGCCGTGGTCTCGAACGTAGCCAAGGAGAAAGTGAAGGCAGCCGGGGTTATCGCACGCTCGCGCTCCGGGATCCGCATCTTCGAAGCCTTTCAGGTCGGGCCCGGACTTCCCGTCACGTTCCGTGAGGTCGGAGCGGAGATCGGCGACGCGGGAGTCGACTTCACAGCGCCCGATTTCTTTGTCGACGCGGCGCTGGACGATCATCTCGCACAGAAGGGCTTTCCCGGAGCGCGGCGCCGCGACGCCCCGGAGCCGGATGCGCTGACTCCAGAGAAGCTCGACGCCGTCGAGCTCGAGGACCCCACGGCACGGCTGAAGCACCCGGTCCGCGGTGGGCTCATCCCCGAAATGGCGCCCGTCATCTACGCCACAGCGACGACGGCGCCACCGATCGGCCTGGAGACCCGCCCTCTGGGGGATCTCCTCGACCATGGCTGGCGCGACGAGGGCCAGGCGCTGTGTCTCACGCTGCGGCTGCGCACGACGTGGCCGCTGCTCCCGGCGCTGGATGCGTTCCTCTCCCACCCGCGTCTGCCAGATCGCGCCAAGCTCTATGCACTCGCCTGCGCCTGCACCGCGTCGTCGCATCGCGTGCTCGCCGGGGATCTCGGGGCTGCAGCGGAAACGGACGTCATCCTCGAGCGGTTTGCCAACGCCATGGCGCTGCAGACGGCCGAGGTCGGCGGCGTCGTCCCGTGGCTCCTCGGCCGATGGCCCGACGGCACAGAGCTGTCTGACCGAGTCGCGCTGTTCGATGTGGCGGTTGCCTCGGCCTCGGTCGCCGCGGCGCTCCTCCGTCCGGCGCTACGGCTGGACGCGGAGGTCGAGCCTCTGTACGTCCACGTCGAGCAGGCGACGCCCGCCGTGCATGCCCTCCGAGACGCGCTGCTCGATCGCCTGGAGGTTCCGCCCGGGACGATCGACGGGCGCTTCGGCGCACTGGTCCGCACGCAATTCAAGCTCGACTGGCCCGACGGCGCCGCGTGCGACATGGAGCGGCTGCGCGAGGAGACCGGCAGCGACGCGCGGCGGTCCTCGGACGCCGATGCCATCGCGGACATCGCGGCGTTCCACGCGATCTCGCTGCATGGCCTCGCTACGGCAATGGCGGCGTATGCGGGCTACGCGATGGCGCGGAGCCGCGGGGACGTCACGCTGACGCAGCCCGAGGCCCTCCCGAGCGGCGGCCTTCCGCGATGGGCCGCCGCTTACCTGGCGCGGGTCATCCTGGTCAAGTCCAAGCATGCGCCTGAGGCGGACTGCGCGGCGTTAGCCGACCGCGCGGCGACCATCGCGCCGTGGGAGCTCGACGTGCTGAGGTACGCCAACGAGCTCCGCTTCACGCTGGGGGTGCGCACGCAACGCCTCCTGGCCGATCTGGATCGTGAGGCCGAGCGCGCGCCGAGCCTGGAGGTCCACGCAACGCGTTTCCTGGTAGCCCAAGCGCTCGGCCTGGACGCGGCATTGCGCGCCAACCTGCGCCGCGCCCTGGAAGCTGCCAAGGGCTCGCCCCACGCCTGGATGCTCCGCGTGCTCGCCTGTCTGGCGCGGCCAGGCGAACGCTCGCAACGCGACGTCCTCGTCACGCTCCTGCGTGGCGCGGCGCCCGAGGAGCTCGATCCAGAGAAAAATCGCATCGTGCATGCGCTGTACGGCCCGGACCCGACCGCGCGCGTGACCGAGGTGCGTCAGACGCTACAGGCGCAGCTCGACGCCCTGGACGAGACGGCGCGCACGCGCGAAGAGCGGGTGCTGGATCTCCTCACGCGCCCCTCTGCGCCACGGCCCGAGCGTCCGACAGCTCCAGTCGAGCCCGGTCCGGACGCCGTCCAGGAGGCGCTGGTGGCACTTCGGTGGCGCCTCAACCGCCCCGGAGCGGCGCGCTTCCCCAATCGAAAGGCGCTACACGCGCACGCACGGGCCGCCGAGCGGCTCAGCCAGCACGCGGAGGCCGTGGCGACCGAGTGGCTCGGCGTGGTCGGGCGCGCGGGCTCTGGGCTCGTGGCCAGCCTCGACGCGGCTCTGGAGGTCGGCGATTCCAGCACGCTCGACGCCGTCCTCGCGAAGGCGGAGTGCGCACTCGGAGACGCGCTCACGACTGGCTGGCGTCAGGAGGCGGGTAGCACCCTGAACGCGCTTCGGCCGCGGCTGATGGAGCGGCAGCACTCCGAACTCCGCGCGCGAGTCGATGCCCTCTACAGCGAGGTCCTCCTTGCAGCGACGGACGCCGAGCGGGAGGTCATCGACGGGCGCATCTCGAATCTCTGCGCCGAGGTCCTGTGGTCGCCCAGCGCAGGGGAGGCAGAGACGGGACCTGTGTCGCCGCGCTCGGGTCACTTCTTACCAATGCGGCTCGGGCGCCACGCCGTGCAGCGCAGCCGCGACCTCGGTACGGCCGAGTGGGCCATCGCCCGCGGGCTGCGGCAGGTCGTCATGTACAACCTCGCGGAGGGCCGACGCGACGCCAAGACCCTTCACGGCACGCGCGACCGCGGCGCACTATGCGAGCTGCGGCATCACTCGACGGCTCAGCCGGTCCGAGTCTACTACCGCGTCCAGACAGGCGGCCCCTGCGTACTGGCCATCCACGCCAAGCAGGACGACGAAGAACAGCGACGTGTGCTCGAGCGAATCGACGCCTGGGACGACGAAGCCGAGGGCGATGAGAGTTCGTGAGTGTGGTCGGTGACGGTGTGCGGAAGCGACACCGCTACGCGGCCGGCGGTGCGCTCGGCGTGGGCGGCTTGCCGGCCTTGTTGCTGCGATGGTGCTGGGCGCCCTTGCCGCTCCCCTTCGAGCTCTCCGGCGCCGTGTCCGCGCCGCAGTTGCCGCGACCCGACATGCCGAGGCGCTTGGTGAGCTGGGTACGGATCCGGACGTCAGGCGTACCGGTGGGAGCGATCGTTTCCTTCTTGTCGAGACTCATGACTCCTCCGAGTCGGGCTCGGCCCGACGTTGGCGCGATGGTGCGTGATCACGAAGTCGACCGCGAAGCGGCCCGGACCCATCGCGATGAAGACGGTAGCCACCGCCAGGTAGAGCGCGGCGAGCTCAGAGGCCGCGCCGCCCGGACCCACGAATGGCTCTCCCCGGCTGAGGTGCGTGCTGACGGCGACGACCATGGTCCCGAGGAACAGCACGGACGCCGGCACCGTGAGGAGCCCCAAGAGCCACGCGATGCCTCCGCCGAACTCGGAGAAGGCGGCGATCGCCTGAAGGAAGCCCGGGGCCCACGTATCGTCGCCCATCCACGTCAGGGGCGTCTTCATCTTCCCGTAGCCGTGAATGACGAGGGCCGCGCCACCGACGAGCCGCAAGAGCAGCAACGCGGCGGAGCCAGGAAGATCCGGGGCCTCGGGGAACAGCAAGCGGCGTAGTGACGCGGTTTGACCTCCGTGGGGTCCTGGGGGCCCGCCCGGAGAGCGAGCAAGGAGCACTCCACGGGCCAAGGACGGCAGCGTGCCGCGATCGAGGCGCCGACCCCCAGCGGGCATCACGGCACCGGCTTCCGGGATCGGACGCTTCTTCCGTCGCCGACTTCCTGCGCCGACGTCTCCGGGCGGATGCGCGAGTCTGGCGAGCTCTAGTGACCGCCGCCACCGCTGGCACCGGGCTCGAAGCCCATGAACCAGTCGTGGTCGTAGTCGTGAAACACCAGCAGGTAGTCGCGCGTGATGCGCTTTTCGTCCTCGGGCGACTTCACCACCAGCGCCGCAAAGAGGCCGCGGCCAAGGTTCTCCAGCGTGCGCGCGTGGTCGTGCAGCGGCCAGGTCCCAGCGGTGTCGGCCGTCCACTCGTAGGTGACCACGCCACCGCCCGGCTTCGCGACGCTCTCGGGCGTCGTGCCGTCGCTGCCGATGGCGGTCTTGACGCCGTGGGGGTGCAGCGTGGCCGGCGCGTCGGGCAGGAGGTTCTTGAGGTGCACCTTTACGGTCGTGCCTTGCCGCAGCACCAAGGCCCACGGCTGCCAGGTCTCGCGCTGCGTGGACAGGAGCCCGCGCACGGACTTGGCTGTTGCGGCGTCGAAGGCGGTCTGGTCGGCCAGCGGCACGTAGATTCGGGCGAGGCGCTCGACCGTCGACAGCTCCTTGGCGCCCGGCAGGACCTCCCGCGCGATCGCGAGCGGGGTCTCGACGGCGGCGACGAACACGTCAATCGTCTGACCGGAGGCGCCGAGCGGTGTGGGCAGCTCGAGGGCGTACCGTCCTGCGGCGTCGAGCCCGTCAGTCGCGCCAGCAGGCCGCACGCGCATGACGCCCCACATGCCCGAGGCGATGTGCGGTTCGACATGACAGTGGTACATCCAATCACCGGGACCCGACCGGGGCTCGGGACTCTCGGCGCCGGCGCCCGCGAAGAACTCGACGCCGTCGTAGACCTGCGCGGGCAGCAGCTCGCGGACGTCCGCGGGGCCGTCGGCGGACTTCCACCAGTGCCCGTGCACGTGAAAGTCGTGAATCTGCGGACCGTACGACACGAGGCGAATGCGCAGTCGCTCACCCACGCGCGCTTGGACCATCGGCGTGAGCGGCTCGGGCAGGGCGGCGCCCATGTGGCCCGTGGGATCGGCCATCATGAGGTCGGCCTCGCTCCCCTCGACGACACCGTTGGCGGCGAGCGCGCGATGGCGCTCCCACAGGTTCTCGGAGCGAAACGAGATGCTGTGGCCATGATTGCACATGACGTGCGTGCTCGCGCCGGTGCCCATGAGCATGCACCCGAACGCGGCCTGCTCGGCCGTCAGCGTCACGGTCGCCGTCTCGTGCCCGCCCGTGGTGGTGCCGTGCTCGTCGGGCGTCGCGCACGCGGCAACGAGGAGGCCCAGGAGCAGCGGTCTCATTTCGTAACCTCGACGTCATAGGCGAACGTATCCGAGGCGCCGGTCCCAGCGAACGTCAACGTGAGTCGCCACGTGCCCGCCATGGAGGCAGCGACGTTCTTTACGGTGTACGAACCCGCAGCGGTCTCGACGGTCTCTGGGATCTTTCCCGACCCGTGGCCCATCTGCGTGTGGATGAACGTGGCCTTCGTGAAGTCGAGCCCGGGAGCCAAGGCGCCATCGGCCACGGTGACGGTCAGCCCGAGCGTGAGGATCTTGCCCGCCGTGATGCCGGCCTCGGCGCCCGTGAAGTAGGCAACGTAGGAGCCCGACGTACTCATGACCTTGATGCCCTCGGGTGTCTTGGGAGGACCGCCCGGATCGGTCGCGAGTGCAGTATCGACAGCCGTATCGACGGTGCCCGTGGCGCCGCCGGGATCGGCGGCGAGGGACGTCTCGGCCGTGCCCGCCATGGTGCCGGTATCGAGCGCGCCGGAATCGAGCGCGCCGGTATCGAGCGCGCCGGTATCGATCGGGGTCAGAGCCGTGTCGCCACCGCCGCCCGAGGACCCGCTCGTACAAGCGGCCAACAGAACGCCACACACCCCCAACGTAGACATCGTTTTCTTCATCATGGCCAACCTCCATCTTCGTCACACAAGAGCTCGCCCCGTGACCTCACGGGTCGAGCCGCAACACGCGATTCGAGACACGGTCTACGAGCCACAGCCGGCCGTCCGGCCCGATCGTGAGACCACCGAGCGCCTTCTCACCAAGCCCCGTGTCGAGCACATTACGCCGCTTTCCGTCCAACGAGAAGGCCGTCAGTAGCCCATTGGCGTAGTCCGAGACATAGAGGTAGCCCTCGTGCAGGGCGAGCCCGGACGGCGCGAAGACGACGCCCAGCGTGGGATCGACGATGACGGTGACAGTGCTCCCCGTGTAGGTCTCGATGGGCTGCTCGTCGGGGTACGTGGCCTTCTTCCCCGCGTACGTGCTCGAGGCGGTGTCGACGCGCACGACCCGAGCGTTGCCCGCGTCGGCGATGTAGAGCTCGCCGTCGGGGCCCGCGACTAGGTGGCTCGGCACGCTCGCCAGCCGCTTGAGGCCGATGCCGGCATAGCGCCGCTTGGTGCCATCGACGTGGTTGTCGGTGCCATGAGGGTGCGGCACGCGGAAGTCGTACCAATCGAGGGACCCGCCCAGGCCGTTGACGACCCAGACCGCGTTGTCGCCCGCGGAGAGCACGCCCATGCAGTATGGCGTGTTGTGCAGCATGTCGAGGTGCACGGCGGAGGCGTCAGGACCGTACTTGGCGTAGTCGGCCGGGTCGGCCGGCCAGAGGGCGGGACCCATGAAATCGTTCGGCAGCGCGAGACCGTCGTAGGTGTTGCGCGTATCGCCGCAGGTCGAGAATACCCCCGACCCACTGAACGACAGGGACACGACCTCCTCGAGGAAGTGCATGCTGAAGTCCAGGAACGCCTGCGTCGTCTGCTGCGGCGTGCCGGGGTGCGTAATCAGGGTGAGCGCGTCGGTCTTGCGGTTGACGACCCAGAGCCGCGTCGGCTCCTTGGGATCGAACTCCAGGTCGGCCGGGTCGTTGAGCTTCGTGGTCTCGATGACCGTGAGCGTCACGGACGTGGGCGTGCCGTCACCGGTGCCAATCAGTGCACCGAGCGGCTTGACGCAGCCTTGCGCCTTGCATTTCCCGGTGGCGCAGTCGCCATCGACCTTGCATGCGCGGCCGAGCGCGCAGGCAGGGCATTTGGCGCCGCCGCAATCGGCGTCGGTCTCGTCGCCGTTCTTGAGCGTGTCGGTGCACGTGGCGGCGGGCGGGCTCGCGGTCTCCACGGCGGCGGCCGCCGGCACGTCAGGCGCGCCCGAGCTCACGTCCATTGGCGCGACGTCCCCAAGCCCTCCACCCGACGTCCCCGCGGTGCAGCCCAGCAGTCCAACGAACGAGAACGCCATCCATTTCCAGCTCAAGTGCACCTCCACGGGCTGGGCGCTCGCGCGCGGCGAGCACGGTGCCACAGCGCGGGAACGGGAGTCCATCATGATGGTACGCGCAGCGGAGCGCCGGTGCGCTCGCCGACCGTCGAGAAGCCCTTCCAAGCCGCGAAGATGGCCGGGTAGACGAGCAGCTCCAGCAGAAACGACGTCACCACACCGCCGAGCACCGGAGCAGCGATGCGGCGCATGACGTCGGAGCCGATGCCGGTGCTCAAGAGCACGGGGACGAGCCCGACCACGTTGACCAACACGGTCATGAGCTTCGGTCGGATGCGCTGCGCGGCGCCCTCGACGATGGCGGCCATGAGATCGCGGTGCGTGACGAGCCGGCCCTCGTCGGCGTGCCGGCGATGCGAGAGCTTGAGGTACAGCAGCATGACGACGCCGGTCTCTGCGTCGAGACCCGCGAGCGCGATCATTCCGACGACGACCGCGACCGAGAGCTTGTAGCCCAGAAACCACACGAGCCAGACGGCGCCGACGAGCGAGAACGGCACGGCGAGGAGCACGATGCCCGTCTCCGCCAGGGAGCCCGTGGTCACGAGCAAGAGCAGCACGACCAGCGCCAGCGTGACGGGGATGACGATGCTGAGCCGCGCCTTCGCGCGCTCGTAGCTTTGGTAGGTGCCTGAGAACACGACGTGGACCCCGCTCGGGAGGTCGAGGGCGCGCACGATGGGCTCGGCCTCGGCGACATAGTCGGGGACCGTGCGCACGGTCTCGTCCACGCCGACGATCACGGTGCCGAGCAGCTTCCCAGCCTCGCTGCGGATCATCATGGGGCCCATGGTGGACTTGAACTCGACGAGTGTGCCCAGCGGGACGACACCCTTGCCCATGAGCGGCACCGGGATGCGCGCGAGCTGATCGGGATCGGTGCGCCAGTCGCGCGGAAAGCGCACCGCGATGGGGATCCGCGTGCGACCGACCGACGCCTCCGCGATGGGCATCCCTCCCACGGCCGCCTCGAGGAGCATGGCCACCATGTCGACGGAGAGCCCGAGCCGCGCGACGACGTCACGGCGAATGGTGCCATCGAGGTAGAAGCCGCCCGTCTCGCGATCGGCGTAGGCGCTCGCCGTGCCCCGCAGCGGCGTCAGGGCCCGCTCGACAGCGATTCCCGCGGCCTCGATGGCCTTGGGGTCGCTGCCATAGACCTGAATGCCCAGGTTGGCGCGCACGCCGGTCGCGAGCATCTCCGTCCGCGTCTGGACCGGCATCCACAGAAGGTTGGGCATGCCGGGAAACGCGAGCGCCGCGTCGAGCTTCTTCTTGAGCTGGTCGAGCGTCTCGCCCTCGGGCCACTCCGACCGTGGCTTGAGCTGAATCACGGTCTCGAACATGGCCAAGGGCGCGGGATCGGTCGCCGTCTCCGCGCGGCCCGCTTTGCCAAAGACGTGCTGGACCTCCGGGAAGCCCTTGATGATGCGATCCATGGTCTGGAGCGTGGTGACCGCGACGTCGTCGGGCATGCCCGGAGGCGAGGTCGGCATGTAGAGCAGGTCCGTCTCCTCGAGCGGCGGCATGAACTCGGACTCGAGCCGCAGCAGCGCCGGCACCGTGAAGGCGACGAGCGCGGCGGCGAGGCCCATGACCAGCCAGCGGTGTCGGACCACCCAACGCACGGCGGGGGTGTAGAGCCAGACCAGCAACCGGTTGAGCGGGTTCTGGGACTCGGGCACGAGCCGGCCGCGCACGAGCAGCGCGACCAGTGCGGGCGCGATCGTGACGGCGAGGACGGCGCCGAAGCCCATCGACCATGTCTTGGTCCAGGCGAGCGGTCCAAAGAGGCGCCCTTCGGCGGACTCGAGCGCCAGAACGGGGAGGAACGCGACGGTGAGGATGAGCAGCGAGCCGAAGAGGCTCGGCGCGACCTCTTGCATGGCGAGCGTCACGAGGCGCCGGCGCTCGACCTTGCCTCCCGGCTCGCCGGCGGCGTGCCACGGCTCCAGGCGTTTGTGGACGTTCTCGACGAGGACGATTGCGCCGTCCACCATATCGCCAATGGCAACGATGATGCCGCCGAGCGACATGATGTTGGCGCCGAGCCCCTGAAAGAGCATGGGGATGAAGCTCGCCAGCACGGCCAGCGGGAGCGTGATGCACACGACGAGCGCGCTGCGGACGTGCATCAGGAAGATGAGGATGACGAGCGAGACGACGGCCAGCTCCTCCAGGAGCGCGGTGCGGAGCGTGTCGATGGCCTCGCCGATGAAGGTCGAGCGATCGTAGGTGAGAACGAGCTCCGCGCCGGCGGGGAGCGTCGAGCGCAGCGCGTCGAGGCGCTCCTTGACGCGCTCGATGACCTGGAGGGCGTTCTCGCCGGCACGGGCGATGACGACGCCACCGACGACCTCCCCTTCGCCGTCGAGCTCCGCGATGCCGCGCCGGCTCGCGGCGGCGAGGCCGACGGGGCCGAGCGTGTCGACTCGAATCGGGGGATCGGTGGGCTTCATGCCGGGGACCGCGACGGCGGCCAGATCGGCGCGGGTCTGGAGCAGCCCGCGACCGCGCAGCATGAGCTCGTGGTCGCCTTGCGTGAGCACGTGGCCCGCGGCGTCGGTGTTGGCCGATCGGATGGCGGCGACCACCCGATCGATGCCGATGCCCTTGGACACGAGCGCCCACGGGTCCACCGTCACCTCCCAGGCGCGCGCGAGGCCGCCGATGGTGGCGACCTCGGCGACCCCGGGGACGCTCTCGAGCGCGCGCTTGAGGTCCCAGTCCTGGATGGCGCGCAGGTCGGCCAGTGAGCTGTGGCCGGTCCGATCGACCAGCGCGTACTCTAGGACCCAGCCCACGCCGGTGCCGTCGGGTCCCATGGCGGGCTTGACGCCGGCCGGCAGCGCGGTCCCGAGGCTCTGAAGCCGCTCGGCGACACGCGAGCGCGCCCAATACAGGTCCGTACCGTCCTCGAAGATG
>SXOX01000283.1 GCA_005776585.1 Pseudomonadota bacterium | reverse complement strand
CCGCCAAAGATCTGGACGGCGTCGGTCGTCACGCGCATGCACATGTCGGCCGCGAACAGCTTCGCGATGGCCGCCTCGCGCGTGTTGCGCTTGCCTTGGTCGATGGCCCACGCAGCCTGCCAGGTGAGCAGGCGGGCGGCCTCGATGTCGCGGGCCATCTCGGCGACCATGAACGCGATGCCCTGGTGCTCGGCGATAGGCACGCCAAACGTCTTGCGCTCCTTCGCGTAGCGTACGCAGTGCCCCATGGCGCAGCGCGCTACCCCGGTGGCGAGCGCCGCAATCATGGGTCGCGTATGGTCGAAGGCCGCCATCGCGATGCGCCAGCCCTGGCCTTCGTCGCCGAGGCGATACCTGGCCGGCACGACGACGTCCTCGAACGTGATGCCGCGCGTGTCGCTGCACCGCTGGCCCATGTTCTTTTCCTTCTTGCCGACGACGATGCCGGGCAGGCTGCGCGGCACGATGAAGCCGGTCATGCCCTTGTGGCCCTTGTCGCGATCGGTGTAGGCGAGGACGAAGTACCAGTCGGCGACGGCGCCGTTGGTGATCCACATCTTTTGGCCGTTGAGCACGTAGTCGTCGCCGTGCCGCGTGGCGGTCGTGCGGAGGCCTGCGACGTCCGAACCGGCACCGGGCTCAGTGACGCAGTAGGCGGCGAGCTGGAACTCGCGCGTCATGGGCTCGAGAAACTGCTTCTTCTGCTCGGCGTTGGCGGCGACGTTCAGAGGGCCCTCGGCGAGTGCGTTGGCGTCCATGGCGGTGCCGACGCCGGAGCACGCGGCGCCCATCTCCTCGGAAATGAGGCAGCCCTCGAACGTCCCGAGACCCAGGCCGCCGTAGTCGGGCTCGATGTGCACGTTCATGAGACCGAGCTCCCAGGCCTTCTTCAGGAGCTCGCGGGGGTACTCGCCCGTCTCGTCGTGGTGATGCGCGCGTGGCGCGACCTCCTTCTGAGCGAAGTCGCGGGCGAGCTGTTGGAGTTGGCGCTGTTCGGAGCTGAGGTTGAAGTCGACCATGGGCCGCTTCTAGCACCGCGAACGTACTGGAAACAAGCGGACTCCAAGTTTTTCTTCTACCGTATTGTCAGTTGTTCGCTTATGTTCCCGCGCGCATCGAAACCCCTCCAAGGAGACGTTCATGAAGCTGTACCACACCTCCCGCCTGGCCCTCGCGGCTCTGGCCACCAGCGCGCTTGCGTGCGCGGGCTCTGACCTCGTCGATCAGACCACGGACAACGAGGACAACGCCTTCCTCAGCGCCGAGCAGTTCGCCGAGGAGGCCAACGACGGCAAGGAAGACACGGGCTACATCACCAGCCTGGACGGCCGCGAGGCCGAGCTCACCATCGAGGCCGAGGTGGAGGCCACGTCCTACGCCCGCGACCGCGCGCCGCTCGAGGTGGGTCAGTTCGCGCTCACGTGGTTCCGGCAGAACTCGGACCTCTACATCCAGTCGCTGGCCGAGGACTACGCGGATGGGGAGAAGCAGGTCGAGTGGCTCGTCGGCACGGCCTGGAAGTCCTGGGGTACCATGACGCAGGCCGAGCGGGACGCGGCCAAGCGCTTCCGCCTCACGCGCGTCAATGCCGTCTTCCTCCACGCCTCGTCCAAGGGCCTCGCCAATGGCAAGGTCTTCGAGGCCACGGTCCCGCTCAACCCCGGCACGCTGATGTCGGACGTGGGCAACGCGTGCGCCGAGGAGGGCCACATCACGGCCAGCAGCTCGGTCTACTGGTACGTGTGGGCTCCCGAGAAGGCGGGCTGCAAGGCCAAGCTCCAGAAGGCCAAGGCCACCATCACGAACCTCCTGCCCAAGGGCAAGACGGTCTACCCCGAGTACGACAAGCTGTGGGCGGACAAGAAGCTCGACATCGTCGTGTTCTGGGGCCAGGTGGAGGACAACTACTCGGAGAGCGACTACGGTTTCTACCTCACGCGTCGCTTCGAGACGTCGCTCACCACGGCGGGGTTCAAGAAGGTCGCCGCACCCAAGGGCCTGCGCTACGAGCGGACCAAGAAGGGCTTTACGACCAACGTGACGATCTTCTCGCCGCGCGAGTTCAAGGGCCTCGGCGACTACGCCAACGTCCAGAGCTTCTATGATGCGGTCAACGCCAACGAGGTCATCGTGTGGAACGGGCACTCCATGTTGGGCGGATCGGACTTTTGGGCCAGCCCGCAGATCTACAAGGATCCGTCCAAGTATCAGATCTTCTTGTACAACGGCTGCTTGGGATATGAGTACTACGTCAAGCCGATCCTCGACGGCAAGAAGCTGGCGGCCAACGTGGACCTCGTCTCCAACGTCATCGAGACGCCCTTCGCGATCATGAACCAGATCACGTCGACCGCGGTCGCCATGCTCTCGGCCAGCCCCGAGAAGGGCGGCGTGTCGACCTGGCAGTCCATCCTCACGAAGATGAACGCCATTGGCGGCGAGGACAGCTTCTACGGGACGTCCGCCGCGCGTGACAACGTCTACAAGCCGAAGAAGTAGTCGCCACGGGCGCGATTGACTTCCCCTCGCGCGCCGGGTTTCATCCGGCGCATGCTTCGACCCGCCGCTTTCGTCCTCACCCTCGCTCTGTCGGTAGCCATCTCGGGCTGCAAGAAGAAGCCTCAGGATCCCGAGCAGGGCCCCGGTGGCCCACACGACCGCAATGGCCCGGGTGGTCCGGGTGGTCCCAATGAACGGCACGATCCCAACGATCCGAATGGTCCGGGCGGTCCCAATGGCCCGAGTGGTCCCGAGGGTGAGGGGCCTGATGGTCCGAGCGGCGCTTCCGGGGCGCCCACGCTCGCGTCCGGGAGCACCGCTCCGAGCGCGCCGGCAGCTCCGACCGCCGCGTTGGCCGACGATCCCGTCTGGGTCCCGCCGGCCAAGCTCCTGCCGGGACCGGAGGAGGGCTTCCTCGTGCTCGTCCGCGCCGCCGAGCAGCGCTGCCGGCGCGGAGACAACGTCTGCCCCGAGCGCGACCAGCTGGCGAGTCGCCTGCCCGTCGAGCTCGATCAGGTCAAGGACATGCTCCAGAAGGGCACCGATCAACAGAAGCGGACGCTGCGGGACGCGCTCCTGAGGTCCACGGACCCGAGCCTCGACGAGCTGCTCGTGGCCGGCGTCGTTGCCGCAGACGGCGGGCTCGAGCGCACGGTGCTCGTCCACGCGCAGAAGCTCACGACGCCAAAGCTCGTCGCGCCGCTCCTGGCGTTTCTGGAAAAGGCCACAGGACCCGACGTGAACGTCGCGGTCGATGCGCTGAGCCGGCTCCCCGCGGCGGAGTGGAAGAAGTGGGTCTTGGGCAAGCTCTTGGCCGAGTCGCACCGTCCATACTCGGGCGCGTTGTGTCGGGCCGTCGCGCGTCAGGGGCTGACGGAGGCCAAGGACGCAGTCGTCCAGTTGGGCAGCGCTCCCAACGCGGGGGACGCGCAGCTGTTGGGCTGTCGAGGCGCTGAGGCGACCTTCCAGGTGCGCGCCTCGGGGACGCCGCTCACCTACAACGTCGAGGGGCGCCAGCTTCCGGTCGCGGCGGTGCTGGTCACACAGGACCGCAACGACCCGACCACGCTCGTTCTGGGGATCACCGCGACCCCCAAGGCGTCCTGCGCCAGCATGGGCACCATCGACACCGTCTTGCGCGTGCCGATGGACCGGGACGCCAAGCCCATCGTGGGCCGAGGCCTCGTGCCGCGCCTCGTCCACCAGCAGAAGGATCTCGGCGACGCACAGGTCTTTCACCTGAGCTTCGACGCGCTCGAGACCAAGCGCAATGCGCCTGTCAGCGGCGTGGTGCATGTGGCGCACATCGTCTCGGGAGAGCCTCACGTCGTCGTGTCCGGGCACTTCACCGGTCAGTACTGCGGGGCTCGCTGAGGCACCCGCTGCTGCGGCGTTGACCGACCCCGAGCTTCGCGGCTAAGGTCGCGCCCGCACTCGTCCCTTTTTCAACGTGGCGGAGGACCCATGGCTGACTTCAACAGCGTGCCCGAGATGTTCCTGCATCGCATCACGACGACCCCGGACGCGCCAGCGTTCAAGTACCCCGTGGGCGTGACGTGGGAGACCAAGACGTGGGCCGAGACTGGCGCACGGGTCAAGGCTATCGCAGGTGGACTGCGGTCGCTCGGCCTAGCGATCGAGCAGCGCGCTGCGATCCTGAGTCAGACGCGCTACGACTGGATCCTGTGCGACCTTGGCATCCTGTGTGCCGGTGGCGCGACGACGACCGTCTATCCGGCCAGCACGGCCGACGAGTGCCAGTACATCTTGGCTGACAGCGACACGGCCGCCATCTTCGTCGAGGACGACAAGCAGGTGCAGAAGGTCCTGAGCCAGCGCGCGCAGCTGCCGGCGCTCAAGAAGATCATCACGCTCGACGGAACGGCCTCGAGCGACGGCTTCGTGACCACGCTCGCCGACTTCGAGAAGGCCGGGACCGCGTGGCACGCCGCCAACCCGGGCGCGTATGAGGCGACCATCGCCGAGGTCCGCAAGGACCACCTCGCCACGCTCATCTACACCTCGGGTACGACCGGTCGGCCCAAGGGTGTGGAGCTGCTGCACGAGTGCTGGGTCTATGAGGGCGGGGCCATCGACGCGATTGGGCTGCTCAACAAGGACGACATCCAGTACTTCTGGCTGCCGCTCGCCCACAGCTTCGGCAAGGTGCTGGAGGCCGCCCAGATCCGGATCGGCTTCATGACGGCGATCGATGGCCGCATCGAGAAGCTCGTCGAGAACCTGGCGGTCATTCAGCCCACGTTCATTGCCGCTGTGCCGCGCATCTTCGAGAAGGTCTACAACAAGGTCATCGCGGGCGCCAAGGCTGGAAGTCCCTTGAAGTACAAGATCTTCCAGTGGTCGCTCGGCGTCGGGCGCGAGGTCAGCCGGTTGCGGCAGAATGGCCAGGAGCCCAGCGGCTTCCTGGCGTTCAAGCACCGGATTGCGGACAAGCTCGTGTTCTCCAAACTCAAGGCGCGCTTTGGCGGCAAGGTGAAGTTCTTCATCTCGGGCTCGGCCCCTCTGTCGCGGGACATGGCCGAGTTCTTCCATGCCGCCGATATCCTCATCTGCGAGGGCTACGGGCTGACCGAGTCGGGAGCGGCGAGCTTCGTGAACCGCCCGACCAAGTTCCGCTTCGGCACGGTCGGTCACCCGGTCCCGGGCACCGAGCTCAAGCTCGCCCCTGAGGACGGCGAGATCCTCATCCGCGGGCCGGGCAACATGCGCGGGTATCGGAACCTGGCCGAGACGACGGCCGAGACGCTCGACGCGCAGGGCTGGCTCCACACCGGGGACATTGGCGAGGTCGATGCGGACGGCTTTCTGCGCATCACCGACCGCAAGAAGGCGAGATGGCTACCGACAGAGCGAGCTTGATGTCCTCTTCCACCACAGTCCCGAGCGCCGAGCAGAAGTTGCGATTGTTGCCGTGCACGACGATGGCGCTCACGTACGGACAAATTGCCTTGAAGCGACCTTCGAGCATTGCGGTCGTGTGG
>SXOX01000282.1 GCA_005776585.1 Pseudomonadota bacterium | reverse complement strand
CCTTCTCGAGGCCGGCCTGCACGGTCGTCGCGCCGAGCCCGGCCTTGTCGTCGTCGAAGCTCACCGACTTCGCCGCCACCGTCTTCCCGGGCAGCTCGCTAAGCTGCTTGGCCTGCGCCACGTTCATGGCCGACTCGGCGGCAATGCGCATCACCACGGTGTCGACCGCGGCCTGAACAGTCGCCACGCCGAGCCCGCTCACGGTCGGGTCGAAGCTCACCTCGAGCGCCGTCGGCGTCCGACCGGACTCCGCGGAACCACAGCCCAGCCCGAGCAGCCCCATGACTACCGCCCACCCGGCGCGTGAATGACCTCGTCTCATGGCGACCCCCATTGGGTGTCAACTCTACTCGCGGCGCACCAGCTGCGCCAACTTCGGCGCTACTGGTAATGGTAGGGGAGCGACGAGAAGGCCTCGCTAGCCGTTGACCAGGCGACGGGCTTGATGGTGCTCGACGAGGTCGACTGCGCCGTAAACGTTGGGACCTTGAAGGCGAAGGCGATCTTGAGCCCGCCGCTCGTCGGCTTGTCGAGCGCGACGTCGACCTTGGTGACGACCTTCGCCGAGGCGTAGGTGGACTCAGTACACTCCCACGTATGGGCGTTGCTCACGGTCGTGTCCTTCTGCGAGGGGAATGCAGGCAGAGCACACGTCGGGATGGCCTCAGGCGCGACGTAGGTGTAGCTCGTCTTGGCCTGGGAGCCGCCCTTGGGCGTCCAGTTGACCGCACTGGGAGCGGCAAGAAGACAGGTGCCGTTCGACTGCATGACGACGGCAAGCACCGCCTCAGCTCCCGCGGCGAGCACCACATAGCCGGCGTCGGTGGGGACGAGCGCAGCGGTATCGCCCTGCTTGGCATAGAGCCGCAGGTCGGCCGCAAGTACGGTCTCGAGCTTCGTCGTCTCCGGCGAGACCTCGGGGGCACAATAGCTGGGCCCTTTGGCGGCCCAGCTGACCCAGTTCTCGTAGTCAAGACAGTGCGCGAACTTGCAGGCGCTCTTGGAGTCGTCGTAGGGCACCGTCTTCAGCTGAGTCCGGAGAAAGGCCCGCTGGCCCGAGAACGTGACCTTGAGCGTCGTCGTCGAGGTGAACGACAGCGCCGTGCCGACGGGATGCGGATTGAAGACCCGAAACCGGGCGACGGTCGGTCCACCCCACGGCGCGAGGGGTCCGCCACTACCGAACAGCTGGACGGCGTTCGCGTCAGTCAGCGCGAAGGCGTTGGCGTTCGGCAGCTTGCCGTTCGAGGCTACGTCTTCGAGGAACACCGGGGGCGCGCGCAGGCTCATCGCAAACTTCCAGGTGACCGTCGTGCTGTTCTTGGCGCGGTCGGTCGCGCGGATGGCGATCCGGGCGGGGAGCTTGGTCGTCGCCCACTGGAACGCCGCCGGGCTCTCGTCGGTCAAGAACGGGACCGCGATGGGCACCTGCCGCTTGCCCTCGATGGTGGGCACGGCGCGATAGGCCATGAGGGGCGTCCCGTCGACGCGCTGGAACTGGTAGTCGAGCGCGATCTCGGACTCGGGGATGGCGCTGCCATTGTCATTGGCCTTCGGAAGGAACACTGGGGAGTTCTGGGTGGCCACCGTCGAGCCACTCGGCCAAGCCAACAAGGACGTGTACTTGGAGAAAGCCACCTTGCAGTCGAAGACTCCCGACCCAGCAGGCTCACAAGAGTTTGGAAGCGAGATTGCAGGCGCAATTTCAGGCAAGTACTTGACTGCGGTGCCATCCCACGACGCCTCCTTCGTCGCCTCGTCCTGGAACTTCGTCGTCGCCAACCCAAGGTCCGGCGGCTTCGTATCCACGTACACCTTCACCAGCGCCTCTGCCGCATTCCCGAGCGCGTCGGTGCACGTCACGACGACATCCGACGCGTCGTCGGCCTTGAGCGCCAAGCTCGCCGCCCACCCGGCGCCCTGGACGCCGCCCATCGTCGTCACGACTCCCGATGCGGCGGTCACCAGAATCCCGCCGACACCCGCGCCATCCGCGGTCGCGCCCGACAGCGTCACGGGCGTCTTGGCAAACCAGAAGCCGCCATCCGGCACGCTCACCGCGCACGTCGGCGGCGTCGTGTCCTGCACGACCTCGAGCGTCTTCGACGCCGTGCGCCCGACGCCGTCGGTTACCGTGACGACGAGCGCGGCCAGCGACACGCCGACCGGCCCGGTGACGACATAGCCGCCGGCCGCGGACGTATCGCACACCGCTCCGACGCACACCGACGCCACGCCGCTCTCGGCGTCCGTCGCCGTTACCTCCAGCAGCACCTGGCTCCCTGCCACGTAGGTCGTCGCGCCGGCCTTCACGCCGTTCTTGGCCACGATCGCGCCCAAGACGGGCGGAGCGAGGTCGTGCTTCAACGCGTGTTGCACGACGGTCGTGTGTCCCGCGGCGTCGACCGCCGTGATATCCACGACGAACGTCGCGGCCGACGGCGCCGTGAATGTCGCGCTGTAGCTGCCGTTGGCGTTGGGCTTGGCCGCACTCGAGAAGCCCTGCCCGGCGACGGTGACCGATATCAACGCGCTCAGGTCCTCGACGGTGAACGTCAGCGTCACGAGGTCGCCGACCCAGGCGTTGGCGGCCGGCGTGATGGCGCTGAGCTTGGGCGCGGTGAGGTCCACCGTCACGTTCACGACGTTCGACGTCGCGACGTTGCCGACGGCGTCGGCGCAGGTCGCGCTCACCTGATGGGGCCCCTCCGGCAGGGTCAGCAGTGCAGCGCCCATGCCGCTCATAGCGGCGACCGTGACGTTCGCCTGGCCGTCGACGGTGTAGGCCGCCGACGCCGTGCCCGAGCCGCTCCCGTCGTCAAGTGTCGCTTCAAAGAGCACCTGTTGAAGCTGGGTCGCCGCTCCAACCCAGTTCTTCAGCACGCAGCTTGGCGGCGTCTCGTCGCGCACCAGGTGGAGCGCGACCGTCCCCATGTTCTGAACGCCGTCAGTTGCGAGCAGGGTCACGTCTCCGGGGGCCGGCACGACCACCGTCCAGACGTCGCCGAGCCCCTTCTGCCCGTCGCACGGCGAGGTCGAGCACACCGAGCTCACCCCGCTCCCACCGCCGTCCACGACCGTCGCCACGACGGTCGCCTGCGCTGTGGCCACAAACGTCGTCTCGTTGGTCGTCGAGCCACCGGTGACGAGCACCGACGCGAACGCCGGCGGGGTCCCATCCCGCACGTAAGGAAAGGTCGCCTCGGTGGGATTTCCGGCGCCGTCGAGGACCTTGACCGTCACCTCGAACGGCCCATCCGCCCCCGGCGGGGTCGTCGTGACCGTCCAAACGCCGTCGCTGAGCGCTCCGGGTGTGGTGTCTTGGCCCACGGTCGCCTCGACGGACGCGACCCCCGACGCGTCGGCCACGGCGAGGACGAGGGTCACGGGCGACGGTCCCACGAAGCTGCCGGGCGCCGGGCTGATGACCTGGATGGTCGGCACGGCGAGATCGTAGGTGCCGGCGAGCTGGCGCTCGGTCACGTTGCCGGCCAGGTCCTTGGCGCGCACGGTCACGACGTTGACGCCGGGCGCGACGCTCGGGACGTGAGTGAAGGTTCCATCGGGCTGCACCGTCACGACGGCGGTCGTCCCGGCGCTGGTGACCTCCAGCAGCGCCAGGCCGCTGCCGTCATCGGAGGCCAGGCCCGTGACGGGCGTGTCCGCGCTGGCGAAGAGCGCGGGAAACGACGCCGTGAGCAGAGGCGCGGTCGTGTCGAGCCGAACGCCCCGCGACGCGTCGGCCGCATTGTTGGAGACGTCGGTCGCACGCGCCACGAGCGGGAGAGGGCCGTCGGTCAGCACGTGGGGGTCGATGGTGACGCTCAGGGTCCCGGTCGCGAGGTCGAGCGTGGGGATGCCCGCGCCAGCGACCGGCTCGAGCAACACGATGGACTGGAGCGGCGAGACGTCCTTGACGAGAACCGATACCGTGAAGGGGCCCGACTGCCACGACTCCGCCTCGGGTGCCGTGAACGTCACCGTCGGGGGTCGGGCGTCATAGCGTCGGACCGGGCCCGGAGGATAGAGCGGCCCGTCGTCGGTCGAGACGAGCGTGTAGAAGCCAGTGTCGTCCGCAAGTTGGTCGTAGGTGAGGCCCGAGCGGTTCCAGGCGGGGTCGGACACGAGCCGGTCGGTCTCGGCCGCCAGCCTGCCGCGCGTCGTGTCGGCGTCGAGCAGGGGCTTGCCAGCCAACAGCGCCACGCTCCCGTCGACGCGCTTGCCGTCGAAGACGCCGTCCCGGAGATCGACGGCCAGCGCCTGCACGAGGTCGATCGTCGCGACCGTGGCGCCGAGCTCCTGGGTCATGGTGCGCGCGATACCGGCGAGGCCCGCGTGCAGCAGGCCCTGCGCGGTCTTCCCCGCGGGCCACCCCGATGGGCCGGCGCTGAGATCGACGACGGGCGTGGTCGCCGGGTCGTAGCCGGCGGGGCGCAGGACATGGAGCGCGAGGCGCTGATTGGCCAGCGAGACGGGGTTCGGCTGACTCACCGCGTAGGCCCGCATGAGCGCGGTGACGAGCGTCGTGATGGCGTTGACCTGCACGCCGAGGACGTCTTGACCCTCCACGAGGACCACGGTGGAGAGGGTGTCGTCGGCGTCGAAGGTGCGCTGTGCCCCGTCCGTCAGCTCGCGGTAGGTGGCGGTGGTGCCTCCGGCCTGAACGATGATGAGCCCGCCCGCGAGCGGCGCCGTTACGCGGAGATCGAAGGCGCCGTCGGCGTTGGTCTGCGCTGCCGAGGACGCGATGGTAGTCCCATCCAGCGCCCGCAGCGTCACCGTCGCGACCGAAACCGGCCGCCCGAGAGAGACCGTGCCGCGAAGCCGGGGCCCCGCGCCCTGCGGTGGGGCGGTCAGACCGTCGACCGCCTGGCCACCCGGCGCGTCATTCGATGCCTGCCCGTTGAGTGACTCATTCACCCCGCAGCCCAGCGCAGCGACGATGCCCATGAGCGTCGCCGTGACTCGCCAATCGTGCCCCATGCCTGCCCTCCGTTCCGGGAGTATACATCGGCACGATTCGAAGAGAACTTCAATGTCTCGTCGGGATCGACAGGAACGACAGGTGTCCGCCCACGTTGGCACGGCGCGCCTCCGCGCCCACTCCCTCAGAGCGCAGACCAGGGCAAAGCCACGACGCGATCGGTGAGCTGCTGCACCTGCTCCACGCGACAGATGACCACACCGCGGTGGGCGCGCTCCGGGTACAGATCGAGGAACGTCTCGACATGCCGTGCATCGCCGGGTCGCGGCCGGGACGTCCACTTGACCTCGATGGGCACGTCCTCACGGGGCGCCTCATAGACGAAGTCGACCTCTGCGCCGTTCTTCGTTCGCCAGAAGCTCACGCGATGAGAACGACCGCGGTACCCGGCGCGCGCCAACAGCTCCAGAGCCACCCACTGCTCGAAGAGAGGGCCGGAGCCCGAGTCGAGCAATCGGTCATCCAGGGCCAGCCTGGCCGCCGCGTTGCGCACCCCGAGGTCGAAGAAATAGAACCGGGGCGTACTCAAGAGCCGCTTCCGCCCGGGCCGCGAGTAAGGCTCCATCCAGTGACCGATGAACGTGTCCACGAGCACCTGGTAGAAGTTCCGGACGGTCGTTGCGGCAATTCCTGTCTCTTGCGAGAGGTGAGCGAGATTGATGGTGCGCCCGGCCTCGAAGGCCGCGAGCCGCAAGAACGTGGAGAAGGCGCCCAGATCGCGCGCGGCCGCCTCGCGGCGGATCTCCTCTTCCACGTAATTTTCGACGTACGCCTCGAGCGTGCGTGGTGCGGAGTCAGGGTTCTCCTGTCGAACGCCTGGAAGTCCACCGTAGACGAGCATGCGCTCGAGCCCCTGAGCCGGAAACGGCGGATCGTCGCAGGGAGTGGCGGCCTGGGACCACGGCCATGAGTCCGCGAGGTGGGTGTCGGTCTCCCATCGGCTGATCGGATAGATGCTATACACATGACTTCGACCAGGAAGGAGGTTGGACGAATGCGTGCGGAGCCGACGTGCGGAGCTGCCGGTCAAAAAGAACTGGTACCGGGTTGGATCCGCATCGTAGAGATCCTGAATCTCGTCCAGCAGCGCTGGGACCTTTTGCACCTCGTCGACCAGGACGTGACGCGTCGCCCGTGGCAGTGCGCGGACCTCGCGGCTGAAGCTCGATGGATCGGACTCCAAGCGCCGGCGCAACGACGAGTCCTGGAGGTTGAAGCTGGCCGTCTCGGCCCCGGCGAGCAGGTGCGCGAGCAGCGCTGTCTTCCCGGTCTGACGCGCGCCGAAGAGAAGACGGACCTTGTCGTTGGAGGCACCCGAGAGCAACACGTCGCTCAAATGGCGTCGAAAGAACATCAAGGCGTGGATAAGGCCGGAAAATCCACAAGTCAACGTGGATTTGGCTGAACGGCGAACGGAACGCGGCGGGAAAGGGCTACCCTTGCGTCGCGACGCTGAGCCGAACCTCGGCGCGCTTCTTGGCGCGAAGCGTCTGCTCGAAGGCGGCGGTGCCGGACTCGAGCTTCGCGAGCTCACGCTCGGCCCGGTCGAGCGCGTGGCGCGCGCGGTCGGCGTCGATGTCGCTTGCGAGCTCGGCCGTCTCGGTGATCACCACGACCTTGTCGTGCTCGACCTCCATGAAGCCGCCATTGACGACCAGCACCTGCTGGCCGGTGCCCGGCAGCTTGAAGGTGAGCCGCCCGATGTCGAGCGCGGTGAGGATGGGGATGTGCCCTGGCAGAATGCCCAGCTCGCCGAGCACGCCGGGTGCCGTAACGTCGGCGGCCGGCTGCCGGAGCTTCTGGCCCACGGGGGTAACGATTTCCAGCGAGAGGGCCATGGTCTACTGCGCTCCCTTCTTGTCCGCCTCGTACGCCTCGATGACCTCTTCGATGCCGCCCTTCATGTAGAAGTAGGACTCACCGATGTGGTCGAGCTCGCCAGCGACGATGGCCTTGAAGCCCTTGATGGTGTCTTCGAGCTTGACGTACTTGCCGGGGCGGTTGGTGAAGACCTCGG
>SXOX01000281.1 GCA_005776585.1 Pseudomonadota bacterium | reverse complement strand
GATCTTCTTGCCGGTGCCCTTCTCGACCTGCGGGGTCGCGTAGTACGTCGACGACGCCTTGTAGAGCTTGTCGATCTCGTCGATGGCCTCTGTCGTCTTCGCGCGGCGCATGTACTTGATGAATGCTGGCACGGCCACGACTGCGAGGATGGCGAGAATGGCCACCACGATCATGAGCTCGATCAGCGTAAAGCCCTTGCGATTCTTCCAAATCTTCATATCGATCCTTCCTTCCGTGTCACCTGCGTTGATGCGCGCTCCCGAACGCGCTGTTGATCCCCACTGTCGGGTTGACCCGACCCTCGCTGACCTAATTAGCACGTCCCGTGCCAAGCCGATTTTCGGCGCTGAACGCGCGACGTGAAGGCCGTGTTGGTCAGGTCCCAAATCAGAACCACCGTTTTCTGCCGTCGCACGGCGGTTTCACTTCGAGCGGTGACAATTTGCGTCAGTGACCCGCGCGCGCGGCGTCGGGAAGGGCCTCGGGCAGCTGATAGACGTACGCGCGAATGCGACTCCGCCCAGCCGGAGTCAGGCTCAGACGTTCGAGGAGCTGAAGGCCATACGGGCCGGCCGCACCGGCTGGGGCGTCGGCTCCAAAGCGTGCGAGCCGACCCCAGAGCGTGTCCGCGAAGGCGGCGGTCAGCTGGCCCTCGGCGGTGACCCACAGCTCAGCCGGGCGACCCAGGCGCGTCGCGTCGGCGCGAACCTGCGTGACCGTCGGGGCCAGGATGACCACGGCGCCGATGCGCAGCGTGCTCAGCAGACGCGCTGCCTCGACCGTGCCTTCGGCGAAAAGGAGCTCCAGGCAACGCCGCTGGGCGGCATCGCTCTCGGCGTCACCCCAGAAGTTGTCGCAGACGGTCGGGACCGAGGCGTAGAGCTTGAACAGGTGGCCGTAGGGGCCGGGGGCGAGGAGTCCCATGCCTTGTGCGAGGGGCGCGCGCTCGAGGACCTCGGCGGCAGCGCGCATCAACCGCGTGACGGGGGGGACGGGCGCGCCGGTCGCGATGAGCTCGGTGCTTGGGACCAGCGCGGCACCGGTGAGGGCCCAGAACGCGAGCACGTGCGCCAATCGATGGACCCCCGCGGTCTGTCGAAGGCTGGAGGTCCACTGCCAGAGGCTCGCCAGTCCTTGCGCGACCGCGACGGCGAGCACCGGCGTCGCGACGACGACGAAGCGCAGCTGGACGCAGGCCAGGAACAACAGCGGGAGGGTCAGCGCTGCGAGCGCAACTCTTGCCGGGGACGTCGGACGCGGCGAGACACCGGCTACCACACCGACGAGCGCCAGGGGCGCGAGCCAGGTGACGAGCGCGAGCCCGGTCGTGAGGTTGCCGAAGAGCGGCTGGGACTCGTCGGACATGAATCCGGTCCGTGACTGGAGGACGTAGGCGAGGCCATCGGTCACGGCCAGCCAGAGACCCGAAAGCACGGCTGTCAGCGCCGCCAGCGCTCCCGCGGCGAGCGCAGCTCCCTGAGCAAGCGCCAGGGCAGGGCGGACCCCACGACGCACCCCAAGCTCGGCGACGACGACCGCTACGCCGGCAGACGCGACCAGCAGGACGTGCAGCAGTGACGGCGTGTGAAACACCAGCGCGGTAGGTCGCGGCGAGGCGAGCAAGGCGAGTGCCGTGCCGCACACGGCGCTCAGCGCGAACGTGCGCGCCGGCGCAAGTCCGGCTCGCGGGGGGCAGACGGCGAGAGCGGTGCCCAGGAAGGTGACGAGCAGGACGACCTGGAGAGATGCGGTGGGGAAGAACGCGAACGTGAGGCCCGTCATCATCCCCGAGCCGATGAGCGTGCGACTTCCGGTCCGACTTGCGTGGGCCAGGAACGACACGGGCCCCAGCGCGCCGAGGACGAAGAGGAGCGGCTCGACGACGTGGTGATCGACGCGCCCATACGCGGAGTAGACGACGTGGAGCGGCTGAAGCGCGACCAGCGCGCAGGCGACGAGCGCCCAGCCGGCGGGTAGCACCGGACGCGCGAGCCGCCAAACGAGCGGCACGAGCGCGGCGCCGAGGAAAGGAATCACGGCGCCGCACGCGGCGACGACGGCCTCGCGTGTCGGGCTCGGTCCAACGCATGGTCGGATGAGCGCGGCAAGGAGCCAGTCGAAGCCCCAGGGCCACATCGTCACCGAGCCGACCGGGTGAGCGACGAACGCGTCTGGCGTCGTGGGCGCGGGCGCGTCGTGGAGCAGCCGCAGGACGCGCAGCAGATGATACGGTGGGTCATCCGCGAAGGCGTCCGGCGGAAACGCAGAGCGCAACCACCAGGCGAGCCCGGTCAAGAGCGCGACGAGCGCGGGCACCTGCCAGCGGCGTGGCAGCGGAGTCAGGGCGGACACGGCGTCCGGTGTGGCGGCAGCAGGCAACGTGCGGCACCCTCAGCGCGCCTTCGTAGCACGCGGGTGGCGTCTGGGCGAGGCTCCGAGCGCCGGCCGTCGGCCCGAAGCTTGACCGCGAGCGCGTGCGCCGTAAGCTCGCCCGAACGATGCTCTGCCCACTCCAGAAGATGTCAGCAACGTGAAACCAGCAGACGCCACCGTGGGCCGGGCCATCACCGCCGGCCCGCCAAATGACATCTACGTTGTAAGTGACCTGCATCTCGGTGAAGGCATCACGGAGTCGACGGGACGCTACTCGCGGCTCGAGACCTTCTTCTACGACGATGAGTTCGCGCGCTTCGTCGCCCGGATCGGTGAAGCTTCACAGGCACGCGACGTCGCTGCGACGCTCATCTTGAACGGCGACATCTTCGACTTCCTGGCGGTCGTGCGCGTCCCTGATTCCGAGACGGCGCACGCGCTCGAGGTGCCCATGTCGCGCTCGGAGCGCAAGTTCGGGCTTGGAGGCACAGAGTCGCAGGCCGCCTGGAAGCTCGGCGTCATCTTGGCGGGGCATCCGACGTTTCTGCGCGCGCTTGCACGTCACCTGCTCGCGCGTCCCGAGAATCGCCTCGTCCTCATCCGCGGAAACCACGACGCGGAGCTGTTCTTTCCGCGCGTCCAGGAGGTCTTCCTCGCCGCGCTGCGGGACGCCGCCCAGGCCGTGGCCCCCGATCCAGCGGCGGTCGTCGGACTCGATGCGCAGGTCGAGATTCGCCAGTGGTTCCACTTTGAGCCAGGTCGGGTCTACGTCGAGCACGGCAATCAATACGAGGCCTCGAACGCCTTTCGCTACGTGCTCAACCCCGTGGTGCCGAACGAGTACCACGCCTCGCGCCAGGTCATGCTCGACTACCCGATGGGGAGCATCTTCGTCCGATACCTCTATAACAAGATGAAGCTGCTCGACCCGTTCGCCACGCTGTTCGTCACCATCGAGCAGTACTTCCGCATCACGGTCCACCACAACCTCGTGGACCTGCTGCGCACGGGCTCGCTGCACTTTCCGTTCTTCCTGCGCGCGATTCGCGATGCGCGCCTCTTTGAGCTGCAGGGCATGGCGCCGGTGCGCGCGGAGCACGAGCGTCGCATGGAGGAGCTCGGCGCCGAGACCGGCCTTGCAGACAAGCTGCCCGCGCTCGAGCGGCTGATGAGCCGCCCCATCGGCACGACCAAGTATCGCCTCCTGACCGAGATGCTGCGCCCGGTGCTGCGCACAGCAACGACGTACGTCGTAATTGCCCTGCTGTCGGTGCTGGGCTGGTTCCTGATGTTCTCGGTCATCCAGCACAAGCCGTGGATCGCCGAGGGCGTCTTCGCCAAGGCGTCGGTGCTCGCCATCCTCGCGGTCGTCTCGGTGGTCGGTCTGTTCTTGCTGTTCACCTTCATGAACCGCGCCTTGCACAACACACCGGATCCCAACATCGCGCGCTGCGCCGATCGCGCGGAACACATCGCTGCGTTGCTGGACGTCCCCAACGTGACCATGGGGCATACCCACACGGCCGACCTGCGCCCGCTCCGTGGCGGGCCCGCTCGGTACGCCAACTCCGGGACCTGGATCCCGCATCCGGGTCCTTGGGACATCGTCAAGGTCCGCGCCCGGCAGTTCACGTTCGTCCGCCTTCAGGGCACCCAGATGGACCTCCTCCGCTGGAACGACGTGCACGGCACGTTCGAGCCGGTCACGCTCATCGAAGAGTATCGACCGACGGCGTTGGAGCGCCTGTTCGTCGATCCGAACGACGGCGGCGCGACGACGCCCGAGGATCCGTGAGTCGCGCGGCCGTCACGCTGCGCACCGTCCTGGCGCTCATCCCTGGCTGTGTGAGCCTCGACCTCCCGGGGCAGGGAAGCACGCCTCCGCCAGGCCAGGTCGACACCGGCGTCGCACCGGATGCCTTGGCGACCTTGGACCTGCCCACTGCGCCAACCTGCGTCACGTCGGAGGACTGTGCCAGCTGGCTGGCCGACAACACGTGCCTCGCCGCCGCTTGTCAGCTCGGGAGATGTGCCGCGTCTCTGACAGGCGACCAGACGCCGTGCAGCGACGGCGATCCGGGCACGCAGGGCGATCACTGCCTCTCCGGCCGCTGCGTGGCCGGGCCGTCGCTCTGTACCTGCGCGGGCTCCGACGACGCGGGCTGCACCGCCTTCGACGACGCCGACCCCTGCAACGGCCGCATGCGCTGCAACGGCTGTATGTGCGAGGCGGTGGCCACGCCGGAGGGTAGCTCGTGCGATGACGCCGATCCGTCGACGGCCGACGATCGCTGCACGGCCACCGGCGCGTGCCTCGGGACGCGCCCCTGCCAGTGCACCTCCGACGCCACGTGCCCGGCTGCGCTCTGCACGCTCTCGGTCTGCGAGGCGTGCGCGTGTCGCACGTTCGCCGACGTGCCTGGGACGCTCTACTTCGTCGCCGAGCCGCATGGTGCGGTGCCCGCCGGCATGACGACGGCCTCGACCAACGCGCAGACGGCGTGGCGTGTCGATGCGCCCGCGGGGCTCCGCGCGACGGGTCTCGACGGCACCTACGATCACGGCGCGGTCACCGCCGACCTGAGCACGCCGCCGCTCGCGCTTCCCGCCGGGCTCGCGGTTGTCTCCGTGCGGCTGGCCTTCTTTTCGGCCGAGGCGGGCTGTGACGATCGCGTCGAGCTCCGGTATGGCGACGCGCTCCTCTCGACCCTCTGCGGCCCCACGGCGCCCGTCACGCGCCACGTCGCCCTGCCGCCCGTTTCGACACCGACCGCGCTCACGCTGCGGTTCATCGCCAACGACTCCAAGAACGCGGCCGCGGGGCCACGGCTCGAGCGCCTCAGCGTGGCACGCGCGGCCCGCAGCGCCTGCGCTCCGCCCGCCGAGGTCTCGCTCGCTGCGGGGCCGGGCGCGCTCGAACAGCAGCCGACCATTGGTACGGAATCCTCTGGCGCGTCGCTCGCCTGGCAGGACGCGGCGGGCGTCTGGCTCCGCCACGTCGACCTCGCGGGCGCTCCCACGGACGCACCCGTGCTCATCGGCCCGGGCGGTCAGCGACCCGCCGCACAGGCGGGGACCATCGCGTGGGAGGTATCGACGGCCTCGGGCGAGGCTCAGATCGCGGTGCGCGTGGGCTCGAGCTCGCCCCTGTTGCTGCCGAGCACTGCGGCGCGCGGTCCGGCGGTCCCTGCCGCGGGCCACGTCGCGTTCGTCGAGTCGCGGGCCTCGGGCGACGCCGTCGTGACCTGGCTCGCTCCGGGCACCCTGACCGCGCTCGCGACCGAGCTACCGCCGCAGTTGGGGCTCCGCGCGACGCTCATCAGCGACGCGGCGCTCATTGTCGCCAGTTCCCTGACAGTGACCCGCCTGCTGGGCGCACGCACTGGCGAGCTCGACGGCGTCATCCTTCCTGCGACTGCCGCGAGCAGCGGCGCCCTCGTCGCCGTTGCGCTTCCACGGGCGTCGCTGGCCGAGCTCGTCACCCTGACGGCCCCGGGCGCTGAGGTGCCCTCGTTGGTCGCTCAGCGGCGGACGCTCGTCACCGGTCCGGTCACTGCCCTCGACGTCGTCGCCCACGGAGGCGGCTGGATCGTGGCCTACGCGCTCGCCCCGACGCCGATCGCCGACGGCGGCCTCGTCGCGGTCTGGACGGCGCTCGATCTGGCCGTTCAGGTCCCGTTCGCCGAGATCGCGAGCTACACCTTTGGCGATCAGGACGCGGTGGCCCTCCGCGCGGTCGACGACGGCCTCCTCGCGACCTGGCGCACCGACTGGTTCGATGGCGACGCGTCGGGTGTCGTCGTGCGGCGCCTCACGCTCCCCAAGAAGCCATGAACCCCGCGACGCCCGAGCGCTTCGACCTGCGGTGCCCGCGGTGTCGTGACGCCGACACGTCGGCGCGCGTCCGCCTTGGCCCGCAGGGCCTCGTCTGCGCGGGCTGCGGCGCGAGCTTCCCCATGGTCGAGGGCGCGGCCGTCCTCGTGCGCGACCCGGACGCGCTCATCGAGGCGCAGCCAGCAGATCCGGACCTGACGCAGTACCTGCTCGCCGACTTCGCACGCGAGCCGCCCCTCGCGTGGCCCGCAGCGTCGCCCGTTGGTCCCTGTCCCACGTCCTGGCTCGTGCCACACCTGACGCCCGGCTCCCGGGTCGTGGACCTCGGCTGTGGCGTGGGTGGGGCGGCGTTTCGCCTCGCGTCTGCCGGTCACGACGTCCTCGGTCTCGATCTCCGCTGTGGGCGCATCCAGGCCGCGCTCCAGCTGCGGTCGCACGGTCACCAGGCGCTGGGCGACGGCAGCCGGGTCGTCGCGCTGAAGCCGCGAGGCCACCTGGACTTCCTGGTCGGCGACGCGCTCGACCCACCGCTCGCGGGAGAGGCCTTCGACGCGGTCGTGGTTCAGAACCTCTACGACTCCGTCGTCGATCCGGTCCTCCTGCTCAACCAATGCGGCGCCTTGCTGCGCCCCGGGGGGCTGCTCCTGCTCGCCACGCCCTACCAGCCCGGTCCCGTCGCGCTGGGGCCCGAGCCCGACCTGGCGTTGCGACAGCTGCTGGGCACAGGAGCGTGTGGCGCCACCTTCACGTGCGTCACCGAGGGGGAGACGACCTGGGGCCTCCCCGATGGAAAGCGGCGCCTGGTCCTCTATCGCTGCGACGTGCTCGTCGGCCGCAAGCTCACTACTGTGTGATGCGGACGTTGTCGATCTGAATCTTGTCGATGAAGCTCGTCGTATCGCCCGTGACACGGAAGCGCAGCTTGGCAGCCGTCTTGTTCGCCAACGCCGGGACGCTCACCTCTTGCCCGATCTTGGTCGCATCACCCGACGAGCCGTCGCCGGCGGAGTCGTAGCTCCAGACGGTCGTAAAGTTCGTGCCATCGGGCGCGGCCTGGAGCTCCAACAGCACGCCCGGATGCCAGGACAGCTGCTTGAACCGCCAGTCGAAGGTGACCTTGGTCGTTCCACACGGCACCGACTCGAAGGCGGGTGAGGTGAACGACTGACTCGGGTTGGTAATCGCCGTTCCTCCAAAGGTCGTGAACTTCGCGTGCGTGGCTCCAAACGGGGAGTCCTGGCTCTCCTTCCACCCGTTTTGCGTCGACCACGCGCGTGGGAACGGAGTGCGGTCGAACGTCTCGGTGAAGATGGTCGAGCACACGCTCACGCCGTAGTGCAGGTACAGCTGGAAGTCGACGCCGCCCGCGTTCTTGCGATCGACCGTGATGTAGTACGTCTTCCCTGAGAGCGCGGTAAACGTCGTCGAGCTCGCCGCCTGGGTCGCGGCGATGCACTGCGCTGGATCACACCCGGTGCCCGTGTCCGACAGCACCATGGCGTAGGTGTTGGCGTCGCCACCACGCAGCTCGATCTTGACCGGACCGCCAATGGGCGCCGTAAACGAATACGTGTACTCGTTGCCCGGGAACGTCCCCGTCACGCAGCTCCCATACTTCGAGATCCGGTTGACGGCCCCCGGACCGGCGCTGTTCCACGAGTCGACCTCTCCCGGGCTGAGCGAGTAGCTCGGCACGCACCGGCAGTCGCCGACGCACGAGGTCGCCGTCTCGCAGGTCGGGTCGCAGGTCTGGTCACCGCAGATCCAAGGCGCGGTGCCGGTCTGACACCCCGCAGTGGCGTCGCACAGCTCCGCGCCGTTGCAGTAGTCCTGGTCCGCGCACTGCTTCGGAGTCGACGGCGCGCAAGACCCGAGGCCATCACACAGCGACGGCGGCGTGAAGACCGAGCCCGTGCAGGCGCCCGACGAACAGACGATGCCGCTCGCCTTGGGTGTCGCGCCACAGCCACCGACGTTGCTGCACGTGTAGGTCATGCAGGTCTCGGTCCCCGTGCAGGGCGTCTGCTGCGCGTTGGCCGGGCAAGAGCCTCCACTGCACGTCTTGGGTGCGTTCCAGATGAGGCCGTTACAGGTGCTGGCCGCACACGGCGCAGTGTTGTTGACCTTGGTGCACATGTTCGCCTGGCACAGGTCGTCGGTGCAGACATTCGAGTCGGCACAGCTCGATGCGGTCACACAGCATGTGCCTCCGGCGCAGCAGTAGCCATTGCTGCAGTAGTTCGACTGGCACTCGGTGGCCTGACTGCACACGCCTCCGTCGGCCTTCTTGGCGAGGCACGCCCCATTGGAGCAGTAGGCCGCGGCGGTGCACTGCGCGCTCGAGGTGCAGGTCGTGTGGCAGGACACGGAGTCCTTGCACAAGAAGTTGCCGGAGCACGGACCGGTCGTCCCGCCATCGCTACACGACCCGGAACCATTGCACTGCCGCGTGGTCGTGAGCTGATTGCCCGCCTGACAGACCGGAGTCGCGCAGGTCGTTCCGGACGGTTGATACCCCGACTGGCAGCCGGTCTCCGTGCAGGAGTAGGTCAAGCACGGATCCACCCCACCGCACGACGACGTCAGACCTCCACCCGAGCACGTGCCTCCGGAGCAGCTCTTGGCGCCCGTGAACAGCAGGCCGTTGCAGGTCCCCGAGCCGCAGGCCAGGCTGTTGTTGGCCGTGCTGCATTGATTGTTTTGGCAGGTGTCGTCGGTGCACACATTCCCGTCGTTGCAGTGGACGTTCTGGCTACAGCACTTGCCGCTCACGCAGCAGTAGCCGTTGGAGCAGTAGTTCGACTGGCATTGATTTCCACTGGCACAGACGTCGCCGTCCGACTTCTTGGTCACACACTGTCCAAGCTGACAGTAGTAGCCACCGCGGCAGTCCGTGTCCGCGGCGCAAATCGTCTTGCAGCTCGTGGCATTGAGGCACGCGTAGTTGCCTGCGCACGGACCGACCGTCGCGTTCTGACACAGGCCGGCGCCGTCACACGTGCGCGCCTGGGTGAGGATGCCCGACGCGCAGCTCGCGTCTCCGCAGGTCGTCCCGGCAGGCGTGGCCGTGTCCGTGCAGCCTTGCGACGTGCATGCGTACTGATGGCAGAGGACCGAGCCACCGCAGTTCTGGGTCGACTCCGGCTGGCACGACGCGGCCGCGCACAGCCGCTTCGAGTGGAAGATCAGCCCTTCACAGAAAGCGGTCTGGCAGACGTCGGAGTTGTTCTGCTTCTGGCACTGGTTGTTCTGACAGTAGTTGGAGGTGCACGGATTGTCCGTTGGCGACTCGACGCACTGGGAGTCCGCGGTACAGCACTGTCCTCCGCCGCAGCAGATGTTCGAGTTGCAGTAGTCGGACTGGCACTGAGCGTTCGCCTGGGTGGCCGTCGAGCCCGAGCAGGTCTCGCCGCTGGCCTTCTTCAACAGGCAGGTCCCCGAGCTACAGTAGAACCCACCGACGCAGTCCGAGTCCGTAGCGCAGCTGGTCTTGCAGGCGACCGTGTCGGCACACTTGAGGTTGCCAGGACACGCCGCCGTGGAGCCGTTCTGACAGGAGCCGCTCGCGCACGAGCTCGCCTGGGTGAGCAGGGCGCCCTCGCACTTGGGCGCCTTGCACTGCGTCCCGGTCGGAGCCGGAGCCGTCTGGCAGCCCAAGGAGTCCGAGCAGGTCGCGACGAGACACACGTTCGTCGTCTTGCAGTCCTGCGTCGTCGTTCCCGCCGGGCAGCTCCCGCTACTACAGACCTTGACCTCCGTGAAGGTGAGCCCGGAGCACGACGCCGCCTGACAGGTCGCGACGTTGTAGTACGCCGCCGGGCACGAGCCGCCACCGGCTGGTCCGCAGCAGCGATTGGAGCTCGTGTCGCACGAGTCATTGGTGCACACGTTGCCGTCGTTACAGTCGGCGTTGCCGGCGCAGCACTTGCCCGAGCCGCAGCAATAGCCGTTCTCGCAGTGGTTCGACTGGCACTGATTGCAGGAGCTCGTCGTGCACTGGGCCGTCGCCGTACAGGACGCGCCGCTCGACTTCTTGGGGATGCACTTGGCGTTCTCGCAGTAGAAGCCGGACTGGCACTCCGAGTCGACCGCGCACGAGGTCCTGCAGCTCGTCGAGCTCGCACACATGTAGCCACCGGGACACGAGCCCGTACCGCCGCTGCCGACGCAGTCCATCACGCCCTGGCCGTTGAGTGCACAGGTCTTGCCCGCGCTGATGCTGAAGCCGCTGCAAGTGCCATCGGCGCACGGCGTCCCCGCAGGGTTGTCGACGAACTTACAGCCGGTCGTAGTGCAGATCTGGGGCCGGCACGGATTCGCCGACGAGCACTCGGTAACGGTTCCGCCCTGGTTACACTGTCCTCCATTGCAGATCTTCGGCGAGGTGTACGAGAGCCCGCTACACGAGGAACTCTGACACGCCGTACCGTCGGCAGAGCTCGTGTCGTAGGTGCACTGAAAGGACGTACACTTATCGATCGTGCAGGGGTTGCCGTCATCGCAGTGAAAGACGTTGCCGCAGCACTTGGCACCCGAACCGCCGGCGCAGCAGAAGCCCGTCGTGCCGCTGGTGGTCGACGCACAGTACCCCGACTGGCAGCTCGCGGCGCTGGTGCAGGCCTCGCCATTGCCTCGCTTTGGCAGGCAGACCTGGTTCTCGCAGTAGTAGCTCGACTGGCACTCGGCGCTCGTCTGGCAGCTCGTGCGACACGCCGTCCCATCGAGGCACGCATAGCCTCCCTGGCACGGCGCCTTGGACCCGCCGACTGAGCAGGTCCCCGACCCATTGCACGTCTTGGCCTGCGTCAGCTCGAAGCCCGAGCACACCTGCGTCGTGCACTGAACACCCACCGAGACGTTCTGCGTCGTACAGCCGCTGGCATCGCAGCCATACGACTTGCACGGATTGGTGCCTGAGCAGTCGGTCACTGCGCCGCCGCTGGAGCAGGCTCCGCCGCTGCAGGTCTTGCTGGCCGTGAAGACCAGATTCGAGCAGCTGGCCGTCTGACACGGCGCGACGTTCGAGGTGTTCTGACAGAGGAAGTTGACGCACTTGTCGTCGGTGCAGACCTTGGCGTCGCCGCAGTGGAAGTCCTGTGAGCAGCACTTTCCGGAAACGGAGTTACAGCAGTAGCCGTTGCTGCAATAGCCCGAGCTGCACTGCGCGCTGGCGCTGCACGCGTCGCCGTCGGGGCGTTTGAGCTGGCACTGCGACGACGGCGTGCAGTAGTAGCCGGACTGGCATTGGGTGTCGTCGGAGCACGCGCTGCGACAGGCACCGGCGTTCAAGCACGTGTAGCCACCGGGGCAGCTGTTCTCCACTCCACCGACCGCACAGGTCCCGCCTCCATTGCAGGTCAGCGCGGTCGTGAGCTTGAAGCCAAAGCACGTCGCCGGTGCGCACTGTGTGCCGGCCGAGGCGTTCCCGACGACGCAGCCGCTCGTCAAGCTGCACGCGTACGTCTTGCACGGGTCCGTTCCCGAACAGTCGCTCGTCTGGTTGGCCGCGGGACAGGCCTTGGCCGCGCACGTCTTGGCCGCGGTGAACGTGAGCCCGTCACACTGCGCGGTCTGACACGTGAGCGAGTTGCTCTGGTAGGTGCACTGCTTCTGGGCGTTGCAGAGATCGGTCGTGCAGACCTGGCCGTCGTCGCAGTGCAGCGACAGGCCGCAGCACTTGCCCGTCGCGCAACAGTAGCCGTTCTGGCAGTGGGTCGACTGGCATTGGGCATCGGCGGTGCAGGCGTCACCGTTCAAGCGCTTGATCTGACAGGTCGGAGAGCCGACGCCGAGCGCGCAGAAGTAGCCGGTCTGACAATCGGTGTCGTCCGCACAGGTCGCCCCGCAGGCAGCCGCACTCAGACACGCATAGCCGCCAGGGCAGGGGCTTTGACCCGCACCCAGGCTACATGCCCCGGTGCCGTCACACGTCTTGGGGGCGATGAAGACGCCGTCGCCGCCGCACGAGGCCGGCGAGCAGATCGTGCCCGCGGCGGCGTTTCCGACTTCACAGCCCGCTGGGCCACAGCCGTAGGTCTCGCACGGGTTGGTCCCGACGCAGCCCGTCTCGGCCCCGCCGTTGTTGCACTGACCGAACTTGCAGAACTTCGGGCCAATGTAGGTCGCGCCCGAGCACGCCCCCTCCTGGCACTTGACCGTATTGAAGGACGTGACGCACTGGAAGCCCGTGCAGGTGTCCGTCGTGCAGACCAGGCCATCGTTGCAGTTGGCGGCTGTGGCGCAGCACTTGCCGGTCGCACAACAGAAGCCGTTCTCGCAGTGACCGCTGGTGCATTCGTTGTTGGCGCCACACGCCTTGCCGTTATCCGACTTGGGCGTGCAGAAGCCCGCCTTGCAAAAGTTGCCCGTCTGGCAGTGCAGGTCGTCGGTGCACGTCTTGCGACACTCCTTGCTCGACTCGCACGTGAGGCCACCCGCGCACTTGCCGCTGCCGCCGCCGAGGCTGCAATTGCCGAGGCCATCGCACACCTTGGGGTTCGTCAGCACGTCGGTCGCGCAGGTTGCGGCGACGCAGGTCGTGCCAATCGGGACGGGCGTGGTGACGCAGCCGGTCGTCGAGCAGGAGTAGAACAGGCACGGGTTGGTCCCAGTGCACGCGTGCGTCACCGCCTGGGCGGGGCAGGCGCCACCATTGCAGAACCGGGGGTCGGAGTACGTGCTCACACCACCGGGCGTCGTGCAGGTTCCCGGCGCGCACTGGTCGGAGTTGTTGACCTGGGCGCACGTGAACGACACGGAGCAGTAGTCCGTCGTGCACGCGTTGCCGTCGTTGCAGTCGCTGTCCTTGCCGCCACAGCAGACGCCGGTCGCGCAGCAGAAGCCGTTCTGGCAGTGCCCGGCCTTGCACTCGTGATCCGTAGTACACGAGCTACCGTCGCCCTTGTCTTGATAACACTGACCGCCGTTGCAGTGAAACGAGGGGGAGCAGTCGTTGTCTGTGGTGCAGCCCGACTTGCAGCTGCTCGCGTCCTGGCACACGTAGCCACCGGGGCAGGCCAGCACCGCGCCGCCCACGGAGCAACCGCCATTCGCGTCACACGACCGCTGGCCCGTCGCCACGTAGCCGTCGCACGAGGCCGCGGCGCAGACCGTCCCGACCTTGGCGTTGACGGTCTTGCAGCCCGACAACGTGCAGGAATAGATCCTACAGGGATCTGTCCCATCGCAGGTGGACTTCAGACCGCCGCCGCTACACGTGCCCTGATCGCAGAACTTGGCCTCCGTGAACTCCGAGCCATCGCACGAGGCGGCGGCGCAGGACACGTGGTTGAAGCCGGTCGCGCACTGGAACTGATTGGAGCACGTGTCGTCGGTGCACGGATTGTCGTCATTGCATTGTGAGCCGAGGCCTCCGCAGCACTTTCCGGTGCCTTGGCAGCAGAAGCCGTTGTTGCAGTGGTTGGACAAGCACTGCCCGTCTTCGAAGCACGGCGCGCCGTCGGCCTTTTGGCCGCTGCACTGGTTGTTGACGCAGAAGTTGCCCTGGATGCAGTCCTGGTCGCTCGTGCACAGCGCCTTGCACGCCGCCCCGTTCTGGCACACGTAGCCGCCCGGACAGGGCGCGGTCGCCCCGCCCACGTCACAGCTGCCTGAGCCGCCGCAGGCGAGCGTATCGGTCAGCAGAAAGCCGCTACAGGAGGGGCCTTTGCACGGCTGTCCGGGGTAGACGAGCAGGTTGAGGTCGTCGCAGTCGCCGCCCTTGAGCACGTTCCACTTGTCGACGGGACCGCACAGGCACTTCTGCGTGCCGTTCTTGCCGAAGCCGTCGGCGTCGCCGTCGTAGTAGTAGGTCGTGCAGTTGGTCGCGTTCTCCTCGTCGACGAACGTGTCGCAGTCGTCATCGACGGTATTGCACGCCTCAGTCACGCCCGGGTTGATGTCCTCATTGGTGTCCTTGCACTCGCCGTTCGCCTGAGCCGTAAACGGCTTCTCGGGCGCGCAGAGGCACCGCACCGATGCCGTGATGCCGAAGCCGTCCTTGTCGGCGTCCTCGTAGTACTTGATACAGCCGTCGGCGTTCTCTTCGTCAGTCGCGGTGTCACAATCGTCGTCGACAGCGTTGCACGTCTCGACCTGGTCGGGATGGACGTTGCTCTCGTCGTCGTCACAGTCTCCGGCGGTCTTGGCCGTGTAGGCACCGTCGGGCGCGCACAGACACTTGGACTTGGCCTCGACTCCGAACGTGTCCTCGTCGAGGTCGGCGTAGTAGACTGAGCAACTCTCGGCGCCCGCCTCGTCGATGTTGCCGTCGCAGTTGTCGTCTTTGGTGTTGCACTTCTCGGACTTCGTCGGCGCGACCCCAGGATCATCGTCGTTGCAGTCGCCCGCGACGTTCGTGCGGAAGTCGCCGAAGGCGCTACACAGACAGAGCGAATCGCTGCTGAGCCCCACGTCGTCTTCGTCTTCGTCCCGGTAGAAGAGCTTGCAGCCCAATGCGTCCTGCTCGTCAGTCTGCGTGTCGCAGTCGTCGTCCTTGCCATTGCAGAGCTCGGTCGCGCTCGGGTTGACGGCCTTGTTGTCGTCCTCACAGTCGCCGCCGACCTGCACCGGGTAGGTGGCTGTCGGCGTACACAGGCAGGCGCTGTCGAGGCCGTTGCCGACGAGGTCGCCATCGACGTCGCGATAGTAGGTCGTGCATCCGCCCGAGTCCGGCGGATCGGTGTCGCCGTCGCAGTCGTCGTCCTTGCCGTTGCAGATCTCCGCGGCCTTGGGGTTGATGGCGTTGTTGTTGTCTTCGCAGTCGCCGAGCTCGAGGGCCGTATTGGGCGTCTCCGGCTGACACAAGCATTTGGGCGCCGTCGCGACACCGTACTTGTCCACATCGGTGTCGACATAGTAGAGGGTACACCCCGTCGTATTTTCCGGAGCGACCTTGCCATCGCAGTTGGCGTCCTTGCTGCCACACGTCTCGGGCGCCTGAGGATAGGCCAGCGCGTCCTTGTCGTCGCAGTCACCCGGCTTCTGCGTCGAGTGCAGGGCGGTCGGTGCGCAGAGGCACTGCCGGTCCTTGTCGTCGCCGAACTTGTCGTTGTCGGAGTCCGCGTACCAGTCCTTGCAGCCGAGCGCGTCGACCTCGTCGGTGCCGAGGTCGCAGTCGTCGTCCTTGCCGTTGCAGAGCTCGGTCGCGCCCGGGTTGACCGCAGACGACTTGTCGTCACAGTCACCGGCCTTCAGGCCGCGGTAGGTCGCGTCGGGCGCGCACAGGCACTTGGAGTCGCCGTCGATGCCGGCGTCGTCGCCGTCGAGGTCCTTGAAGTAGACGACGCAGCCCGCGGCGCCCTCTTCGTCGGTCTTGCCGTCGCAGTCGTTGTCCTCGTTGTCGCACGTCTCGGCCGCCGGGGTGGCCGCCGAGCACGACGACAGCCCGTCTGCGCCGCACGCGCGCACGCCGTTGCACGTGCCATGCTCGTTCTTCCGCCAGCAGGCCGTCTCCGCCTTGCGGGCGATCGCCGCATCGGAGCAGGTGCACTCGCCTTCCTTCTTCTGGCACTGCTTGGTCGCCGCCGCGCCCGGCGCCGTGCTGTCGACACAGTCGAAGCCGTCCGGGCAGCTCACGTTGGCACCGCACTCGCCGCCGCAGAACGACCCCGAGCCGTCGAGCTTGGGGATACAGCGATCGCCGATGTCGCCAATTCCGGCCGTGCACTCGGTGTCAGCGTTGCAGGGGTCGCACAGGTGCTGAAACGTGGGCACGCAGACGTAGGTGGGATCCGATCCGCCGAGTAAGACAGGCTTACAACCCCAGCCCGCCGCAGGGCAGGTGTCCTGACAGGTCACCGAACAGAGCTTGCCGCTCGAGGTCGGAACGCACCAGTCGGAGTTGCAGTCGGCGTTCGTCCCGCATGGCGAGCCAAACGCGCCTTGCTCCGTGACCTCCGGGAGCAGGGGCCCGGGATCGGGTTGCACCGTCTCCTTGGGAAGCTCCGGCTGCTTGCCGAGGTCGAGCGGGGTGATGATCGAGCCATCTGCGCCCGTCCCCGTTCCCTTGTCCGTCGTGCCGGTGGTGTTGCCCGAAACCGGCGGTGCCGGGTCGGTACAGCCCGTCACCGACGTCGCGGCAGCCACACCCACGACCCACGCCATCGCCAGAACCCAGTCACCGCGGGATCTGAAGCCCATCATGAAGCTTCGCATGAAGCCACCCCCATTCGGGCCAGTATACGAAAGTCGGGGTGCCGGTGATAGGGGAGGAGCGGTCTGGACGCGGCGGGACGTGGCGCCGCGAGGGACGACTACTGTTCGGCGGCGGTCGCGTCGGCGCCTGTGGCGGCCGGGGCTCCGGGGACCGAGCAGAGCTCCTTGCCCTGGGCGCCAAACGGCTGGCAGACGCAGTAGGTGCTTCCAGAGGCACTGGGGCCCTTGACGCAGTCGTAGCCCTTGCCGCAGTCGCTCGTGGTCTGACAGAGGTAGAGGTGCTCGTCGACCTTGAAGTCGACGCAGGCAGGGGATGTAGCCACCAGGCCGAGGAGCAGGGCGCGTCGGACGTTCCGCATCATCGTCTCCAAGAATGCCATCTCTGGACCGGCATCACGCATCAGAAGGTCACCGTCGCCGTCGCTCCGGCGAGACCGGGCGCAAGCCACGGGCCGAGGTGGCCGAGCTTCGGCCGGTCCACGCCGGTGGCGGGCGTCGGTGCGGGCGGCTCGATCACGACGAGCACGATGCCCGCGATGAGCGATGCCAGACCTACGCCGTAGAGGACGCCTGCGGCGATAACGAACTTGCGCGCACGCGACTCCAGGTCGACCGCGTCCGCGCGCGTCACCCCAAAGACGTACTCGCGCTCGGCAGGTTCACCGGCGGCTGCGTCCTCGTCGACGATCAGCGCCCGCTTGGCGAGATCGATCTTGCGCTTTCCGAGCACCGCGGCGACCGTCAGCCCGACACCGCCCCCGATCGACGCCGTGCCGACGCCAATGCAGGTCCAGCCCGCGATGCGAAACCGCCGACGTGCCGCGTCGCGCGAAGTCCCGGGCGGCTCGACGGCCTTTGGCTCTGGCTGAATCGTCTTGGGCACACGGTCTGGCCACGCCACGGTGACGACGACGAGCGCGCCGGGCTTGACCTCGAGCTGCGTCTCGTGAGGCGGCCGTCCCGCGGCGTCGACTCGCACGCGGTGGCGACCCGCGGCGAGCAGGATGGGTGTGGTGATGGGAGCCGTCCCGATCTCGGTGTCGTCGATGGAGACGCGCGCGCCGTCTGGGGCGCCGCGCAGCTCCAGCCGGCCCTCCTCGACGGCCGCGACGCCCTCGAGCTCGAAGGCGACCTCGGCCATCTTCCCCGCGGGCTTGTCGAAGGTGCGCGTGACGACGGGCCGGTCGCCGCGCTTGAGGGAGACGGTGTAGGAGCCCGCGCGCAGAGAGACGAGGCAGGGCGTCACGCAGCTCCGGCCCTCGATCGTCGCCGTCACGCCCGGCGGGCTCGTCGTCACGAGCACCCCCGTGGGCTGGTCGAGGAGCAGCGCTTTGAGGACCACGGTCTGGTAGACCTCGCCGGAGAACTCCTTGCTCCAGCTGTCGTATCCCGGCGACTCGACGGTCAGCGCGTGGCGACCGGGAGCGACCAGCACGCCGGAGAGCGGCGTCTTGCCAATGACCTGGCCGTCGAGGCGCACCAGCGCGCCGTCGGCGTTGCACGAGACGGAGAGCGTGACCTTCTTGGGCAGAGTCTTGAGCCGCTTCTTCAACGAGTCGAGCCGACGCTTGGTGTAGCCCACGAGCTTTTTGTCGAGGCCGAGCTCGACGGCCGAGGTGTAAAACCGGATGGCGTTTGGGACATCCCCCTGGCCGTCATAGCAGCGGGCCACGGCGTGCGCCATGGGCGCCGAGGGGTTGCTCGCGTAGGCGGGCAGCAGCTCTGCCAAGGCCTCGTCGAAGCGGCCGTCCCGGATGAGCGCCTCGACGTCGGGAGGCGACTCGTCGGGCCCGTCGGCGCGCGCGGGCACCGCCCCCAGCAGCAGGCTGGCCAGGAGAAGCGGTCGCAGGGTGGCTCGGACGAGAGTCGGCACGGGGAGCACGTTAGCCCGAATCGGCGCGGGCGTCACGGCGCCAGGTCCGGTCGCGGGACGACCCAGTCGCCCTGCTCGATCATCGTGGGATCCGACAGCAGGAAGTCCCGCAGCGTGCGTTGGAGCTCCCGAGCCACGTCCGGGCGCGTCCCGACGAGATCGGTCGTCTCGTTCGGGTCGGTCTCGACGTCGTACAACTCGAAGCTCACGCCCTTGCGCAGCGGCACGTAGATGAGCTTGTAGCCATCGTCCAGGACGGCGCGATGCTTGGCCACGAGCAACATCCGGTCGTACTTCGGGTCGTGATAGATCTCGTGGGTGTCCTCCGTCGTACGGAACGCCTCGAAACCCTTGGAGAACCGCAGCTGGCGCCCGTTGAGCACCTCGGCCTCGGGGTTGATGAACCACAGCTCCGTCTCGAAGAAGATGGGCGGATCGTCGCTCGCGTGGGCGCCTCGCCGCTCCGGCGCGCCAGAGGTGCGTGTGGAGGCGGCCGCGTCCACCAACGGCTTCAGCGAGCGGCCGCTCTGGCCCGGCAGCTCGGGCAGACCCACGTAGTCGAGCAACGTCGGGACGATGTCGATCGACCGCACCGCGTTCGGAACCACACGCCGCACCGGGTGAAAGGTGGCCGGTCGCAGCAGGAGCGGGATGCGCAGGCTCTCGGAGCCCCGGAGATGGTCCCCGTGCCCGACGCCCAGCCCGCGCTCGTACAGGTTCTCGCCGTGGTCGGCGGTGACGACGACGTGTGACCGCTCCAGCAGACCGTGCTCGGAGAGGTTGCGGAGCAGCCGGCCCATGGCGCGATCGGTCGCGTGCAGGGCGCCGTCGTAGAGCGCCACGATTTGTCGCTGCTCGTCCGCACCCGGCGCGGTACTCGAGTCGACCCAGGCGGTCTTGTTGTAGCGCGACGGGCCGGCGTAGCTCGGGTCGGTGAACCGTTTGTAGTCCGGATATGGGGAGGCGTAGGGGAAGTGCGCGGCCGAGTAGAAGACCACGAGCGCGAAGGGCCGAGGCTCGCCGTTGGGACCCTCGGTGTCCGACGCGCCGGCGGCCAGGAAGTCCAGCGCCTCCTCGGTGAGCGACTCCGGGTCCGCGAGGCGCTCCCACAGCTTGAGCGTGGGGAAGCGGCGCGGCCCGCCGAGGATCTCGAGCAAGTACGGCAGCAGGTGGTGGTGGAGCTTCCAACCGCCGAGAGCGACGTTCGACCAGAGTGTAAAGCGCGGGACGCGGACGGACTCGAAGCCGAGGTCGATGCGGCTGAAGATGTCGCCAGCGAAGTCGCTGACGACCCCGGTACGGTAGCCGGCGCGGCGCAGAGCCGAGATGAGCGACTCGCGCGGCGTGGCCAGCACCTCCGGCGTCGGAAACATGTGGCGGATGCCGTGCTCTTGCGGGTAGCGCGCCGTCAGGATGGAGACCCACGATGGAAACGTACGCGCGATGACGGTCCAGGCATTCGAGAAGGCGACCGACTGCTCGGCGAAGGCGCGTAGCTCGGGCAGCGCGCGCTCACCGGGCTGCTCGATGCGATCGGGGCGCATCGAGTCGACTGCGAGGATGACCACGTTGTTGGCCGTGAGCGGCGGCGCGGGGCGACGCATCGCGAAGGGCAGGGCGGCGAGCACGCCGGCGAGGGCGACGGCGCCATAGAGCCACGGCGACGCGCGAACGAAGGCCTGGAGGGACGTGCGGTGTCTGACGAGCGACATCAGCGCCAAGGCCACGATTGCGGCCAGTGCGGTCCACGCGAGCGCGTCGAGCGCCGCGAGCGAGACGGTGTCGGTGAGCGTCACCTGGAGCCAGCCGCCGAAGCCGCCACGATCGGCGTACGCAGGGGCCATGACCTGCGGCGTGCGCACCATGGAGCGCGCAAGCAGCGACGCGTGCATCGTGAGGAGCAGCGCCAGTACGAGAATCGCGGCGCGACCGCGCGACGGCTGCGGTCGGCCACGCGCGGTGTACCACAGGGCGAGCACGCCCCGGGCGAGGGTGCCGGCGACGAGCCCGATCGCGGCGTACAGGCCCAGGATGCGGACCTCGAGCCAGATGAGCTCGGTCAGGAATTGCTTGACGACGCCCGAGATGACCTCGTCGTTCTGCACGCCCATGTACTCGCCGGACTGCATGACGGCGAAGCACCAGAAGAACAGGCCCACGAACAACAGGAGGCCGACGAGCGGCCCGGTGAGCAGCGCATGAGCGACGGGACGAGCGCGCGGCGGCTGGGGAGCCGCGGGATCGATGGACTGCGGCTCGAAATCGCTCACGGCGCGCGACTGTAGGGGCGAGGCGGGCGGGCGTCAACGCTTCGCTGATGGGGCTGACCCCGAGTTGACACCACGCCTTCGCGCGTCTTGAATCCGGTCCCATGCGCCTCCTCCCGCTGCTGTGCCTGCTCCTCTCCTTCGCGCTGCCCGCGCACGCCAAGGTCCCGCCCAAGAACAAGCGCGGCCCGCGCGACATGTTGCTCGTGGCTGGCGGGGACGTGGCCTATCCGCGCGGCTGGATGGATGCGCTCGTCGAGCGACGCAAGGAGGCCATGTTCGAGCAGGTCCGTGGGTTCGCCAAGGCGGCGGAGCTGGCCTTCGTCAACCTCGAGTCACCGTACTCCGACAAGGCGTTCAAGATTCGCAAGACCTATCAGGTCGTCACGCCGCCGCATCGCTTGGACTACGTGCTCTCGGGCGGCTTCAACCTGTTCTCGCTCGCCAACAACCACATGGCGGACGCGGGTGAGGAGGGCATCGCCGACACGCTCGCGTTGCTCGAGAAGAAGCGCGAGGGCAACAAGCACCTCTGGTGGGCCGGAGCCGGCCGGACGGTCAAGGAAGCCTGGAAGCCGCGGGTGTTCACGGTCCCGGGCAAGAAGCTCAAGGTCGCGTTTCACGCCTTCGGCTACGCGGGCTCGAAGCTTGTCCCGGTGCCCTCGGAGGCGCAGGCCATCGAGCTCGTGACGACGTGGTCCAAGAAGGTCGACATCTCCATCGTCTCCATCCATCACGGCACCGAGTACCGGCACGTACCCGCCAAGGAGAAGGCCGCGATGTACCGCCGCTTCGTCGAGGCCGGAGCGGACGTGCTGCTCGGGCATCACCCGCACGTCGTGCAGGGCGTCGAGCGGTATAAGAACGGCATCATCTTTCATAGTCTCGGGAACTTCTCGTTTGCCTCCAAGACCGTCCGCCACAAGAAGACGGGTGCCAAGCTCTACAGCATGCTGCCTCTGGTCTACATCAAGGATGCCAAGGTCGAGCGTGTGGAGATCGTGCCGCTCTATGCCAACAACGCCGAGTCCTGGAAGCTCAACGGCAAGACGCTGCGGCCGGTGGACTTTACGCCGCAAGTGCTGCACGGCGACTTCGCCACGGCCATGCTGTCCGAGCTCAAGGAGTGGACCGACCAGATCCCGGGCATCGCCAGCGAGGCCGCCGCGGCGCTCACGATTCAGGGGGAGCGCGGGGTGGTGCAGGTGCGCAAGTGAGAGGTGCGCTCGCGCTGCTGCTCCTGCTCTCGGCCGCGGCCCACGCCGACGGGCCCTTCGCGCCCCCGGGGACGCCGCGTCAATATCGGCGCGACCACATCGCCGACTTTCAGCGTCTGGCGCTCGACGTCACCGTCGACGTGAAGCAGGGTACGATCGCTGGCACGGCCACGATCGCCTTCGCGCTCCATCGCACCTCGAGCTGGCTCCAGCTCGATGCGGCGGACCTGCTCATCTCGGAGGTGACGGTCGACGGTGTCGCGACCCGGTTCGTGCACGCGGGCCAGACCCTCACCGTGGACCTGCCGAGCACGGTGCTGCCCGGCGCCACGCACGCCCTGCTCATCCGCTACTCAGCGACCCCGCGGCGAGGCCTTTACTTCGTCCGTCCGGAAAAGGCGTATCCTGAGCGCCCGTATGAGGCCTGGTCCCAGGGCGAGGCCGAGGACAATCGCTACTGGTTTCCGTGCTGGGACGACCCGTCGGACAAGCTCATCACCGAGATCACGGCCACAGTGGAGAAGCCATTCGTCGCGGTCTCCAACGGCAAGCTTCTGGGCGAGGCCGACGCCGCAGGCCGCGCGGGCTGGCGCAGTTACCGATGGGCGATGAGCAAGCCGCACTCGACGTACCTCGTCTCGCTCGTCGTCGGCGACTACGAGCGCATCGCGCTGAACGAAGCGACCGCGCGCACCCCGCTCGAGGTGTGGCTGCATCGGCGCGACGTGCCGCACTGGCGGCGCAGCTTCGAGAAGACGCCACGCATGCTGCAGTTCTTCGAGAAGTACCTCGACACGCCATTTCCCTTCGAGCGCTACGGGCAGGTCGTCGTCGACGATTTTTTGTACGGCGGAATGGAGAACACCACGACGACGACGCTCACGAGCAGCACCATCCACGACGAGCGCGCGCACCTCGACGTCTCGAGCGATGGACTGGTCGCCCACGAGCTCGCCCATCAGTGGTTTGGCGACCTCGTCACGTGCCGCTCCTGGGCGCACATCTGGCTCAACGAGGGCTTCGCGACGTTTCTGGAGTCGAAGTGGGTCGAGCACGCGGAGGGACCCGATGCGGCAGCCCACGATCGGCTGGACGGCCTGGGCTGGTATCGGGCGGCCACGTATCGCCGGCGGCTCGAGCCGAAGGCGTACGAGCATCCCGACGACCTCTTCGACGGACACACCTACGTCAAGGGCGCGTGGGTGCTCCACATGTTGGAGAAGAAGCTCGGCGAGCCCGTCTTTCGCGCAGGCCTCAAGTCGTATCTGGCGCGACACGCGTACGGCGTAGTCGAGACGCCCGACCTGCAGCGCGCGCTCGAGGAGGCGAGCGGCCTCGAGCTGGGCGCGTTCTTCGATGACTGGGTGCACCGGGGAGGCAACCCGCGCATGACGGCGACTTGGCGTTGGGATCAGCAGAATCGGACCGTGACGATTCGCTTTCGTCAGACGCAGGGCGGGAGCCGGCCTTACACGCTCGCCGTCCCCGTGCACGTGACGGGTGGCTTTGGCACGCTGCCGTTCGTGGCCCACGTCTCGCGGACCGACCAGGAGATCGCGTTTCCCGCACCGTCGAGCCCGGACCTCGTCGAGCTCGACCGCGGCGCCGACCTGCTCTGGGATCTCACCTTCGACAAGTCGGTCGCCGAGTCGCTCGTCCAGCTCAGCAAGGGCGCCACCGCGGACAGCCGACGCCGCGCCGCCAAGGCGCTCGGGCGCGTCTCGGGTGACGCGGACAAGGTGCGGGCCATCACCGCGCTGCGGGAGCGGCTACTGGACTCGAAAGAGTACCGAGTCACGCGCAGCGAGGCCGCCAACGCGCTCGGGGTCCTGGGCGGGGACGCCGCCAAGAAGGCGCTGCTGGAGGGGCTCGATGCAGCGACGACCGAGTCTGCCGTACGTCGCGCGGTGATTGAGGCGCTCGGCCGCTTTCATACTCCGGACGTGCGCGCCGTGCTGGAGGCGCGCTTCGAGAAGGATCCGAGCTACCACGTCGCCTCGGCCGCGCTGGCCGCCTATGTCACCGCGGGCGGAGACGATCCGCTCGACCTCGCCAAGCGCGCGATCGGGCGCAAGAGCCACCGCGAGCTCCTGCGCAAGGCCGGGATCACCGCGCTGCCCGACATCGGCGGAGACAAGGCGTTCGAGCTCCTGCTCCGAGAGACCGAGTGGGGCCGACCGACGGAGTCGCGCCAAGAGGCCGCGTCGGTGCTCGGCCGCTTTGGCAGCCGCCACGCGTCCTATCGGGAGCGCGCCCGCGGCCGGCTCGAGGCCCTGCTCGCCGATCCACGCTACTGGGTGCGGCAGCAGGCCGTCGACGGGCTCAAGTCGTTGGGCGATCCCAAAGCGGTCGACGCGCTTCGGAAGCTCGCGGCCTCGCCGGTCACTCGCCGCCTCCAGCGCGAGGCACGGGAGGCCATCGCGCTCCTCGTTCGGCGCCGCGCCGGCGGCGATCCGGCGGTGGACTTGCGGCGAGAGGTGCGCACGCTCCGCGAGCAGCTCCATCGGCTGGAAGAGCGACTCAACGAGGTCGAGCGTCGGTGACCCGCCCGCCCGACGACGCGGAGCTGTGCTACCGCGTTCGCGTCCTCGTGTCGCCCGACGCTGACGCGGTGGGCACCAGCCTCGTGCTGGCTGCGCCCGACGAGACGGCGGAGCTGGTCCTGGGTCGCGATCCCGGTCGGGGTGGCCTCGCACTCGAGGACAAGAAGCTGTCGCGTCGTCATGTCGCGATTCGGCTCCGCGCGGGCGGGCAGCTCGAGCTCGAGGATCTGGGCAGCACCAACGGGACGCTCGTCAATCGCGTGCGACTGCTGGGCGCGCTCCCAATGATTGGCGACGCGGTGGCGCGCGTAGGCGACACGGTCGTCCACGTGGGGCTGGGCGTGGCCGACGAGGACGCCCCGCGCGCGCCGGTCGATCCCTTGCTGGTGGAGCTGGCCCGACGGCACGCGCTGCGCGACGGCCCGCTCGTCGTGCGCGCCAACCGTGGGGCCGGGATGCACACGTTTTCGCGCCTGCTGCACCAGCTCTCCGGGCGGGACGGTCCGCTGCAGTTTGCGACCGCAGACCAGACGGCCGCGGACCCGACAGGCGCGCTGCCGTTGGGAGCGCCTCACGCCAGAGGGACCCTCGTGGTGCGCGACGATGGCCGGCCGTCCGCGGTCCTGGAGGCCCGGCTCGGCGCGCTGCGCGCACGCACCGACGGGTTTGGCATCCGGCTCGTGCTTGCCCTGCCTGCCAAGCCGGTCGAGCTACCCGATGCGCTCGACGACGCGCGCGTCGTCCTCCTGCCGGATCCGGCCACGCGCCGTGCTGCGGTCTTTGGCGTCACACGCGCGTGGTTCGAGGTCTGGCGCGGCCGTCGCGCGCCGTCGTTCAGCCCCGGAGGCGCGATGCTCTGGCTGTGCGCGCCGCTCGACGGCGGATGGCCCGAGATTCACCGCCGCACCGAGTCACTGGCGAGCACGGTCTTCGACGCAGGACCGATTCGCTCGGCGCACGTGCGCCCGACGTTGGAGCCCCCGCGCCTCGTTCTGGACCCCACGCCGCATCGCCGCATGGACCGACCGGCGCGAGCCGAGCTCGAGGACGCGCTGCGCCGCTTCGACACGATGAAGGAGGTCGCCGCGCACTTCGGACGGGATCGGCGGCAGGTGTATCGTTGGCTCGACGACTATGGTATCGAGCGCTGAGTCATGGTCCACGTACATCATCCCCTGCCACGCTCCGAGGTGCACCGCGAGCGGTACATCCTCGACCGCGCGCGCGGGCTCCGCGTGCTGCACGTCGGCGCTGCCGACGCGCCGTATACCTGGGACGCGCTCGCGAATGGCACCTGGCTTCACTCAAAGCTCTCGGCCGTCGCGGGAGAGTGCCTCGGCGTCGACATCGATGAGCCGACCGTCGCCCGGCTCAGGCAGGAGCGCGGCATCACGAACCTGCGTGTAGCCAACTGCGAGACGCTCGACCCCGCCGACGTCGGCACCTTCGACCTCGTCGTGGCCGGTGAGGTCATCGAGCACCTGGACAACCCGGGCTTGTTTTTGGACGGCGTACGCCGGGTGGTCAGCCCCACCGGTCACCTGCTCATCACGACCATCAACGCGTTTTGCTTGCGACGCCTCGTGCGCATCCCGACCCACATCGAGTCGGTGCACCCCGACCACACCTACTACTTCTCGCATCGCACGCTGAGCACGCTGGTCGAGCGTCATGGCTTCGCGTTCGTCGAAGGCCACGGGTATCGCGTGGCGGACCGCTCGTTCGGGATGGTCGGCCTGGTCGAGGGCCTCGCGGGGCTCATCTCGCCCAACCTGCTCCAGGGCCTCGTTCACCTCTATCGCCCGGTTGTCTCCGAGTAGGGACTATTCCTCGACCGGCTCCGGCGGATCGAATCCGGCCGGATCGTCACCGGTGGACTCGTCGGTCGCCCCGCTGTCGGTCGCGCCGCTCTCGTCTTGACCTCCGGAGTCGTCTTCGGCCGGGAGCCAACCCGAGGCCGTGGGGTCCTCGTCCCACCAGTAGTCGTAGGGGTCCGCGCTCCAATCGGAGCCGTCGTATGGCTCAGCGCGCATCGAGCCGCAGCCCAGCGCCACGACCATCGACAGTACCACCCATCGCATGCTTCGAAGACTACCGAACGGCGGGGCGATGCGAAAGCCACAGGTCCTGGAGGCGCAGGCGTCCGTAGCGCGCGATCGAGGCGCTGAGGGCGCGCGGGGAGTCGGCGATGGGAAACAGGAGCTGCGACCAGCGCATCGGGAGGTCGAGGCGCCGGAGGCCGTGGTCGGTAACGCCAAAGGCGGTCTTCAGCCACGTGGCCACGAGCGGGGAAGGGCGCAGCTGTCCGAGGACGCCCTCGGGGACCGCGGTCATGAGCGCGTCCTGACAGAGCGAGAGCGTGAGCCAGAGCGCGGTGCGTGCACCCCAAGCGCGCGCGCGATCCACGACCGCGTCCCAGGCGACCGCGCGTTGCGTGATGAACCGGTGCACGTCGACGAGGTGCTTCAGGGTGCCGCCCATCTGCTCCTTGGCGAGATGAATGGCGAGGTGCACGAGCAGGTCGGTGTCGCCCAATCGGAGGGCGGAGCCGTCGGGCATCGGCACCGCCCGCGCCAGGACACCAGCCACGTCCACCGGAAAGCGCCACGGCGGACCGAGCGTGGCGTGAAGCTCCACGGCGGCGTTGACGCGGCCGGGCACCTCGGCTCGACCCAGCAGCCAGTCCGGGCTCGCGGCGTAGGAGGCAGGCCGTCCGGGGTGCGTCGCGACCGGCGTAAACCCGATGGCTGTGAGCGCCGCCATGGCCGGCGGACGCTGACTCGGCGCGACCAGGACGTCCAGGTCGTTCATGGGGCGCAGCGAGGCGTCGCCATAGAGCAAGGGCCCCAGCGCGGCGCCCTTGAGCAGCACGATCGGGCCAACGCCTGCGGCCTTGAGCCCCTCGAGCACCTCCCGCTGCACGCGGGCCTGCCACACCGACTGAAAGGACGCACGCCGTAGCGCATCGGCAAAGCGCCGCCTCCAGGGCTCGGGAGCGGTTCCCTGAACCCGCCGTGCGACGAGGGCGTCGACGCGGCCTCGACGCGCGAGCTGAAACACGCGGTCCCAGTCGGGGTCGCCCTGCTGGAGGTCGACCGACCGCTCCATGACGAGGTCGACCAGGGTGGCCCAGGCCCGCGAGTCGACGTGAGCGTGCACCTACGCGCGCCGAGGCAGCGGGAGGCGCGCGATGACGAGCTTCTTGCGCAGCTCCGGCGCAAGGCGATCCTCGAGGGCGAGGACCAGCTGCTCCGCCGCGTGCTGGACGGCCAGCTCCCGCACGCGCTCTTCCTGGGCCGTTCGGCCCCGGAGCATCGTGACCAGGAGGTGCCCGTAGCGATGGGTCTCGCCCCAGAGCGGCACCTCCCACAGGATGGTGGCGCCCGTGCGGCGCGGGGTGGCCACGAAGCGCCACGAGAGCGTCTCGCGGAGGTGGATCTCGAGCCGCACGTCAGTCGCTCCCGCGGGCTCGAGCGTCCGAATGACCTCTAACCACAGTGCGTCGAGGTCGCGATCGGTACGCACGGCCTCCGCGCTCGGCGCGGCCGCGACCGGCACGACCGACAGCGTGCGCGGGACCGGAGACTCCTCGGGCGACGCCACGATCTCCAGCGACGCGTCCCGGCGCGGTAGGAACGCCATGAGGACGCCGGTGACGACGGCGACGCCGATGCCCGCCATCAGGGTCGGACGTTCCGCCTCCGACACCAGCGCGACCAAGGCCGCGGCAGCCAGCGCGATGATGGCCAGGAAGACGGCCACGAGAGTGCGGCGCGCGGGCCGGCGCAGCGGCAGCGCCGTGATGAGCGCCGTGAGCGCCAGAGCGCCGAGCGACAGGCCGACGGCCCGGTCCAGGAGCGCCACGACCGCGAAGATGAGACCCGCTGACAGCGTCCCGGCCGCCCCGAGCCGGTCGCCTCGCAGCATCCGACTGCCGGCGACTGCGCCGCCGACGGCCGCGGCGCCGAGGCCGCCGAACGCCAGCCCACCGACCGCGGCGAACGCATACCAGCTACCGCCCAGCACCAGCACCGCGGCGGGCTCGCGTCGCAGCAGCTGGTGCACGCTCGCCGTCGCCGTGATGATCCAGACGGTCGTCAGCAGCCACGAGAGCCAGGGATCCAGCGCCGTGTTCTCGAGCGCGTTGGCCGGAACGTCCTCGACGCGCACGCCGACGGTCCACAACGTGAGCGAGACGACGGCCAGGACGATGGCCTTCTCGTAGCGCCGGGCGCCAGCAAGGTCATCGTGCAGGCCGAGTGACAGCACGGTCAGCGCGCCGCCAAGGAGCGCGCCCAAGCCGGGCAGTCCGAGCCGGCCTGCGAGGCCGCCTTCGAACAGGTCCGTCGCGATACCCGCGCCCAACGGAAGCAGCAGCGCGACAGCGACGACTAGGCCATCGAACCAGGGTGGCGCCTCGCTGCGCTCCCCGGTGCCTCGCCATGTGCGGACGAGCAGCGTGCTCACCAGCAAGGCCAACCCAAACACCGCGATGTGAACGCCTGCTGCGGTACTCACGCCCATGGGTTCCCCCGGGGCCGTGTCGTGATCGAAGAATCTCGCATTGGCGTCTGGCTCATGTCGCGCTCCACGCCACGAGCCACACCACGGTGGTGAGCCACAGGGCTGCACCGAACATGACGGACAGGCGGAGGTTCCTCCAGCTCAGCCAGCGACCGAGCGGCGTCTGGAAGAGCCGCGCGCGCAGGGGCATCCACCGCTGCTCGCCCAAGAGGAGAGCCGGCGCGCGCTTGAGGCGCCCGATCGCCCGACGGACGACCAACCAGCGCGGCTCAGTCGCCCGAAGCAGGTCCTCTGCCGTCATCGTCCCTTCGACGAGCAGCCGCGGAAGCTCGAGCCGAGCGTCGCCCGGGCGCGCGCGACCAGCGATGCACGAGAACCCAAGCCGCACTCCGGCCTCGGTGCACAGGTCGATGGCCGCGCGATCGTACAGGTTGAGCGGGATGGCGACGTCGGTCACCGGACGATCGACGACGGCCGAGAGCGCCTCCAAGCTGCCGCGGACCTCCCAGTCGAGCGTCGCGGGGTCCAGATTGCGCCACCCGCAGTGCGTCATGCCGTGGCCGCCGACGCGCACGGTCCCTTCGGCGTCCAGCGCGCGGAGCCGGTCGTCGGCGATGCGCGGCTCGACGTCGAAGACCCAGGAATCAGGAGACGCCGTTACGAACACGGTTGCGGGCAGACCGCGCCGCCCCAGCTCCGGAGCCGCCAACGCTGCGACGCTCGCGGAGCCGTCGTCGAACGTGATGACCGTGGCCCCGCGTGGAATCGGCGCTCCGTTCAAGCAGTCGGCGAGCGCGTCCAGGGTCAGAAACTGCGCCCCGTGGTCCCGGAGCCGATCGAGGTGCTCGACAAAGCGCGAGCGGGCAATCGAGAAGAGCCGCTCGGAGCCCGTGACGACGACGTCGTCGGAGTGGACGCGATGGTAGAGCAGCACGAGGACACCGGGCGTGCGCTCGCGCCAGAGCCACCGGACGGCCCATGCGGAGACCGCCAGCGTCACGAGGCCCGCAAGCGCGAGCAGGGTCATCGCGAGTGCGTCGCCCATCGAGACCGTTTTACACGTCCGTTGCCTGCGCGGGAAGCGCATCGATCGCCCGTCGCTGCTCACAGCTCTTCATGGCGGCGCAGCACCGCGTGTGCTACGGTCTCTGACGTGATCTGGCTCCAAGACCGTCAGAACCGTCGCGTCCGTTACCTGCGCCTGAGCGTCACCGATCGCTGCAACCTG
>SXOX01000280.1 GCA_005776585.1 Pseudomonadota bacterium | reverse complement strand
GCGCGAAGGCCGAGACGCTAGGCCATTCGCGAGCGGCGGGCTCGGGCAACGCGAAGCGAACCCCGCAGCACGGCGCGCACCGCGCCGCGCGAGGACCGCGAGCGGTGTCCGAGCCCGTCGCTCGCGGGACGACCTCCGGATTCACCCCTCGCATCTGCCGCCGATCCAACGGCTCAACAATCTATGTTCGACGTCTATCCTCCGCGGCCGGCCGAAGCCAGCAACAAGCAACTTCCTTGCCGCGGGATTGGGGGCGTCGGCGAGTTCTTGACGCTCGGCGTCGCCACGATCATCCTGCGCCCCCATGCCGAACTTGCTCGCCACCCGGAACGGACGCCTCACTGCGTTCTTCTTCCTTTACCTCACCGAGGGCGTCCCGCTCGGCTTCACGGCGACCGCCATCGCGACCGAGATGCGCCGGCAGGGGCTGGGCCCCGAGGCGATCGGCGCGTTCGTCGGCTCGCTGTACCTGCCGTGGGCCTGGAAGTGGCTCGTTGGGCCCTTCGTGGACGTCTTCGCGCCCCGCACGTTCGGGCGGCGGCGCGCGTGGATCGTCGGGGCGCAGCTCTTGATGATGGGCACGCTGGTTGCCGCCATGCCCATCGACTTCGTGGGCCAGCTCTCGTTATTTACGGCGCTCATCTTCCTGCACAACCTCTGCGGCGCGACCCAGGACGTCGCCATCGACGCGCTCGCCTGCGAGACCCTGAAGGAGGACGAGCGCGGTTTGGCGAATGGGCTCATGTTCTCCGGGGCCTACCTGGGTCAATCCGTGGGCGGCTCCGGCGTGCTCTACCTCAAGGAGTGGCTTACGGGGCAGTTCGGCCCCACGGGCGCGCTCCAGGCGAGCTTCGGGCTCGTCATCCTGGTCCTGGCCCTCGTGATGGTCTTCGTCTCCTGGCAACTCAAGGAGACGCCACCGCCTGAGCGACCCGCCGGGCACGGCGCCGCAGTGACGCGCGCGGCTCGCGAAGTCGGCGCGTTCGCTCGCGATGCCTTCAAGTCGTTTTTCGCCAGCCGGCCCGCGTTTCTGGCCGTTGCGTTTGCCCTCCTGCCCGCTGGCGCGATGGGGCTGGGTCTCGCGTTGGCGTCGAACCTCATGGTCGAGCTTGGCCTCAAAGACGACCAGATCGCGACCCTCAACCTCTGGACCACGGTCATCTCGGCAGCCTTCTGTGTCATCGGCGGCCGGCTCGGCGACGTCGTCGGGCGCAGACTCACCATCGCCGTATCCTATACAATGATGGGCGGCTGCGCGGCCTATCTCGGCTGGCAGATGCACACGCACGGCTGGATCACGCCACTCAGCCCCGAGGGCGTCGACTTCCTGACCCAGTGGCTCCACGCGGATTATCAGCTCGACGCCACGACGGGGCAGGTGCTGCTCACGGCCAAGCGCATCGCGCCCGCCGCCCTCGTGACGGCGCTGTGGGTCGCCTCTTTCGCGTATGCCGTCGGGCAAGGACTCTCGTATGGCACCAAGGCGGCCGTGTTCATGGACGTGACGAATCCGCTCGTCGCCGCGACGCAGTTCACGGCGTACATGGCCATGTGCAACTTCACGATCTCCTACAGCGCGCGTTGGCTGGGCTGGGCGGCCGAGGCGTGGGGCTACCCCAAGACGCTGATGGTCGATGCCGCCTTCGGGCTCGTCGCGCTCGCCATTCTGCCGTTCATGGTCAAACCCAAGGCCAGCGCCGCGTCGTGATTGCCGTGCTCGCCGGTCCTTCCTGTGTTCCCTTAGCGTCGCTCGAGTGAGCGCGAGGAGGCTTCGATGGCTCAGGTTCCAGCTCAGATCTTTCGTGCGTACGACGTTCGGGGCCTCGTCGGCCCGGAGCTCGACGCGGAGTTCGCTCGCCTCCTCGGCTGTGCGGTCGGCACGCGCGCCGTCCGCGAGGGCCGTCACACCTTGTCGGTCGGTCGCGACTGCCGCACCCACTCGCCGATGCTGCACGCGGGCCTGGTGGACGGCCTGCGCTCGACCGGCATCCACGTCGTCGATCTGGGCGTCGTGGCCACGCCGCTCGTGTACTTCAGCCTGTTTCACCTGGCGGACGAGGTGCAGGGCGGAATCCAGATCACCGGGAGCCACAACCCCAAGGAGTTCAACGGGTTCAAGATCTGCCTCGGCCAGTCCTCCGTGTGGGGCGATGCGATTCAGGACCTGCTCGGCCTCATCCAGCGCGACGACTTCGAGACGGGCCACGGCAGCCTGCGTGAGCGACCCATCGTGCGCGATTACATCGACTACGTGAAGCACAACCTCGTCATGGGCCCGACGCGCGTCAAGGTCGTCCTCGACGCGGGCAACGGCACCGGCGGCCCGGTCGCGGAGCCGCTCTTGCGCGAGTTGGGCTTCGACGTGACGGCCATGTACTGCACGATGGACGGGAACTTCCCCAACCATCACCCCGATCCCAGCGAGCCGCACAACCTGGAGGAGCTCATCGCGCGCGTTCGGGCCGAGGGCGCCGACGTCGGCATCGCGTATGACGGTGACACCGACCGGATCGGCGTCATCGACGATCAAGGCGAGATCCTTTGGGGCGACCGGCTGCTCATCCTGCTGGCGCGCCGGCTGCTGACCGAGGCGCCGGGTGCGGCCATCGTCGGGGAGGTCAAGTGTAGCCAGACGCTGTTTGACGACATCACCGCGCACGGCGGGCGCGCCATCCTGTCACAGGTCGGCCATAGCCTCATCAAGGCGCGGATGAAGCAGGAGGGCGCGCTGCTCGCCGGAGAGATGAGCGGGCACATCTTCTACAAGCACCGCTATTTCGGCTACGACGACGCGATCTACGCGACTGGACGGCTCTTGGAGGCGCTCACGTGGGCTGACGCGCCGCTGTCGGAGCTCATGGCGGACGTCCCCAAGACGCACGTCACGCCGGAGCTGCGCACGGACTGTCCGGACGCGATCAAGTTTCCGGTCGTGGCCGCCTGCGTCGGGGCGTTCAAGGCCCGCAAGGGCGACGGTGTCGTGCGCGACGTCATCGACATCGATGGTGCCCGGGTCATCTTCGAGGATGGCTGGGGGCTGGTCCGTGCGTCGAACACGCAGCCCGTCCTCGTCCTGCGCTGCGAGTCCACCACGGCCGCGGGCCTCGACCGCATCAAGGCGACCATCGACGCCGCCGTCGCCGAGGCCATCGCCCAGCTGGCGTAGCGGCCCCGCGGCATTTTCCTGGCACGCTTCGTGCTGCGCCACACGCGACTCGGACGAGAGTGGCCGCCGCAAATCGGCCCCGCGCCATGAAAGCGCACGACGCGACTCCAGGGAGGTGTTGGGATGAAGCCAGCGTGGTTGTGTGGTTTGGTGCTCAGTGTGATCGGAATGTCAGGCTCGGCCTGGGCGTGTGGGGGCATGTTCTGCTCCCGCGCACCGACGGGGCCCGGGGCGGCGCCGCAGCCCGTCGATCAGAACGCCGAGCGGATCCTGTTCGAGGTGACCGACACGCAGGTCACGGTCCACGTCCAGATTCAGGTCGTGGGCGAGGCCAAGGACTTCGCGTGGATCGTGCCCTCGAACCACGTGCCGGACTTCGGGACCTCGAGCCAGCTGCTCTTTCAGAACCTGGACGCCATGTCGCGTCGCACGGCCGTCTTTCCGCCGGTGAGCGTTGCCGGTTGCAGCAGCAGCGTGCCCACCGGTGGTGGCGGCGGCTTCGGGTGCGGGGCGATGTCCGATTCGGTGACCGCATCGGCTACGACGTTGAACGCTCGTGGCACCGTCCCGGAGTCTAAAGCGGTCACAGTCTACGCCTCGGAGACCTTCGGTGCGTTCAAGGCTGACGTCATCGGCGGCGAGAAGACCGCCGACGTCATCCAGTGGCTCCAAGAGCGCCAGTACAACGTCTCGGACAACATGCTCCCCGCGTTCGACCAGTATAACGGCCCCGGCAAGAAGTTCGTGGCCATCAAGCTCCAGCGGGACAAGACGCTCGCCGACGTCACGCCCATCAAGCTCATCTTGCCGAAGGACACGCCGTGTGTGCCGATTCGCCTCACGCGCGTCTCGGCGCAGCCGCTCATGGGCATCCAGATCTACATCGCCTCGAGCACCCCGTGGGTGCCGCAGAATTATGGCTTCGGTCCACCCGATCCGGCCGCCATCAGCTTCTTTCCGGACGGCACGACGAACTACTTCGCCTGGGTCGCGCGCGCCGTTGGAGACGCCGGCGGTCGGTGGTTTGTGCAGGAGCGCGTCATGAAGCTCTCCGATCCGCAGGCCAAGATAGCCGCGGCCGTCGACCCGTCCACGGCCGCGATCGTCAACAAGCACCAGTGGCTCTCCCGCTACTACACGCGCATGTCGCCCGAGGACATGACCGAGGATCCGGAGTTCTTCGCCGCCCCCAGCACGGCGCTCGTCGAGTCGGGCAAGACGCTCGACTTCTCGGGTCGGCCCACGCTGTGGGGCTGCCTCTCGAATCAAGAGGTCGCCAAGCGCACGCCCGGGCCGTGCGCTCGCGTCTATTGTGGCCCCCAAGGCACCTGCTACGAGCAGTCGGGGGCCGCGCAGTGTCAGTGTCCGAACGATCAGGTCGTGCAGCGCTTCCTCGGTCCGGACGGCAACAGCGCCATGACCTGCGTGCCCGCCAAGCATCCCATGGGCGTCACGCCGGAGACCGTCGGCGCGGGTACGACCGCCGATCCCTGCAAGGCGTTCAGCTGCGGCTCGGGCACGTGCGTCCTGCGCGGCGGCTTCCCGACCTGCACGTGCTCTGCCGGCTCCGGACAGCTGGACGCCGGTATCGGGATCAAGTGCCTTCCGGTCTCGCCCGGCGCCGTCAACCGAGGTCATGGCGGCGGCGCGGAGTCGGTCACCACTGCCGACGCCCGTGACGTGACTCAGCCAACCGGGCGCCGCTTCGCCTTTGCCGGCATGGGCGTCGTGCTGCTCGGCCTGCTCGCCGGGCTTCGCCGCGCGCGCCGGCGTTGATCGATCGCTGAGCGCCGCGTAGCCTGACCGCATGCAGCCTGCTGCCGCCGTTGGTGAGGTCACGCGCGCGCCGTTGCCGACGCTGGCAGACCTCGAGGGCTATCCGGAGGGCATCAATGTCGAGATCATCGACGGCGAAATCATCCGTAGCCCGCGGCCGGCGCCGCGTCATTCCTCGGCAGCGAGTGACCTCGTGGCCCAACTGCGACTGGCCTACGGCCGACGTCGCGGCAACCCCGGTGAATGGCTCATCCTCATCGAGCCTGAGCTTCACCTGCCGACCGACCGTCGATACCTCGCGGTCATTCCCGATCTCGCCGGGTGGCTGCGCGAGACGCTTGCGGAGCTGCCTGAGACCGCGTCCTTTGATCTGAGGCCCGATTGGGTCTGTGAGGTCGTCTCTCCTACCAGCGTCCGCCGCGATCGCGTCAAGAAGATGGATTTCTATCGCAGAGCAGGCGTGCGCTGGCTCTGGCTGGTCGATCCGCTCGCCGAGACGCTCGAAGCCTACGCGTCCGAAGGCGAGCGTTGGATGTTGCTCGGCACCTTCGGTGAGGACGATCGCGTCCGCGTCGCGCCCTTTGACGCGACGGAGATTGAGCTCTCGCCCCTCTGGGACCGTCCTTCACCCGAACCTCCCGTCGATCCGGGCTAGGAGCGCGTTGCGTATTGCCGGCGCGACACCGTCGGAGTGGATCACGCGGCGGGTCTCGTGAGGCGCGAAGCGCCGGTCAAACGGTGTAGGGCGGGCTAGATGCCCGTCCGAACCGTTTGGCACGAGAGCCGCCCGTGAGACGCCCGACGGTGCGTGACGGTCAATCCGCAACGCGCTCCTAGTGCACTCCGCCCATCCACCGGCGTAACCGCGGGACCAGCAGGACGAGCACTGCCGTCGCGCCGCCGAGCACCAGGGTAATAAATACGAAGAAGTCGAGGGGGCCCATCGACTCGATCTTCTCGGCACCGAGGCCAGCGAGCTTGTTGGCGAACGCGTTGGCCAGAAACCACACGCCCATGAGCATGGCGGCAAAGCGGTGCGGCGCGAGCTTCGTGACGAGTGACAGACCCACCGGCGAGAGGCAGAGCTCGCCCATGGTCTGCAAGGTGTAGAACGCGATGAGCCAGAGGGCGCTCACCTTCACGCCGCCGGCCCCGGCATAGGCGGCGCCGATCATCAGCGCGTAGCCCAGGCCGTTGAAGCCCAGGCCAAAGGCCATCTTCATCGGCGTGGACGGCTCCCGGCCACGGGCCGCAAGCCAGCTCCAGATGGCGGTGAAGACCGGTCCGAGCAAGATGATGCACCACGGGTTGACGGCCTGGAACATGCTGGACTCGAACGCGACGCCCCAGAGGTCGAGGCGTGAGCGCTCCTCGGCAAAGAGCGTGAGCGATGACCCGGCCTGCTCGAACGCCGCCCAGAAGACCATGACGAAGACGCCAATCGCAAAGATGACGCCCACCTTGGAGGTCTCGCCGCCGCGCGTCTGAAGCATGAGCAGTGTGAAGATGAGCAAGACAGTGACGCCAGCGACCGGCCAGATCGCGGCGCGAATGCCGACCAGGAGCGTCGAGGGCGACTTCGTGAGGTGCGCGAGCGCCAGCGCCGTGCGGGTGGACCAAGACGCGGGATCGTAGCAGGTGAGCCCCTCGGGCACGTCGCAGTCGGTCAGCTCGCCCTCGACGCGGCGGGTGGCGTCCGACGTGCCGCCAACCAGTCGCGATTGACCCGAGAGTGTCGTGCGCGTCAGGAGGGCCTCGCCCGAGAGCGCAACGGGCAGCCGCAGCCCGCTCGCGAGCGGTGCCGAGAGGTAGAGCAGCGCCTCGCCTCCGGGCACGAGGCGGTCTACCGCGGGCGTAAGGTCAACCGACTTGCCCTTGACGACCGGTCTGAGCGCGACCAGCACGATCAGCTCCTGGTTGGACACGTCACCGACGAGGACCTCGGTTGGTCGGAGGGTGAGCGCGCGCGCTGGGCCCTCGGCCGTCTCGGTGTCGCGCACGCGCACGACCGTGCCTGTGAGCGCGAGCTCCGCCTTGCCGATCAGGTCCCGCAGATCGGCGCGGCCACTCACGGCGACGGTCGCGGCAAGCTCGTCGACGTTCGTTGGCGCTTTCGGCGGCTCTCGCGTCGCGGTGACCTTGGCCCACACCATGAACACGACGAACAGCAGCCCAGTGACGCCGACAATCGCTAGCGTGCGGCGTTGGGCCGGTAGAAGCGGAGCGACGACCTCCTGGCCCGCGCCGCTGCCCCGGGCCGGAGCGACGCCGAGGTCACCCAGATACCGCTTGGCGCCCCACCAGAAGACGACGAGTCCGAGCAGCATGCCGATGGCCGCTACGCCGAAGCCGAGATGCCACAGCGCCGTACCATCGGTCAGTGGCTTGCCGCCGAGGACGACCCGAATGGCGGGCTCGAGCGCCTGAAACAGGCCGAGGTCCTTCACCTCGCCCCAGGTCTTCTGCCCGACCCAGCCGCAGCCCAGCGGTGCCAGGAAGGCGCCGATGTTGATGCCCATGTAAAAGATGGTGAAGCCGCCGTCACGGCGGGTGTCTCCCGGCGGATAGAGCGCGCCGACGAGCGTCGAGATGTTGGGCTTGAACAGCCCGTTACCGACGACCAGACAGGCCAACGCGCCATAGAGGAACCAGTTGTCGGGCATGCCGCGATCGTCGACCGCCATGAGTGCGTGCCCGAGCGCCATCGTGAGGCCGCCGAGGATGATGGCGCGGCGCATCCCCAAGTACCGGTCCGCGAGGAAGCCCCCGAGCAGCGGCGTGAGGTAGACGAGGCCCGTGTAGTCGCCGTACACCCCGCCCGCCTCGCCGGGGTTGTACATGAGGTACTGCGTCATGTAGAGCATCAGCAGCGCGCGCATGCCGGAGTACGAGAAACGCTCCCACATCTCGGCAAAAAAGAGCACGTAAAGCGCCCGGGGATGGCCGAACAGGGTCGGCTGTGGCGTGTGGTCGGTCGAGGCGGTCATGCGGCGCTTCTACAGGAGCGCTGGCGTCCGGGGAAGTCGCGAGGCTTGTGAGCTTTCGCGTGGTAATCTGGTCCTCATGCGCCACGCCCTCATCGTCATCCATCTCCTCGCCATGCCCATCAGCGCCGCCTCCGAGGGCCCTCCCGAGCTCGCCGGGCGATGGGAGGGCACGCTCCAGGTGCTCGAGGACCAGTCCACGCTGAAGCTGGTGCTCCGCGTGACCGGCAAGGCGCCCGACTACGAGGCCAAGCTTGATAGTCCCGAGCAGGGCGCGCTCGGTCTCTGGATCGATACGCTCTCGGTCACACCCATCCCCAGCGCGCCCGGAACCGCCCAGGTGCGCTGGACACTCAAGAAGCTGGGCGCCTCCTTCGAGGGCGTCCTGAGCAGCAGCCCCAAGGCGCTCACGGGGAAGTTCACGCAGGCGGGCTCCGCGATGCCGTTGGCGTTCGCCTACGCCGGCGCGGACGCGAGCGTGCGTCGCCCTCAGGATCCGCAGAAGCCCTATCCCTACGAAGAAATTACGCTCGCGTACAAGAACCCCGCGACCGGAGGCACGCTCGCGGGCACGCTCACGCTGCCCAAAGGCAAGGGGCCCTTTCCGGCGGTCGTGCTCATCACGGGCTCCGGGCCCCAGGACCGCGACGCCACCATCATGGGGCACCGGCCCTTCCTGGTCATCGCCGATCACCTGACGCGCCTGGGCGTCGCCGTGCTGCGGGTCGATGATCGCAGCGTCGGCGGCTCGAGTGGGAATCTGGACACTGCAACGACCGCGGACTTCGCGACCGACGTCGAGGCCGGGCTCGCCCTGCTCAGGACACGAGCCGAGGTGGACCCGAAGCGTGTGGGTCTCTTGGGCCATAGCGAGGGCGCCCTCGTCGCGGGGCTCGTCGCCTCGCGCACGCCCGACGTGGCCTTCGTCGTGCTGCTCGGCGGCCCGGCCGTCCCGGGCAAGCAGATCGTGCTGGCGCAGACCGCGCTCATCTCGCGCGCCCAAGGGGTCCCGGAGGCGGTCGTCGCCGAGCAGCGTCGCGATCAGGAGACGCTCTTCGGCATCATCGAGACGATGAAGGAGCCGGCGTCGCGCGATCAGGCGCTCGACGCAGCCATCCGCGCCGCCTACGAGCGGCAGATCAAGGCCATCCCAGGCGCTCCACCGATTGCCGACGCGGCCGTGCGACAGCAGATTCGCGGGCTGGTCACGCCGTGGTTTCGCTATTTTCTGAGCTACGACCCGCGTCCGGCGCTGACCAAGGTCTCCTGCCCGACCTTGGCGCTCATCGGCGAGAAGGACCTCCAGGTGCCCGCCGACGAGAACCTCGCCGAGACGCGCACGGCCATGGCCAAGAACACCAACCTCACCTCACGCAAGCTGCCGGGCCTCAATCACCTCTTTCAGACGGCCAAGACCGGGAGCCCGAAGGAGTATGCGGGCCTGGATGAGACCTTCGCCCCGACGGCCTTGGCGATGATCGGCGACTGGATCCTCATGCACATGAAGCGATGACCGTAGGCCTTGCTTGCGCTCCGGCGGGTCGACTGGAATAGTCTTTCGCCGAAGGACGCCTGCCGCACCCGTTCCATGAGCGATTTCCACCGTATCCGCCACTTCCTGGGTCGCACGCGTCGTCGTGCGCGCCTCATTGGCAGTCTCGAGGGCGCGCTCTTCCTGTTCCTGGTTGCTGTCGGCCTGTGCACCTCCGCCGCGCTCGCCTCCTGGGTCGCGAGCGCGCGTCAGGTCGAGATCATCCGCCTCGTGCTGCTGTCGTGCCTCGCCGTGGCGTTGATCGCCGTCGGCGTGCGGTTTCTGCTGCTGCCCTGGTTTCGCCTGCGCAAGGATGTCGCTGTCGCGCGGTTCGTCGACTCACGCGTGCCGGAGCTGCGCGGCGCCGTGCTGTCGGCCGTGGAGCTCGAGCCCACCCTCGACAGCAGCCCAGGCACCTCCAGCGTGCTCGTGCGGGCGCTGCTGACGCAGACCGCCGAGCGCCTCCAGCGCGTCGAGCCGCGTGCCCTCGTGTCCCAGCGCGAGCTCGTCCGACTCGGCCAGGCCGCCGCGCTCTTTGCCGCGGTCCTCGTGTTGGGCGTCCTCCTCGCCCCCGATCCGTTTCGAGAGGGCCTGCGCGCGCTCTTCCTGTCGCCCAACGGGGCCGAACCGCTCCTGGGTCGCCCCGGCGTGTTGGAACGGGACGTCGCCGTGCACGATATCCGCTTCACGCTTTCGTTCCCGGCGTACACTCGGCGCGCGCCTGACATCGTGGAGAACTCGGGCGGGGACCTCACCGCGCTCGTCGGCACGAAGGTCACGGTCGTCACGCGCAGCCTGGAGCCGGCGACCGGTGGCCGCATCGTGCTCGAGGGCCAGGATGCCGCTGCCGTACCGCTCACCCTGGCCACCGACGGCACGCTCCGCGGCGAGCTCGTCGTGCGCAACGACACCCGCTACTGGTTCGAGCTCACCCGTCGCGATGGGACGACGCTCGTCGAGCGTGCGCGACGCAGCATCGAGGCGGAGGAGGACGCGTCGCCCCAGGTCGATCTGGTCTATCCGCGCGAGGACTTCGAGGTCGAACCGGAGGACGTGGTCCGGTTTCACTTCTCGGCGTCCGACGATTACGGCCTCGACACGGTCGACCTCGTCACCCGCAAGCTCGAGACCAGCGACCCGCCGACGTGGCGGCGTGTCACCTCGCCACCGGGCGCGCGCTCGTTCGTGGGTGACGCCGAGATCGACATCAAGGCGCTCGACCTGCACCCGGGGGACGTCATCGCCGTGACCGTCGAGGTCAAGGACAACGACACGGTCTCACGCGACGAGAAGCGCGCCACCTCGCGCACCGTGCACCTCAAGCTCCACAGCCCCGAAGAGCGCCACGCCGCCATGATGAAGAGCGAGCGCGAGCTCCTCGACGCCATGGTCAACCTGCTCGGTGCGCGGCTCGAGAGCCCCATCGAGGACCAGAAGCTCGAGCGCTTCGACCAGCTCGTGGACGCGCAGCGCCTCATCACCGAGCGCGGCGCGGCCATGGTGTCGGCCTTCAAGGCGCTCGTCCTGGAGCTCAAGGGCGACACGCTCACGGCGGAAAGCACCCGCGCCGATCTCGAGGAGATCCTCAACCGCCAGCGCGATCTGCACGAGTCGGAGGCCCATCACGTCAAGTCGGCGCTCGGCGAAGGCCGCACCTCCGAGCGCAGCCAGCACCTCGCCGTCCTCGGCAAGGTCAATGACCAATGTGTGGCGCAGCTCGAGAAGGACATCATCCTGCTCGAGCAGATCGTCGACGAGGAGCAGGAGGAGGTCATCGTCGACCACGCCAAGGCGCTGCTCGCCGCGCAGAAGGAGCTCACGGAGCTTCTGGAGAAGCTCAAGACGACCAAGGATCCGGCCACGCGCCTCGAGATTCAGCGCAAGCTCGACCGCCTCATGAAGCACGTCGACCGACTGATGGCCGACCTCCGGCAGCGGGCCAAGCCGGCACCCTACGAGAACGTCAACGCCGAGGCGCTCACGCCGTCGTCGGAGATGAAGGGCCTGACCGACATGCGCTCCCAGCTCCAGAAGCTGCACGAGCTCGTCAGCGAGGACAAGATCGAGGAGGCACAGAAGCTCGCCGACGACATCGGCAAGGAGGTGCAGTCCATGCTCGCCGAGCTCGAGAGCGATCTCGACGCGGCCACGACCGCCGGGGCGCAGCGCACCCAGCCCGAGCTGCGGCGCATGATGGATGCGCTGGAGAGCACGACGCATAAGCAGGATGCAGTACATCGCGAGACGGATGGCCTGGAGCGCACGATGAAGAAGGCGCTCTCAGAGAAGGTGCGCAAAGAGCTGGCGCCGCGTATCGCCGAGCAGCTCGAGCACATCCGCGAGCTGGAGAAGGCGCTCGGCAAGGTTTCCAGTGACGACGTTCACAAGGAGGACAAGAAGCGACTCGAAGAGCTCCTCCGCACGGCGCGGGACCTGGGCGAGACGTTGAGCCAGGAGGACCTCGCGCAGGCTGCGCGCATGGCCAAGACGGTGGCCGCCGAGCTCGAGAGCCTGGCGCGCGAGGTGGAGGCGATGGCGCGCAGCTCCGCGCAGCACGGGGAGGACGCCGCCTCGCATCGGATGAAGCGCGCCGCTTCGCGGCTCAATGGCGAGGTGCCGCGAGCTCACGAGATCGCGCGCGAGCTCGAGCGCATGACGCCCGATCCCACCGAGCTGCTGGAGGCCCACGATCAGCGGCGGCTCGAGAAGCTCGGCCAGCGGCAGAAGCAGGTGAACGACGGGCTCAGCTCGCTGCGCGAGAAGCTCGACGCGCTGGAGCAGGAGAGTCCGGGCCTCGGCGCCAAGCTCGACAAGATGCTGGAGGGGGCGGGCAAGGCCATGGACGACGCCCACAAACGGCTGAGCGAGAGGCAGCCGGGTCGGGCCGAGACGCATCAGCGCGACGCGCTGGACAAGCTCAACGAGGCCAAGAAGAGCGTCGAGCAGGCCATGGGCAAGCCGCGCCGGGACGCCGGCGAGACGGTGGGCCTCGACCGCTCCGATCGCAAGGTCGAGATTCCGGACGGCGACCGCTACTCGGTGCCCAAGGAGCTGCGCGACGAGCTGTTGCGCGCGTTCAAGGAGCAGGCTCCACGGCGGTACAAGCGGCTCGTCGAGCGTTACTACGAGTCCTTGGTCGAATGAGGGCCCTCCTCCTGAGCCTGGTCCTGATGGCCCAGACCGCCGCGGCCGTCGAGGTCAGCGAGGCCGAGAAGAACCGCGTCGCCGAGCTGCTCGAGATGCAGAGCCTCGTCGAGGCTGGACGCCTGCTGGACGCGCTCGTGGCGAAGGCCCCCGAAGATCCGGACGTGCTCGCGCTCAAGGGCTACCACGCCTTCTTGCTGGGCCGATATGCGGACGCGGTCACGAGCCTGTCCCGTGCCCAAAAAGAGCGCCCGTCGGACAAGCGCATCGACGCCAGCCTGGATCTCGCCAAGCGCACGCGCGAGGTCACCAAGAAGCACAAGACGGTGCCCACCTCGCGCGGCCACTTCGTGCTGTCGTTTCTGCCGGGCGTCGACGAGGCGCTCGTGCCCTACGCCGATGAGGCGCTCGAGCGGGCCTACGACGCGCTGGGCGAGGTCTTTCGCGTGCGGCCCGAGGCGCCGGTGCGGGTCGAGATCTACCCGCGAGTGCAGAACCTGGCCGACGTCTCGCCGCTCAAGCTCTCGGAGATCGAGGCCAGCGGGACGATCGCGCTGTGCAAGTACAACCGGCTCATGATTGTGAGCCCGCGTGCGCTGGTCTATGGCTACCCATGGCTCGACACGCTCGCGCACGAGTACACGCATTACCTTGTCACGCTCCGCTCCAAGAACACCGTCCCCATCTGGCTGCACGAGGGCTTCGCCAAGTACTTCGAGTCGCGCTGGCGTGATGAGGCCGCTCCCTCGCTGGCGCCCACGAGCGAGGACCTGCTCGCGGCGGCCGTCAAGAACGGTAAGCTCATTCCATTCGAGAAGATGAGCCCGTCGATGGCCAAGCTGCCCACGCAGGAGGACACCTCGCTCGCCTTCGCCGAGGTGTTCATGGCGATGGAGTTCCTCTACCTCAAAGGAGGCGGCGGGCCCGTCACCGGCGCGGGTGCGGTCAACGCCCTCATCGATGGCATGGCCGAGGGTCGGACCGACCGGCAGGCCATCGAGGCCGTGACCGGCAAGTCGTTTGCGCGCTTTCAAGACGACTGGCGCGCCTACCTCGGTGCGCGCCGGCTCAAGACGCTGCCCACGCACGCGCAGTCGCGGCTCCTGTTTCGGGAGCGCACCCGGGCGCAGGACGAGCTCAAGGACCTGCCCGAGGAGGAGACGCGTCAGCTCGTACACCTGGGCGACCTGCTCTTCATGAAGGGCCACTTCCGCGCCGCGGCCAAGGAGTACGAGAAGGGGCTCAAGCGGGCCGGTGGGCCCAACCCCATCGTGTCGGCCAAGCTCGCCTCGTCGCTGCTGAAGCAGGGGCGGCACCAGCGGGTCCGCGAGGTCGTGACCCCGGCGCTCGCGTTGAACTCCACGCACGTTCTCCTGTATCTGTACCGCGGCAAAGCGACGCTCGCGTTGGGCGACGCCGCGGCCGCGTCGCGCGATCTGGAGGCGGCCATCGGGCTCAACCCGTTCGACCCGGACGTACACGCGCTGTACGCCGAGGCGCTCGACAAGCTCGGGCGGTCCGCGGAGGCGGAGCGTGAGCGCAGGATTCAGCGGCTGGTGCGGTCGGAGTAGCCGCGGCAGGTCAGGGAGGCAGCGTGGAAGGCAACGGACAGGGTGGCACGGAGCTCGAGGCGGAGCGCACGCTCGAGATCGTCGAGTCGATGCGGCGCGGCCGACAGGCGCTCGAGACCGAGCTGCGCAAGCGCATCATCGGCCACGACGAGGTCATTCGGCTCCTGCTGACGAGCCTCTTCTCCGGCGGACACTGCCTCTTCATCGGCGTCCCGGGCCTCGCCAAGACGCTGCTCATCGCCACGCTCGCCGAGGCGCTCAACCTTCGGTACAAGCGCATCCAGTTCACG
>SXOX01000279.1 GCA_005776585.1 Pseudomonadota bacterium | reverse complement strand
CAGACCGCGCCACCGCCGAGCGCTACGTGGCCGACGGGCGCTATCTCTGGAACTCCGGCATGTTCTTCCTCCGGGCGGACGTGCTCCTGGCCTCCATCGAGCAGCATCTGCCGGCGCTCGCTGCCGGCCTGCGCGCCTATCGCGCCGCGCTCGGCACGGCCGACGAGAGCGCCGCGCTGCATCGGTGCTTCGAGCACGCCGAGCCGACCAGCATCGACTACGGCGTCATGGAGCGCGAGGTCGCCCGCATATTGGTGCTGCCGGCCGACATGGGCTGGTCGGACGTGGGCAGCTGGCGCACGCTGCTCGACTTCCGGCCAGAGGGTGACTCGAACCTCACGCGCGGCCCGGTCGACGTCGTCGACACGCGCGGCAGCGTCGTCGTCTCGGTCGGTGCGCGCGCCCCCCGCGTCGCCGTGATTGGTATGGAGGGCGTCGCGGTCGTGGCGACCGACGACGCCGTGCTGGTCGTGCCGCTCGACCGCGCGCAGGACGTCGGCGGCATCCCCAAGCTCCTGCGCGAGCAAGGGCTCGAGTCCCTGGTCTAGGAGAGCGCCATGAAGTCTGTCGTCGTCACTGTGATGTTCCTCCTTCCGTCGCTCGCGCACGCCATCGGGGACTGCGAGGGCGAAGGCGCAAGGCTCCAGCCCGCGGGCTACTCGCTCGCGGGCAAGGCGCTCGTGTTCACGGGCACGGTCGAGTACTGCGCCCAGGCGAAGGGCGGCGCCAAGAAACTCTCGGTGCCGGTCAAGGTCGTGATGGGCCTCGGCGGCGGGGTTCGCGGGCGGTATGTGCTCCCGGAGAAGGGAAAGGCCACGGCGGCGGAGCTGTCGAGCGCGGAGACGCACCTCGGCGGCGCGCCCAAGGGGCCGGCCGAGTGGGCCAAGGAGGAGAAGGCGCTCGGCAAGCTCGAGACCGCGGGGCTCTTCAACGAGACCAAGACCAAGCTCACGAGCCCCAACGGCGCCTGCACCGTGGAGATCCCCACGACCAAGCCCGCCCGCGGGTCCGACGGCTTCGACAAGACCAAGCTCACCGTGCTCGTCAAAGCCGGCGAGGCCAAGCTCCTCTCGCGCGGACTCGGCTGGACGACGCCGAACGGGCCGCTCGGGGCAGTCATCTTCGACGCCGAGACGGGCGCGCTCACGGTCGCGTGGGTCGTCACGGTCTGCAACGGCGGGCCGCCCCCGGGGACGTTTGGTCCCGACGATGGCGGCGACTGCTACGAGCACGACAAGCCGTCGGTGCTCACGTTCAGCGGCGCCAAGGTCAAGAAGGACCTCGCGCCCTGCTTCGCCGCCGGGAAGTAGGTCACGGCCGCGAACGCAGCCGACTCAGTCGCAGCCCAGCACTCGCACGTCGTCCAGCAGGACACCGAAGCCGTCGTTGGCCTGCGCATCGACCGTGTCGATGACGAACTCCACATGCACCGTCTTGCCCGCATAGGCCGTGAGATCGAAGTGGAACCGCTTCCAGGTGTTGGCGTCTTCGGCCGTGAACGTTTCCTCGTTCTTGTCCCAGAGGATGTCGCCCTTGGGGACGCCATCGACGAAAACGACGACCTGGAACCGGTCGACAGAGCCCAAGGTCTCGAGCCCCAGGTAGCCGTAGAACTGAAGCTTCACCGACGCTGTCTTCGGCACCACGAACCACGGTGACGCGAGCCAGCCAAAGTTGGACACGCCGGGAGAGTCATAGGTGCCGGTGAGCGGGTCGCCGTAATACATCACGCCTTGGCCCGTCGCGCCGTAGGACACGGGTCGCAGCCACCACCAGCCCACGGGGCCCGTGTCGGGCGAAAGCGCCCACTTTTGAAGGTCGCCGTCGCCGTCGAAGCCCTCCATGAGCGGCCGCGAGGCGCAGCATCCGGCCGGATAGGTATGCGCGCAGCCGTAGCCGGGCACACACGCGTCGGTCGAGCAGCCAATCTCGTCGTCGCAGAAGGTGGACGAAGCCGACGACGCGCAGCCGGTAACGGGGTCGCAGGTGTCGATCGTACACAGGAGCCCGTCGGTGCACGACTTGGGCGTGTGGGTGCAGCCTGCGGGCGAGCATCCGTCGTCGGTGCACGGGTTGGTGTCGCTGCAATCGGTCACTGCGGTCACCTTGCACGCCGTGCCGGTGCAGGTCGCCGTCTCGCACGCCGATTTGGCGCAGCTCGTACCCGCCGCGACGGCCACATTCGAGCAGACGCCCGTAGCCTTGTCGCACGCGTCGGTGGTGCATGGGTTCTGGTCGTCGCACTTGATGGCGACGTGCGAGCAGCCATAGTCGGCCGAGCATGCGTCGACGGTGCAGGCGTTCTTGTCGTCGCACACCGGGGTCGCGCCACCGGCGACGCAGACGCCTGCCGCGCACGCGCCTGGCGAACACGCCGCGGTCGTGCACGCCGTGGGGGCAGCGACGGGCGCCGAGCTGCACGCGCCCGTGACGAGATCGCAGCTGTCGTCGGTGCAGGGGTTGGCGTCGGTGCACGCGAGCTTCTGCGTCGGCTTGCACACGAGACCCTCGCAGCTGCCCAGCACATAGCACGGCTCGTTGGGCAGACACCCGCCCGTGCGAGCCACGTGCGAGCAGGCGCCGGTGGCCTTGTCGCAGGCGTCGGTCGAGCAGCCCTTGCCATCGTCGCAGTCCTTGGCGGTGTGGGTGCAACCGGTGCCGGGAGCGCACGCGTCGGTGGTGCACGCGTCTGCGTCGTCGCACGGATTGAGCCCGCCACCCTGACACGCACCGCCCTGGCACGTCTCGCCCACGGTGCACGGGTCGCCGTCGTCACAGGCGCCGATGGTCGCCGGGTGGCTGCAGGCTCCGGTGGCCTTGTCGCACAGGTCGCTCGTGCAGGGCTTGCCGTCGGTGCAGTCCTTCGGCACGCCCACGCATTCGCCGTTGGCACACAGGTCGCCAGTCGTACAGGCACTCTGATCGTTGCACAGCCCATTGACCGGCGTGTGGTCGCACAGTCCCGTGGCCGGGAGGCAGACGTCGCTCGTGCACGGCTTGCCGTCGTCGCAGCTCTTGGGCGTGCCGGACTGGCAGCTGCCTCCCTTGCAGGCGTCGTTCTCGGTGCACGGATTCTGGTCGTCACAGGGCGCCGTGGTGGGCGTGTTGGCGCACGCGCCGAGCAGGCACGCGTCGGCGGTGCACGGCTTGCCGTCGTCGCACGCCTTGGCCGCACCCGCCTGGCACTTGCCGCCGAGACAGGTGTCGTTCTCGGTGCAGGCGTCGCCATCTTGGCAGCTAGCGCCGTCAGCAGTGGGCTGGGTGACACACGCGCCCTTGGCCGGGTCGCAGGCGTCGGCGGTGCACGGATCGCTGTCGTCGCAGACCTTGGCGCTGCCCGTGCAGGTGCCCGCGCTGCACGCGTCGGTCGTCGTGCACGGATCGAGATCGTCGCACGGGTCGGTATTGAACAGGTGGCTGCACGCGCCCGTGCCGGCGTCGCAGAAGTCGTCGGTGCAGGGGTTGGTGTCGGGGCAACTCTTGGGGCTGCCAGTACAGGTGCCTCCCTGACAGGCGTCGCCCAGCGTGCACGGGTTCTGGTCGTCGCACGCGCCCCCCTGCGGCACGTGCTTGCAGGAGTGGTCGGAGCCACAGATATCGACGGTGCACGCGCTGAAGTCGTCGCAGTCCTTGTCGGTCTTGCACTCGCCTGCGCTCGAGTCGGCGGCAACGTCAGCCGTGGCAACGTCAGCGGTGGCGTCGGTTCCGGGGCCCGCGTCAGGCGCGGCATCTGCGGAGTCGTTGGCGGCGCCATCCGAGGTCGGGCCGGTGTCCGAGGTTGTCTCCGGCGTGGCCGCGTCGGAGCCGACGTCTGCGACGGTGAAACCGCCGTCGGGTGGCGTACCGCTGTCGGCGGAGCTAGACACATCGGAGCGCCCGGAGCCGGTCGTGACCGTGCACGCGCCGACCGAGGCCGCGAGGACCATCGAGCACAGGAGGGGCAGGGTCATCGGGAGCATCGCGCGGCGGGTTGGCGTCATGGCACGCCTTGTAGCGCGCCGCGGGGGCCATGTTCAAGGTGGGCGATAACGTCCCGCTTCGAGTGACCGCGACGTCATCGAGGTCAATCGCTTGCTCCAGTAATCTGGTCCTGTGCTGCGGTGCGGTGCGTGAATACCTTTATCCCAAGCGCCCTCATTCAGCTGAGGGTCGCCACGGGCTGACCGCACGACCTCGCGGACGTGGCGCCGCTCACGGAGATGGATCGATGAGCGTCGACATGTCGCCCGAGGCCGTGTCGGTGCGTCTCCGAGCGGCGGCAGACCTGGCCGACCTCCGCGCAGACCGCCGACTGTTCGCGAAGCTGGACATGCGCCCGAGCGCGATCTCGCAGCGCCTGCGCCAGGTCGCGCAGCTGCGGTCGCTGTGCTTGCGGCTGGGTCGGGTTAGTGGGTCGGTTGACGCGGGTTAGACGCCTCATTGGCGCAGCAGGCGCGGCTCAGGCCGGCCGAGGCGGACAACGCGGCGCTCCGCCAGCAGCTCACGGCGATGGAGCGGCGTGTGGACGCGCACGACGCGCTGGCCCGCGAGCTCGCGAGCCTCCGAGCCGAGGTGCGGCTCCTCGGTCGCCCCGGCCCGACCAGCGCTCGGCGGTAAGCGCGCGTCGTAGTCAGGGCACCGGCCCAACGGGGCGTTCACGTCGGTATCAGCGCATCGCGCGTCCGCTCGACGAACGCGATGAAACGGGACAAGGCGTCGCGATGAGCCGGGTGCTGCGTGGCCAGCCCTGAGACGTGGCGTCGAACGTGCGCCGGCTCGAGGGTGACCGAATCGGCGTGCCGGAAGAAGTGGCGAAACCGGCGCAGGTCGTGCAGCCAGTGACGTAATGCGAGGTCGATGACCGGCGGGCGCGAAGGAGCTAGGTCCGCCGCCATCTGGTCGACGAGCGCCTCATGCGACCCGTGGCCCACGGGCAGATCGCCGTCGAACGCGCGGGCGACGCGCTCGAAGAGGGCCTCGGTCGCCGTGAAGTAGTCGTGCAACTTGACCGCGAAGAACGCCAGGACCGGCGGGCTTGGCTCCGGAAGGTCCAACTCCGGGCCATACGCCGTGGCCTCTGCGGCGATGCGGTCCAGGGCGGCCAGCTCAGAGGCCGTCTCGACGAAAAACCGCGCGAGGCGAGCCCGAGTGGCGTCGGCCGAGGTCACGACAGCTCCTGGCCGTCGGTCAAGACGCGCGCCCGCAACGAGGCGGGGAGCTCCTCGAGCAAGAAGAGCTCGACCGTCCGACCCAGCAGGGCCTCCGCATCGGCCGTCGCGACGCCGGCATCCGCGGCACCGACACCCGAGATGGCCAGGTCAGCGTCCGAGGTGGCGTGCGCCTCGCCCCAGGCGAGGGAGCCGAAGAGCACGACACGCGTTGCCCCGTAGCGTTTGCGCAGGAGGGTGGCCACCGCCGGAAGCCGCGTGCGGAGGAGGTCGAGCTCCTGACGCACGTGCCCCTGCTCTCGCGAGACGCGCTCGACGAGAGCACGTGCCGCTGACTCGGGTGTTGCGCTCATGCAGCGAGCGTAGGCGGCGGCGGTGGCGCCGACAAGGCGAAGGCGCCGCTGTCCATCGAGACCGCGGGCGGCACCTTCAGCTCGGCGCAGCTTGCGGCTACGCTCACCCCGGTCATCCAGCGTCTGCGCACCGCGCTCGACGTCGTGAGCACCGAGGTCCACGAGCTGCAGCGCGCCATGCTCACGCGGGATACCGACCTGGCCGCGTGGCAAACGGCCTATGTGGGTGTGGGCGGGGCGTTTGAGGGCTTCTTGCGGGTCGCCGGCGACGGCGCTCTGGCCGACCGACTGCGGGCCGCGGTGCGCCGCGCGGCGAGCGAGGAGTCGACACCCGAGGTGCCGATGACGCCCGAGGAGTAGCGACGGACATGCTCATCTACGACGCCGAACACCTGAACAGGCTGCTGCTCTCAGTCGCGGGGCTCGACCGCCCAGGGCACTTCAGCGCGCTCATACCGCAGCGCGGGCGCGAGTACACGGGCGAGCTCATGGTCGTGGGGCGGTGCACGAACGGCCGGGGTAGCCCGGACCAGGAGGCTCGCGAGGGCACCTGGTTCACATTGGTGACGCTCGCCGACCCGACGACGCGGAGCGCACTCATCGCTCGGATCCTCGCCGAAGCGACACAGGAGGCGGCGCCGGCACGCGATCCCCTGTCATGGGTCGTGGGCCTGCGGTCGCAGTTCTGGGGCGTCGCGCGCCGCATTGCGTGTGGGCTGGGCCTGTCCGAGAGCAGGTGGTACCGCCACGTCGCGTGGTCGAACCTCTACAAGGTGGCGCCCGCCGCCGGGGGCACTGTAACCGAGACACACACGGCGCCGCAGATGGAGGTGTGCCAGGCGCTGCTCCGGCACGAACTCGTCACACTGCGACCGCGACGCGACACTTTCATGTTGGGGTGCGGTAGCGAGGCCAACTGGTTCCAATGGTTCGAAGGGCCGCTGGGCCTCGTTGAGCAGGGGCATGAGCGGCTCTTGGGCCGGCACCCAATCCGCTGGGGCGCCATCGGGGACGCGTCGGTGATCGTGCTGCCGCACCCGCAGGGCAAGCCGCTGGACGTGCTGGCCGAGGCGGCAGTGGGGCGATTCGGGATAGCCCTGAAGCAGGCTCCCGGCGTGCCAGAGTGAATTGCGGGCCGCAGGTGGCGTGAACCGGGGGTGGACGTTCATGTGAGACGTTGGCGACCGTAGTCGCCGCTGTTGCCGTCGTCGAGATGCCGGAGGTCGGCATCGAGCGCACCGACAGCTGACCTTGCTCTCCCCCTCGGGCTCGCCCACACTCGCCCGCCATGCGCTTCGTCCGCCGCCTCATCGATGGGACCTGGCTCGAACCGTTCGCGCGGTGGGGCGTGCATCGCACGGGCACCATGCTGCTGTTCGGGCTCGGGCTGCTGGCCTTTGGCATCTGGGGCGTCATGCGCCTCGGCATCGACCAGGACCTCAAGGCCCTCATCCCCCGCGACTCGCCCTCCATCCAGAGGCTCGACCGGCTGGCCGAGCGCATGGGCGCGCAGACCGACTTCATCGTCCAGATCGACTCGCCGAGCCGCGAGAAGAACCTGGAGGCCGGCAAGGCCATCGTTGCGCGCATGAGCGCGATGCCCGAGTTCCTGTTCGTGCAGTTCCATCGCGATCTCGCGTTCTTCAAGAAGAACGCCCTGCTCTTTCTGCCGATCCCCGACCTGCTGGAGATGCGCAAGAGGCTCATCGACCGCATCAAGACCGAGACGGCCGGCGAGCTCATCGAGGACGTCGACGGCGCGCCCAAGCCCAAAGACCCACCGAAAGCCGACAACGACCTCCTGGATCTCGACCTCAAGAGCCTCTCCAAGCGCTACCTCGGCGAGAACGACGTCCCGGGCGAGTACATGGAGGCCGACGAGGGCCGCATCCTGGTCATCAAGGCGCGCCCGACGAAGTCGACGACCGACGTCGAGTTCACCCAGGCGCTCGTCGACAAGGTCAAGGCCGCCATCGCCGAGGTGGGACCCGCGAGCTTTCACCCCGAGATGAAGGTCACGATCCAGGGCGAGTACCAGGAGCGCGTCGCCGAGGCGTCGGGGCTGCGCAAGGACGTGCTGGCCACGGGGCTCTTCGAGATAACGACCCTGTTCCTGGTCACCTGGGCCTACTACCGCAAGGCGCGGTCCATCCACATACTTTATACGCCGGTTATCATCTCGACGCTGCTCGTCTTCGCGGTGGGCGCCATCTACTACGGCAAGTTCAACCTGGTTACGACCTTCATCTTCGCCGTGCTCCTGGGGCTGGGGGAGGACTTCGTCACCTATACGCTCGCTCGGTATAGCCAAGAGAAGGATTCGGGCAAGTCGACCGAAGAAGCGCTACGCATCGCGCTCGTGGCCACGGGCAACCCGACGGCGATTGGCGCGGCGACGACCGTCGCGAGCTTCTTCATGCTTGGCCTGGGCCACTTCAAGGGCTTCTCGCAGTTTGGCATCGTCGGCGGCACCGGCGTGGTGCTCACGCTGCTCACCGCGTTTGCGCTCATGCCGGCGCTGGTGGTCGGCACCGAGAAGCTCATCCCTTGGAAGCCGCGGCCGATCGTGGCGCAACGGCGGTCGTCGCCGTCCCGCCTGCCGACGGGCCGGACTGGCATCGCGCTGGCCGTGAGCATCCTCGCGGTCTCGGTGGGCGTCGCGCTGTTCGGTATCTGGAAGGCGCCGACGGTGGGCTTCGAGTACGACTTCACCAAGCTCGGTACGCCCGACGAGCCGCGCCCGACGTCGCAGGAGACGCCGCGGCAGGACTACAACGACGCGGTCGGGCGCGTGACGACCTTTGCGCCCGCCGTGGCGTTGTGCGCCGATCACGCCGAGTGCGCCGACGTCACGAAGCTCTTCATGGCCATCAAGCGGACCGACGATGGCGAGATCGCGCGCTTGCGCGGGGAGCGGCCTTTGCCGAGGCCCGCGGAGCCCGAGCCGGAGGCGGATCCGGACGACCCCTTTGCAAAGCCCGAGAAGGACCGCTTCGCCGACCTGGCCGCGGCGTTGGACGGCGGCAAGCTGCTGCCCGACGAGCGGGCGCTGATCGCGCGCCTGGGCCCCGAGCGCGTCGTCGAGATGCGCTACTTCCTGCAGGCATTCCTGGCGCTCCAGATGTTCGTGCCCGACCGGCAGGAGGAGAAGCTCCAGATCATCGCGGACATGCGCCAGCGCCTCGACGACAAGGTCGACGCGCTCAAGCCCAAGACGCGCGAGAAGGTCGACAAGTACCGCAAGTACCTCGACGTCGACCGCGCCGCGACCCTGGCCGACGTGCCGAGCTGGGCGAAGTTCGAGCTGCGTGACAGCGACGGCGAGTACGGCCGCTTCATCATCCTCTGGAACCGGGGCGCGAAGGCCGACTACGCGGACTCGAAGCGGCTCCACACGGCCTTCTTCGATCTGCCGGTCGCGCAGGACAAGACGGTGCCGGTCGCGGCGAACTACTTCGTGCTCGTCGAGACGATGGAGATCATGTGGTCGGACGCCCCGGTCGTGTTCTTCTCGGCCACGGGCGCCACGATTCTGCTCATCCTGCTGCTCTACCGCTCGCTGTTTGCGACGGCCGTCATCGCCAGCACGGTCGCGATCGCGCTGGGCTGGCTCGCGGCGTGGTATGCGATGTGGGACTGGAAGCTCAACATGTTCAGCGTGGTCGCCTTCCCGCTGCTCTTCGGCATGGGCTCGGACTATCCGATTCAGCTGTATTCGCGCTGGAAGGAGGAAGGCGGCCTCTGGATTCCGCTGCGCGAGACGGGCGGCGCGCTGTTCTTCGCCGCGGGCACTACGGTACTCGGCTTCGTCGGGCTGTTCTTCGCCGACCACATCGGTATCCAATCGCTTGGCATGGCGGCGTCGCTGGGCATCGCCTTCTCGTGGGCCGCGACCATGATCACGCTCCCTGCCGTGCTGTACCTAGTCGACCGCTCCCGCGGTGGGCACCGACCCGGCCAGAGCCGCACGGCGTAGCTTGCGCGCACCCGATCGGACCCGTATCGTCGCGGGCCGCATGAGCCGAATTCTCCTCCTTCTTGTTGCTGTGGCCGGATGCGCGACGACCCAGGCGGTCGATCCGAACGCGATGGGCACGATGAGCGATCTCACGATCTCGAGCCGCGCGCCGTTGTGCGTCCACCGCATCCCGGGCGATGTCTGCGTGCGCTGTCATCCGGACCAGATCCCGCGCTTCAAGGCCATCAACGACTGGTGTCCGCCGCACGACGTGGCCGAGTCGCAGTGCTACGACTGCCACGACCTCGACTTCACGCCGCTCCCCGAGGAGCCGCCCGGTGCCGACATCAAGCGCATCGCGGCCGACGGCGAGGACGTCGGCGAGCTGTCGCAGCACGCGGTCAAGGGCAAGGTCACGCTCTTCGACTTCTACGCGCCGTGGTGCGGACCGTGTCGCAAGGTCGACGCCCATGTGCTCGCCTTGCTCAGTAAGCGCAGTGACGTGGCCTACCGGCGCCTCAACGTCGGCTCGTGGGAGTCGGCGCTCGCCAAGCGCTGGCTCAAGGACGTAGACGGACTGCCGTATGTGCGCGTGCACGGCAAGAACGGCGGGTTCGTCGCGGCCGTGGCGGGGCTCGACCTGGCCGCGCTCGACCGCGCCATCGAGCAGGCCGCGCGGTGACGTGGCGCGTCTGGGCGCTCGCCCTACTTGCGGGTGGGCTCGCCGTCGCGGTCCCGTCGCGCGCGCCTGCCTGAGCGGGGTGAAGCAACCCCAACCTCCCGGTCGGGGGGTCAGACAGCACGGGCCTCGGACGCGGTGATCTCCGGCTAGGCATCACGACGACGTGGACGATGATCCACTACGAGCACGACACCGAGTGCCCGGAGCTTGGCCCGGTCTGCGCCACGCGCAGCGAGCCTCCGCAACGGCACGTGCAGGACTTCCAGATGGTGGAGCTGCGCGGCAGCCTCGAGTGGGCGCCGTTCGACCACGTGTCCTTCGAGGCGCAGCTCCCGTTTCGGATCGTGTCCAAGTCGGTCGTCTACAAATACATGGATGGTGTCACATTCACGCCGGACTACGTCGACATCCACCATCGGAACGAGACGCTCTCCGGCATCGGCGACGTGATCGTCAGCGCGCGCGGGCACGGCAAGGCGGGTCCCCTGACGCTCGGAGGGCGGCTCGGCCTGTCGCTGCCCACGGGCCGCACGGTGGAGAACCCCTTCGCGCTCGGGAATGCCGGCGTCATTCACCAGCACACGCAGCACGGGACGGGCACGGTGAACCCCATCGTCGCCTTCGACCTCAGCTGGGCGTCGCCGAGCCGGACCTGGGGTGTGAGCGCGTTCGTGCTGGCCCAGCTCGTTCCGTACGCGAGCTCGGAGGGCTACCAGGCCGGGCACCGCGTCGTGAGTGGCGTCACCGGCCGATATTCTCCGGTCACCGGGCTCGACCTCTCGTTGGGTCTCAACGTCGCGCACGAGGCCACCGAGCGCTGGGATGGCGAGGTGCTCGAGGACGGCAACCTCGGGCGCACCGATCTGCTCGCGGCCATCGGCATTGGCTATAGCGTCAACGGGTTTCGCGTTGGGCTCGACGTGCGCGTGCCGTTCTATACGGCGATTGCGCAAGAGCACTCGCATGGCACGGCGGGGGGCTCCGAGAACGAAACGCTCACGTTCCCGGTCATCATCGGCCTGACTCTGGACGGCGTCATGTCGACGACGCCGCGAAAGCACACCAAGACGCGCTAGCGCGACGCCTTGCTGCGCCAGTCGCTGTAGCCTTTCACGATGGCCTTGTAGAGCATGGCGCCGAGCACGCGATCTCCGCCCGCAGTGAGGTGGCTGTCCGCATACGCGAAGTCGTTGGTGACCCACTTGCGCAGCGAGCCCTCGCCGCCCATGGCCTTCCACACGTCGAAGACGGCGCAGCCTTCGTCCTTGGCGAGGCGGCGCATGACCGGAAGCATGCGCCGCAGAATCGGCTTGGTTACGAGCTTGCCACGGTCGTTCTCGGCGTGGTCGACGGGCGTGAGCACGAGGCAGCTCGCCTCGGGGCGACCCTTGCGCATGCGGCGAATGACGTCCTTGTAGCTCTCCTCGTACAGGCGGAGGTTCATGTTCTCATCGCCGGTCTCGTTGCCGCCGAAGTCGAGCACGATGAGATCCGGCTTGCGATGGGCGACCTGCGCCGCGATGTGGGTCTCGTCGAAGTGCAGGAGGCGGTCGGCGCGGGTCCCGATGAGGCCGAGACAGTCGTAGACGACGCCGGGGCCGTCGGTCTCGAGCGTCACGCCATAGAGGTGCACGGGCCCCTTGCCCAAGGCCTTGACGGTGAAGGTGTTCGGCTTCTGGGGATCGAGCGCGGGCGCCACGAGGGTGGCCCACGCGTCCTGCGCGGCGCCATCGGGAAGCGCCGTCGAGACGACCTGCGTCGGCCCATCCTCGACAGCGAGCTCGACCTCGCCTCCCTTGGGCTGGGCGAGGTAGTACAGCTCGAGCCGTGTGGCATGCGCCTGATAGCTCGAGACCGCGCCGGGCGCACCAATCGCCGCGACGCCACCAAAGCCGTAGCGCCCGCTCTTGAGCGAGTCGAAGGTGACCATGCGGTCCTTCCAGCCGCGCGGCTTGTAGACAACGTCTCGCTGCCGATACCACTTGGAGCCGGGGGCCACGTTCACCCAGCCCTTGCCGCCGGAGCCGAAGAGCGCCTGCAGCTTGCGCCGCGCGACGCTCGTGAAGCCGTCGGCGGCGATGACCGAGGCTCCCCAGTGCGAGATGCGGGTGATGGCACCGGGCTCACGCCGAGCCGTCCGGTGGAGCGCGCGGAAGAAGGTGTCCAGAGCCTTGCCGCTCGGATCCTCGAGCTCACCCGAGATGCCCTTCCACTCGGCCGGATCGAGGGCGACGGCCGGCGCGTCGTCTGTGGGTTTGACCGCGACCGGTGGCGTCGGCGGTGCGTCCGGACGCGGCGCTGGCGCGGCGGCAGGTCGCTTGGGCGCTGCGGTGGGCGCCTTGGGCGGCGCCTTCGCGACGACCGGGGGCGGCGCGACGAGGTCGGCGTCCTCAGCCTCGGCGGGGTGCGCGCCGGCCTCGGCCAGCAGCTCTTCGGAGAGTCCGGTGTCCTTGTCGGCTTGGCGCGTGTCGATGCCACGAAACCCGGCGTAGAGCGGGGCATCTCCCTCGACCCACGGCTTGAGCGCGGTGACGTTCTTGCCCCAGTCGTCGGGCAGCGCGTAGGTGAGCAGTCCCAGGACGACTAACGTCGCTCCAACGCCATAGAGATGCTTGAGCGGCGCGGGCAAGGCGGAAGCAAGAGAGAGCAACATGGCGGCCTCCGAGCCGGGGGTTAGAAGGCGAAGTAGATGAACGGCACGGGGTTGGAGCCTTTGACCATCGCCGCGATGCCGCACGCGGCCGCGAGCGCGACGCCCTTGCCGAACGCGGGGACGTGCCGAAACGTCACACGCGTCGAGTCGACGAGCCGTGGCGGCAGCCAATGGATGAGGTACGCGCCGGCCATGACGGCATAGATGGTCCAGGAGATCTTCACGAGCGCGAAGTCGCCGGAGACGAGCCGGCTGGCGACGCGCTCGGCGTGTGCGAGGTTCTCCGCCCGAAACAGGATGCGGGCGAGCGAGACGAACTGGAACGTGAGGAACACGCGCCAAAGAAGCGCGAGGCCGGTGTGCTCGACCTCCTCCTCGAGGCCGGCCGCCTTGCGGCGCTGGTTGGACCAGCGGTTGACGCAGACCATCGCGCCGTGGATTACGCCGTACCAAAAAAACGTCCAGTTCGCCCCATGCCAGAGGCCCATGATGACGAGCGTCAGCATGATATTGCCGTAGGCGCGCAGCTGACCCTTGCGCGTTCCGCCGAGCGGGAAGTAGACGTACTCGCGTACCCAGCGAGAGAGCGTCATGTGCCAGCGCCGCCAGAAGTGCGCGACGGACTGCGCGAGGTAGGGCCGTCGGAAGTTCTCCGGCAACTCGTAGCCGAGCAGCTTGGCGGAGCCGAGGGCCATGTCCGTGTAGCCGGAGAAGTCGCCGTAGATCTGCATGGAGTAGGCGTAGGTCGACAGCAAGATCTCGGTCGCGGTGAACTGCGAAGGATCTTTGTACACGTTGTCGACGAAGTTCGAGCCAAGCCAATCGGCGAGTGTCTTCTTGAGCAGGCCCTTGATGATGAGGAACAGGCCATCGGAGACGCGGTCCCAGGTGAGCTCGGCGGGGCGCTCGAATTGGGGCGAGAGCTCTTTGGCGAGCACGATCGGCCCGGCGACGAAGTGCGGGAAGAACGTGATGACGAGCGAGAAGTTGAGGAAGCTCTTGATGGGGCCCCAGGTGCCTCGGTAGACGTCGATGACGTAGGCCATCGTTTGAAACGTGTAGAACGAGATCCCGACGGGCAAGGCCAGGTTCAAGACCGGGAGGCTCGCGTTGGCCGGCACGAGGCCGATGGACTGGAGGCCGGTGGCGACGTTGGTGATGAAAAAGTCGTAGTACTTGAAGAGGCCGAGCAGGCCGAGGTTGAGCGCGATGCTGATGCCGAGCAGCAGCTTGCGCCGGCGGGGATCGTCGCTGGCCGCGATGCCCAACGCGGTGAGGTAGTCGACCACCGTGGGGATGAGGACCAGAAGGATGTACAGCTTGCGGCTGCACATGTAGGAGAAGACCGAGGCCGCAAGGAGGAAGAAGAGGCGATAGGACGCCCAACGCACGAGCGACCAGCTCGCGACGAGCACGAAGATGAAGAACAGCGCGTAGTCGAGCGAGTTGAAGGCCATGCGGTGCACCCGAGCGCGGCGACGGCCGCGAGTGACGGCGAGTAACACGGGCACGTCGGTGGGTCCAGATTCGCGCACGGGCGAGCGTTCGCGCTATGATGTTCGGCTCGGAGGTCTGAGATGAGTCGTCGTGTTCGCCTTGCTGCGGTGATCGTAGGGATGGGGATCGGAGCGCTCTCGTGCGGAGGGACGACGTCGTCGGGCGGCGTCGGAGGACGCAAAGGCGTGGAGGGGGCCTCGTGTGTCAAGACCGACGACTGCGAGGCGCCACTACAGTGTCTTGCCGCCGTGTGCATGCGCCTCGGCGCAGCGGACGCTCAGGGTAGCGACGGGGCCGCGCCGGAGGTGTTTGTAGACATCGTCAGCGTGGATGCATCGGCACCGCCGGACGTCGCGACGGAGGACCCCGGCTTGCCGGACCCCGGCACCATCAACCTGGACCTCGCGGCGGAGGTCCTTGCGGATTGGCTCGAACCCCAGGACCCGGGGCCGCCGGCGGATCCGGGCGTCAAGCCACTGGACGGCGGCGAGGTCGGGACGTTCTTCGAGGACTGTGAGGCGGTCGGCATCGCGGAGAGCTGGGCCGGAACCTTCGACGGCGCTGTCACCTACACGACGCCGCTCGCCATTCCGGGCGCGCCGTCGCAGGGTACGCTCCCGGTCGCCGGGACGCTGTCGTTTGACGTCAAGTGCATCGAGAAGAAGCTCATCGTCGCGGGTCTGATGGAGGGCCTAGCGCTTGGACAGTACCCGTTCACGTTGAAGATGTCGGGCACCTACAACACGAAGAGCAAGACGCTAACGGCGAACATCACGGAGGGCAAGGTCGTGCTCTTCGATGTCGGCATCAAGGTCGCCGTGCTCTTCGAGGGCTCGATGAAGGGGACGCTGGGCACGACGGGCGCGTTCTCGGGGACCTGGCAGGGGAACTCGACCGGCACGGACCCTGCGGGCATTCCGGGCGAGGCCACGGGAAGCGGCACCTGGACAGCCAAGCCGAATTGACAAGGGTGACAAGGGGACGGTCCTGACATGTTGACATTCTTGCCGAGGCCACATGTCAACATGTCAGGACCGTCCCACTCTTGGTCCTCTTGGTCCCACTCTTGCGCGCGCAGTCGTTGCGGAGCTACGCAGACTTTGCGCTAGCGTAGCGACCCATCGAACCCTAACGCGACCGACCTATTCGAGCGACCTCGCTGGCGGCGGGTACTTCGCTCGGCCTGGCACGCTCCTTGCCAAGACCCGCAGGAGGGATGAACCTGAGTCTCTCCATCGGGCGCACGATGCGCCAACTCTCGACCGGCGCCACGCGCCACCACGCCCGCCCACCACGGCGTGGCGCCGGTCGACAACCGATGGCGTCCGCGCTGTCCCGCGCTGTGAGAGGCTAAAGGGCAGGTTCGCACCCTCTGTCCGCACGGCACGCGTCACTCGTGACAGTCCCACCCACCAACCGGGTGACGCGTGCAGTGCGGCAGAAGCAGAACGCGAGACAAGGGAAGAGGGGACTTCGTACGACCTCGTGGGAGTGAGCCTGACACGCGCTCGCTCCCACGAGGGGCAGTACCAGTCGCGGCTTGCATCTTGACCCAACACATCGCTACGCTCTCCGACCATGCGGTGGTGGGCAGCAGCGGTCGCTCTTGGAGTCAGCCTCGTCGGCGCAGTCGCGCAGGCAGATGGTTGGCTGGTGTTGAAGTTCCAGGACTCGAGCGTGGGGTCAGAGACGGTCACGACTTTTCGCGATCTGCTCCAGGTCGAGGTCGGCAAGCATGTCGGCGGGCGCGCCTTTGCCGCCGATGTCACCTGTTCCGACGTCGCCTGCGCGGTGGCGGCAGGCCAGGCGTCCAAGGCGCAGTTCGTCATCTTCGGGAGCTTCGGCCGCCTCGGCTCCAAGCTCATCGTGACTGCCCAAGCCGTCGAGGTGACCAGCGGCACGCTGCGCCAGCCCGAACGGATGACCGTCGACCGAGTGGAAGATCTGGAGGCCGTCGCGACCCGCCTCGGTGCCTCGCTCACGAGCAACAAGTCGGTCGCCGAGACCGCGCAGCTCGGGGCCATCACCAAGACTGACCAGCAACCGCCGGTGCGACGGCATGGCTCCGCAGGCTTCGGGCTCCGCGTGGGCGGCGTGATTCCCCTCCTCGGCAGCTACGGCGGCTCGCCGTTCGGTGTTGGGCTCGACGCCTCCTATTGGTATGAGGGGACCAACTTCGCGATCGAGCCGCGCCTCGGCTTCGCGGTCGACAGCACCTCGGGCCCCATGCGGCGCTTTCTGGAGGCGCCTATCGACGTCTCCGCCTACTGGATCCCGGGCCTCGGTGACTTCACGCTCTTCGTCGGTGGCGGCATGGGCGTCCGCATCATCAACGTCCGTGGCAAATCCACCCTGGTCATCGGCGAAGTCGTGCGCATGACCAACGAGATCGACGAGAGCGAAACCTCGGTCGGCTTCACGATGCGTGCGCGCGTCGGTGCGCTGCTATTTCGGACGTGGACCGTCCGCATGACCATCTCGGCGGACTACAACATCACCTTCTCGCAACCGCTGGGTCAGACGTTTCCCCAGTCGGTCTCCTTCGGCATTGGAGTCATCTTCTGATGCGACGCCTCCTCCTCGCCATGACGCTCACGACCCTCGGCTGTGGCGCGAGCAGCGACAAGAACGACGCGCTGGCCCAGCCGCGCTGCTCCGACGACGCAACGAAGACCGTCCTCGCCGGGCGTTGGGCGATCCGCGGCACCGGCACCCGCGAGGCGTGCACTGAGCCCTCGACGAACGCAAAGGGCTTCAGCCTCGCGGCGGACCTCGTGGCCACCCAGGCGCCCGATGGGACGCTGACGCTCAAGCCCGAGGCTCCCCCGGCCAATAGCGTATTTGACGTCAAGACGGCCAGCGTCCACGGCTCGTGCGTGACCTTCACGCTCGTCGAGACGCTCAGCGCCGCGACCGTCAGTACGACCTTTACCGGCGAGGTCGGCTCCTCGGGCCGCGTGCTCGGCACCTTCGATGTGAAGGGTCCGGGCACGTGCGTGGGCAAGGGCGACTTTACGCTCACCCTGCAGTAGCGCCTTAGTTGCGACCGCACCGCCTTGACTTCCGGCACGCCGGGAGACAAACACACCCGGACTGCATTCCGGAGCCCATCGTGACCGACACCAACAGCACCCCATCGACGCCCCCCAACTACCGCGACACGCTCAAGTTGCCCCAGACCGGCTTTCCGATGAAGGCGGACCTGGCTCAGCGCGAGCCCGAGCGCGTCAAGGCCTGGACCGAGCGCCGCGTCTACGAGCGCCTGCTGGAGAGCCGCGCCACGGCTCCGTCGTTCCTGCTGCACGACGGTCCACCGTACGCCAACGGTCACCTCCATCACGGCCACATCCTCAACAAGGTCCTGAAGGACATCGTCATCAAGGCCAAAGCCCTGCAAGGCTTTCGCACGTCGTACGTGCCGGGCT
>SXOX01000278.1 GCA_005776585.1 Pseudomonadota bacterium | reverse complement strand
CAAGCGCGCGTGGCGCAGGCCAAGCTGCCGCTGGGCGACCAGACGTTTTCGACCGTGGTCATCAAGCTCCTACGGGGCGGAGAAGTGCTTTGCCTGGAGTCGCTGTCGCAAGTGCCGGTGCACGGCAGTGTGCTCAACCTGACCGTCGGCGAGAACCTCAGCTGCGATCTGGGCCAGGCGATCGCCGACAACGCCAGCTTGGCCGTTCAGGTCTGCCTTGGAGGCGCCGAGAACTGTCTCAAGCCCATCGAGCTCGCGACCTTGCCGTACGCCATCAAGGCCACCTACGCTGGGCTGGCTCAAGCGGCCAGCCGAGTCAATATCGCCGGCCAGGCGCATTACGCGATGAGGGCCACCGCCGACCGCGATCTGCTGCTGCGCAAGAAGCTGGGCTCGGGCTACGTGGATTTTCACACTCCCGAGGCCTCCGACGCGGCGGACGCCGTTGCGCCGAGTGACTTTCCGACCTACGAGGAGGGCGGCTTTCTCCAATGGAGCCCGATCCGGTCACCAGACGCCCAGCGCCTCCATCTCGTCGGGAAGGACGGCGGCACCGACCGTCTCGTGCCTCTAGACGAGCTGGTGCTCGGGAGCCATCGAACGCACCTCCAAGGCGACCTTCTCGTCTCTCCCGAGGCGACTGGGGAGGGGCTGACCGTCCTCAACGGTGGCGTGTCCATCTCGGGATCGACCGACATCGCGGGCCTCCTCTTGATTGTGGGCGCGGTCGCGGCGCAGAGCGAGCTGACGGCTGTCGCCGCCACGGTCGTCCTCGGGGCACTGGCCGCTAGCGGCGCGACCGTCATCCGCGCAGGTGGACTTCAGGCCACGGGCGCCTCCGACATCGGCGGAAGTCTCGAGGTCCTGTCCGACCTGACCATTGCGCCGCACGCGGTCACCGGCGTCGCGTCGGGGCTGACGGCCGCGGGTGCTGCGACCCTGACGGGCACCCTCACGGTGTCCGAACTCAACGTGACGGCGGCCCTGACCGCGCTCGGTCAGTGGACCACGGGCGTGCTCGTCGCCAGCGTCGCTCAGGTCACAGGGACGGCCCTCGCCGTCACCGCCGCCAGCGCCGTGATCACCGGCCAGACGACCGTCGGGCAGACGACCGGAGTCGGTCAGAAGCTCACGGTCGGCGGCGCGGTCGTCTTCCGCGATCTCGTGACCTTCAATCACAACGAGGCCCTCGACTCGCGCTATCAGCGTGCGAGCGGTGAGGCGCGTGCCCTCGCTCTTGCCGGGCGTACAACGTTCGGTCAAGGGTTCTCCGTTGCTGGCGACCTCAATCTCGCCTACCAGCCTTTACTGCGGACCCGGCTCGAGGCCGCCCCGGCTCCGCTCGTGCCCTGCACGTTGGCCACCGAAGGTGCGGTCTACGTCGACACGGCGACGAACAAGCTCACATATTGCGTGGACGGATCCTATGAAACTGTAGCCGGCGACGACTGCGGCAACGGCTATGTCGAGCCCAGCGAGGCCTGCGACGACGGCAACGTCGCCGACGGTGATGGCTGTTCGGCGAGCTGCAGCGTCGAGAGCCCGGCGTGGTCCTGCACGCCGAAGTCCACACAGCCCACCACGTGTACCAAGCCATGAGCGCCCACGTAAGGAGGTCCGTCATGCGCTTCTCTGCCCTCGTCGCCCTCGCCGCCGTCATAGGCTCGGCCAGGTCCACAGCCGCACAGGAGCTCCCGTGTCACGACCTCTCGGAGTTCCCTTGCGCCTTTCCCTTGCCCGATCTCGCACTCCAGCGTTCGCCCGCCGTCCTTCAGTTCCAGGCGCGCATCGCGCAGTCCAAGCTGCCGCAGGGTCAGGCCGTCTTCGATACCCTCGTCGTCAAGCTCCTGAGCAACAGCGCGCTCCTGTGCGTCGAGACCGTGAAGGACGTGCGCGTTCGCGGCGGCGTGCTGAACCTCACGCTCGGCCGTAACATGAGCTGCGAGCTGGCCGAGGTGCTGGCCCAGCATGACGACCTGAGCTTCCAGGTCTGCCTCGGGGGTAATGCCAGCTGCCTGAAACCAATTGCACTGTCGACGGTGCCCTATGCCATCAAGGCCACCTACGCGAGCCTGGCGCAGCAGGCCGTGCGAGCCAACATCGCGGGCCAGGCCGTCTACGCGCATCGGGGCACGGCGGACCGCGAGCTGTACCTGAGAGAGTCGCTGGGCGCAGGCTACTTTGACTTCTACTCTCACGTGGCCAAAGACGCCCTGGCGCTCTACGCGGCGGGAGCGTTTGCGCCCTACCTGGACAGCGGTTTCATCCAATGGACACCCGCGCGCGATCCGACCGCGCGACGGCTGCACCTCGCCGGCAAGCGCGAGTCGACTGGACAGCTCGCCTGGCTCAACGACCTCCTTTTGGTGAGCCGGCGCACGGTGGCGCGTGGCGACCTGCAAGTCGGGGCCGCGACGGACGATCCGGTCGCCCAGCCAGTCGGCGTCGGCCTCTCCGTCGCTTCAGGCGGCCTTCACGTTACGGGCGATTCGGACGTCACGGGCGACGTGAGCGTTACCGCGCGCGTTACGGCCGAGGGGCTCCTCACGGTCACCGCCGACGTCTCCATCCAAGGAAAGTTGACGGTCGAGAATGGCGCCACCGTAACGAAGGGGGGGGTACATGTCGCCGAGGCGTGGTCCAATGACGGGCCCATCGAGATCGCCGGTGGCGTCAGCACCGCATCTACGGTCACCGTTGGCGGGAATTCGGTGGTCGTTGGGACGTTGTCTGCGTCGTCGGCGCGGCTGCTCGACGGGCTCACGGTGCAGGGCACCAGCACGGGGACCACGCTTGCCGCCACGTCGCTCATGGTCGACGGAGCGCTGGGCGCCGGGTCCCTGACGCTCTCAGGTGGCCTCACCGTCGGCGGCTCCTTGAGCGTCACCGGGTCCATGGAGGTCCTCGGACCGACGGTCATCGCCGGCGTGGTCACGTTCGACGCAGGCTTCACCGAACCACTGCTTCCTCCAGACGAGCGCTACGCGCTGGCGGCCAATGAGCCGCGTGACCTGACGTTCGGCGGCGCTGTCAGTTTTGCCCAGTCCGTCACGCTCGGCGGACCCCTCGATCTGGCGGGCCACACACTCACTGGCGTGCGAGTTCAGTCCGCGGCGTCGGCTCCCGTCGCCTGCGGGCCGCTGACCGAGGGCTTCTTTTACCTCGACACCACGACACGGCGGCTCACCTACTGCATCGGGGGCGTCTACAAGCCGCTTGGCGCCGTCTGCGGCAATAGCTATGTGAGTCCCCTCGAGGCGTGTGACGATGGCAATACCCTCGCCGGCGACGGCTGCTCGCCGACCTGCGCCCTCGAGGCACCGGGCTGGACCTGTTCGCCGACGAGCACGCAGCCAACCGCCTGCGCCTCCGTGTGCGGCGATGGCTGGATCCGGGCGGTCGAGGGGTGCGACGACCACAACCTCGCGACCAACGATGGCTGTAGCGCCGGGTGCCAGCCCGAGGCCGGATGGACCTGCGCCGGCGAACCCTCGAGCTGCGTGACGACCTGCGGCGACGGCGTCATCGCGGGTGTCGAAATTTGCGACGACGGCGACGCCGAGAGCGGCGACGGCTGCAGCAGCGGCTGCACGGTCGAGCCGGACTGGACCTGTACCGGTCAGCCCAGCACGTGCATCTACGGTATCTGCGGCGATGCCAAGTACCTGGCGTCCAAGGAGCAGTGTGACGATGGCAACCTCAATGGCGGCGATGGCTGCAATGCCGCCTGCGAGACCGAGGTGGGCTATGGCTGCACAAAGGTCAATCAGGAGAGGAGCGTGTGCTCGCCGGTCTGTGGCGATGGTCTCGTGAAGCCCGGTGAGGCCTGCGACGACGGCAACGCGAACTCCGGTGACGGCTGTAGCGCGACCTGCCAGCCCGAGGGTGACGGGTGGGTGTGCAATGGCTATCAACCGACCCAGTGCGGCAAATGTGGCGACAGCGTCTTGCAGGGCTTCGAGTCCTGCGAGGACGGCAACAAGGTCGGTGGCGACGGCTGCAGCGCGCTTTGCCAGGTCGAGTACAACTCCGAGTGCTACGGCGCGATCCCAATGAAGTGCTTCACCCACGGGAGCAAGACCTTCACCCCACTCGCGACGCCCGATTGGCAGTACTTCCAGACTCCGCTCTACGCCAAGATGGCGCATGTGATCGTGTGCGGTGGCGGAGGCGGCAGCGCCGGCTCCGTAGGTCCGGCCGGCGGATCCTATGGCTCCCAGCGCGGCGGCGTGGGCAATTGCATGGAGGCCGACATCGACATCAGTCCCTCGTCGTCCGGCGCGTCGATGAGCTTCATCATCGGAACCAAGGGCAAGGCCGCGACGCCAGGCTCCGAGGGCACCGCGGAGGGCGGGCTGCCTGGGGGCGGCACCGCCAATGGCGGCGGCGGCGGCGGCGGCGGCTACACCCACTTCAGGGCAGGCAACAACGACGCCATTTGGGCTGGTGGCGGCGGCGGCGCAGGGGGCGGTTTCGCCTCGGCGTGGCCCATCTACGCGTTCACCGGGGGTGACGGCCGCTATCCAGTCTCCGGCAACGGCGAGTGCGTCTTGGACCCCGACTGTCGTGGTAAGGGCGGCGGCACGACCGGGTCCGCGGGCCAAGGTGGTCTGCCCAACGGTTCCTCTGCCAGCGGCTACTCCGGTGGCAGCGGAAATTACAACGGCTCCGGCAACGGGCACTTCGCGGGCGCGGGCGGCGGTGGCGGCGGAATGTCGGGCGGCGGCGGTGGCGGCGTGCCCTTCGTCGGTGGCAACGCCATCTACGCTGGTGGCGGTGGGGCCGGTGGATCGTATTGCGCCACCCCCGGCGGGTCGTTCTGGTACTTCAGCAATTGTCGTCAGAGCTACACCAACAACACGCCATGGGACTACGACGGCTACGT
>SXOX01000277.1 GCA_005776585.1 Pseudomonadota bacterium | reverse complement strand
CCGAGGCCGAGGTCGAGTACGAGGAGCACACGAGCACGAGCGTCCACGTGCGGTTCGCGCTGCACGGCGAGTCCCGCACGTCTGTGGTCATCTGGACCACCACGCCGTGGACCCTCCCCGCCAACCTGGGCATCGCGTTCAACCCCGACGCTGACTACGTGTTTCTGCGCTATCCGAACGACGAGACGCTGGTGGTCGCAGCCGCCCTCGTCGAGACGTTCGAGAAGGACACCGGGCTCACAGGCGGCGTCGAGGCGCGGCGCGAGAAGGGCACGTGGTTCGAGCGACGTACGGCGCAGCATCCGTTCCTCGACCAGAGCAGCCTCTGCGTGCTGGGCGGCCACGTCACGCTCGACGCGGGCACGGGCTGCGTCCACACGGCCCCAGGCCACGGCGCCGACGACTACCGTGTCGGCCTCCACTACGGGCTCGAGCCGTATGCACCGGTCGATGACGATGGCCGCTACACGGCGGAGTTTCCGCTCATGCAGGGCCGCCCGGTCCACGAGTGCGACGCCGACCTCCTCGCGCTGCTGGAGTCTCGCGGCGCGCTCGTCGCGACCAGCAAGCTCCGCCACCAATACCCGCACTGCTGGCGGTCCAAGAACCCGATCTTGTTTCGCGCCACGCACCAGTGGTTCGTGGCCATGGACGACACGCAGCGCATCCGGGAGCGCGTGCTGGCCGCCATCGCGCAGGTGCGCTGGATCCCGGAGTGGAGCGAGCACCGCATCACGGGCATGGTCTCTGGTCGACCGGACTGGTGCATCTCGCGGCAGCGCCGCTGGGGCGTGCCCATCACGGTGTTCCACTGCGACGACTGTGGCCACATCATCGGCGACGCCACCACCTTCGAGTACGTCGCCAAGCTCGTCGCGGAGCACGGCTCCGACGTGTGGTACGCCCGCGACTCGCAGGACCTCGCACCCGCCGGGACCACCTGCGGTGCGTGCGGGTCGGGCCGCTTCTCCAAGGAGCTCGACATCGTCGACGTCTGGTTCGAGTCGGGCGTGAGCTTCGCGGCCGTCATGGGCACCGACCAGGTCGACCTCTACCTCGAAGGCTCCGACCAGCACCGCGGTTGGTTTCAGTCGACCTTGCTCGCGGCGGTCCCCACCCGCGACAAGAGCCCCTTCCGGCAGTGCCTCACACACGGCTTCGTCGTGGACGGCCAGGGCCGCAAGCTCTCGAAGTCGCTCGGCAACTACACGCCGCCAGAGAAGGTCCTCAAGGCGCAAGGGGCCGAGATCCTCCGGCTGTGGGCCTGCTCGGCGGACTACGCCGAGGACATCCGGGTCTCCGATCAGATCCTGCTCAACCTGACTGAGGCCTATCGCAAGATCCGCAATACGCTGCGGTTTTTGCTTTCCAACCTGTTCGACTTCGCGCCCGCGACCGACACGGTGCCCGAGGCCGAGCGCTTCGTGCTCGACCGTCACATCCTCGGGGTGCACCGGCGCCGGATGGCGGCCATCATCGATGCCTACGAGAGCTATCAGCTCCATCGCGTGCATCACGAGGCGACCAACTACACCAACGTCGAGCTGTCGGCCTTCTACTGCGACATCGCCAAGGACCGGCTCTACTGCGAGGACGGTACCGGGCACCTCCGGCGCTCGACTCAGTCCACGATGTACGAGATCTGCCGCGACCTGCTCACGGTCCTGGCCCCCGTCATGTCGTTCACCTGCGACGAGGCGTGGGAGCATCTGCCCAAGCGGCCGGAGGATCCCGACACCGTGTTCCTGGCCCGCATGCCGGAGCGGGAATCGCTAGGCCACGCAGACCACGCGCTGGATGCCGAGATCGCCGTGCTACAGCAAGCTCGCCAAGCCGTCCTGCCGGAGTTGGAGCGGCTGCGCGCGCAGAAGATCATCGGGCAGTCGCTGGAAGCGCGCGTGGAGCTTGGCCGTGGCGAGGGCGAGTCGGCCGCAACGCTCGACCGCTATGCCGCGCTGCTCGCCGACTTCTTCATCGTCTCGAAGGTCGACCTCGTTCCGGGCACGGGCGTCTCCGTCGCCGTCTTCGAGGCCGCCAAGTGCGCGCGCTGCTGGAAGCTCGCCCCTGAGGTCCGCCCGCCACCAGAGGGCGCGTGCCTGTGCGGCCGCTGCGCGCGCGTCCTGGGAGTCAGCCGATGAGCCTCACGATGCGCCGTGCGCTGCTGATGGGCGGAGTGCTGCTCGTGTCCACGGGCCTCGACCAGTGGTCGAAGGTCCTGGCCGACAAGCACCTGGGCACCTATGACCACCCCCTGCTCGTGACCGTCACCGAGAGCGAGGCGGGCAAGCCGCTCAGCGAGGTGCTCACCGGGCGCTTCGGGTGGGACCAGGCGCAGCTCGACAAGGCCTTCACCGAGGCACCCGGCGCCGTCATCCGGTTCGACCCGGGGCTCAAGCCCAAGCCGACCGATCCGGCCTTTCGCACCGTCAACGACAAGCGCTTCCCCAACTACCTGTGGGCGTTCCATCAGCGCACGTGGGACATGCCGCCACGGCGGGTCCCCCAGACGCACATGGTCAAGCGCGATCTGGAGCCGCACGGCGACAAGACGGTCGACCAGTACCTGCCGATCGCCTTGCCCTACCTCTCGGAGACGGCGCGCAAAGACGTCCAGGACGCGTGGCTCTTCTCCGCGGTCCACCTTCCCGCGGGCGCGACGGACACCGTCAAGGCCGGCGAGCGCTTCCTGGTGCTCGACCGCGTCGTGCCCCTCATCGGGACGTTCATGGAGTTCCGCTACGCCGAGAACCCCGGCGCGGCGTGGGGCTTCCTCAACAGCCAGAGTGAGAGCTTCCGCAAGTGGTTCTTCATGCTGGTCTCGTTCATCGCCATCGGCGTCATCTCGTTCATGTACCTCAAGCTCGACGCCACGCAGAACCTCGCGGCGTGGGCCTTCGCGACCATCTTGTCGGGCGCGCTCGGCAACTTCATCGACCGCATGCGGTTCAACTACGTCATAGATTTTATACAAATGTACTTCGGCACCTATCAGTACCCGACCTACAACGTCGCCGACATCGCCATCACCGTGGGCGTCGGCATGCTGATCATCGAGGCCATCGTGCGCAAAGATCAGGCCTTCTTGTCGACCGGGCCCAAGGTCCGCGCCCCCGCGGTCGGCCCGACGTCCGCCTAGCGACATGCACGGCAGCTTCACCATCCTGGGCATCGAGTTTCCGTCCTACTTCACCTTTCTCATGCTGGGCCTCATGGCCGGGTTCCTCTACGGCACGCGCAAGGCGCCCTTGCTCGGGCTCGACCAGGGCAAGGTGCTCGACCTCTGCCTCGTGCTGCTGGTCTCGGGGCTCGCGGGCGGGCGGCTCGCGCACGTGCTGTTCGATGGCCAGCTCGACTTCTACTACTGGCTCTGTGTCGACCCGCTGCGCACCAAGGGCGAGCTGCTGCCGAGCGCGGGGCTCGCCGGCGGCACGTGCACCGACGACGCGCAGTGCGTTGCGGCCAACGTCGGCGAGCTCTGCAGCCGCGCCGCCGGGACGTGCCATTGGAGCCGCGACTGCTTCCGCGTGCTCAAGTTCTGGTACGGCGGCATGACTTATTACGGCGGCCTGCTGCTCGCGATGGCCTTCGGCATCCGATACCTCCGCAAGCACCAGATTCCGGTCTGGCGCGTGGGCGATCTGGCGGGCATGGGAATTCCCCTGGGGGTCGGCATCGGGCGCCTCGGGTGCTTCCTCGCAGGTTGCTGCTATGGGGGCACCGCGGACGTCCCGTGGGCGGTGTCGTTCCCGAACGGCTCGGCCGCCTGGAAAGACCACTTCGATCAGCACCTCGTTGGGGCGACCGACGGCTCGCTGCCGGTGCACCCCACGCAGCTCTACGAGGCTGCCCTGTGCTTCAGCGTGTTCTTGTTCGGGCGCTGGTGGTTCCATCGCAAGCGCACCTTCGACGGCGAGATCTTTTGGCTCACGGTGTTGATGTATGCCGCAGGACGATTTGCCATCGAGCGCATCCGCGGCGACGAACGGGGCGTCCTGCTCGGGCTGGCCCCCAGCGAGACCATCAGCCTGGGCCTGCTCGTGACGTCGCTCATCATGCTCTGGCTCCTCGCGCGGCGGCCGCAGTCTCCAATGTCAACTGCTTCGTCTGAAACAGTGTAATTGCCGATAGGCAAAACCCCTACCGCGACAAAAACCACATTCGCTAAATTTTCCAAGAGCTTCCAGCCCGCGGGGTGTGATACACTTGACGCATGGGGCAAGCTATCGAGCGATTCGTCATTGTCACGGGGGACGTGGGGTTCAGAGCCCGCATCTTCTCGTTGGTTCGGGACCAAGGCGTCGAGCTACACTTCTCGAGCTCGCTGAAGGAGTTGGTGGCCTCCGTGCCACCGAGACGCAGCACGGGCGTCGTCGTCGTCCTTGACCAGAACGTCTGGGACGCCTTCACGGCTCTCGGCGAGCTCCGGTCCCGCGCCGAGTGGCGCGGCGCACCGTTCCTGGTCTGCGCCCGCACGAGCCCGGTCGAGCGGCCGCGGCTGGAGGCCATGAGCAACGCGCTCGGTCACTGCCAGCTCGGCAACTACCCCCCAACCCCCGAAGAGGTCGCGCAGTGGACGCGCCGCGCCAACGAGACGCCCCAGGCCGTCACGACCGCCGAGCCGCCCGTCGCGGTGGCGAGCCCGTCGCGCCAGGTCGCGTGGTACGAGAGCGTGCTGACGCCGGTGCGCCTGCGGGAGGTGCACCTCGACGTCGCCCGCATGAGTCACTTCGAGCGCCTGGGCGTCGCTGAGCATGACGACGAGCGCGCCGTGCGCGCCGCCTACCAGCAACGCGTCGCGCTCTTCCGGGAGATGTCGACCGCCAAGCTGACCGAAGAGGACCGCCGACTGCTGCGCGAGTGCCTGGAGTCGCTCGGCATGGCGTATCGCACGCTGCTCGATCCCGGCAAGCGCCACGCGTACGCCATGCAGCTCCGGAGCCACGCCTCGCCCGTACGCGAACGGCCGGCCCCGGCGGCGCGACCGGGGAGCACGACGCCGCCTCCAGGGACGCACACGGCGGTGCCCCCGCGGCCTGGCGCGTCGAGTTCGCCCAACGTCAGGACGGCCATGCCGCCTCGGCCGGGGAGCGTCACGCCCTCGCCTGAGACTCACACGTTCGTCGCCATGCAAGGGCGCCACGGCATGGTGCACGGCGGCGAGGAGTTCGTGCCGCGCTCGAAGCGACCGATGGGCGCACCGTCGCGCCCGACGTCGGCGACCAGCACGCCCTCGCCGGAGCTGGCCCGGCCAGGGACGGAGGACGACCACGACATCTGGGATCAGCGCCACGTCCAGAAGGCCGCCGGGCTCCCCGAGGAGCTGTCGGAGGCGTCGCAGGTCCAGGCCGCCATGGGCAACTACGAGGGCGCCGTCGAGCTCATGACGCAGTGCATGAAGCTCGAGCCCAGCAACGACGACTATCGCTACCGCCTGGAGCTCTACCAGGGGCGTCGCTTCGTCCGCGCGGGCAACAACAACCGCGCCCGGCGGCACTTCGAGCTCGCGGCCGCGCTCGCGCCCTCGGGCACGAACGCCGCTCAAGAGGAGCTCGACGAGCTCAACGGCGTGGTCAAGAAGAAGGCCGCTGCCTCGGGCAGCCTCATGGGCAAGCTCGGCGACTTCTTCGGTGGCAAGCGCTGAGCTCATGCCCGTTCCGCCGGAAGACCGCATCGTTGGACCTGGGTTTCGGCAGAAGGTCTATGACTGGGTCGCGCGCGTGCCCGAAGGGTCGGTGTCGACCTACGGGGACATCGCCACGCTCCTCGGCAGCCCGCGCGTCGCCCGCCAGGTGGGGTACGCGCTCTCGGCCTTGCCCGAAAAGCACGCCGCGAGCGTCCCGTGGCACCGCATCATCAACGGGCAGGGGCGCATCTCCTTTCGCGGGGACCTGAGCCGCGCGGAGCTCCAGCAGCGCAAGCTCGAGGCCGAGGGCGTCGCGTTCGATGCCCAGGGGCGCGTCGTGGCGTTCGCCGAGCGGCGTTGGCGCCTGTTCTCAGAGACCTGACGCGCCGGAGCCGAGGAGCGTTCCGCAACGTGACGCCTGGTGCGCTTGTGGGCGCTCGCTGGCGTGCATCTACGGAATCTGAACCGTCCCGTCGGGGCACTTCGGCGGCGTGCTGGGGTCGAGATCCGGCTTGCATGCGCCTGTCATCTCGCCGTCCTTGCCCATCTTGAGGCACTGAAGCGCATACTCGTACAGACAGCCAGGCGCAACGACAAAACACGGCAGCTGAAGTGTTGTGTACTCAGGTTCGATTGATTCGCCGGGGACGCAGGTGCGCTGGCCTCCGGACGAAATGCAGGTCGAGAGCCCGGGTGTGTCACAGAAGCGCAGTTCGTTTGAGTCTCCCGTCGCGACCATCTTGTTCCGCGGGCAACACTGCCCCCCAAGAGGATTCTCCTGGCAGGCGAAATCGATCTGCGTGTCCTGGCATGGTCCGGGCTTGGTGTACGGTTGGCCCGGGCACAGCGAGGGTACCCATGTCAGCGCGCCTTCGGGCCCGTCGCAGACGAGGATCTCGGGTCCCGCAGCGAGTTGATCGCTCGGCTTCACACAGCGGCGCCTTCCCTTCTCGGTACACGGACTACCGGCCTCCGGGACGGGCCCGGCGTCGTAGGTGACAAGCGCCAGATCGGGCGCGAAGAGGTCCTTTGGCACGTCGACTGGCTTCGATACGTCCGGGGGCATCGGGACATCCTTCGGCCCGAGGTCGCTCGCGATCACCTCCAAGGCGTTGGCGGCATCGTGAGGGAGCGTCGCGTCGAGCAGGTACGCGTCGGGGGCGGTGTCGGGCGTGGCTTCGGGCGCCTCCACGCTGGGGGTATCGAACACGTCCGGGTCGGGCACGTCTGACCCTGCCGCGGTGGACGCCATGTCGGCGACCGGCTCCCTTGTGGCTGGTCGTTTGCATCCGGCAAGAGCCACTCCGATCACGGTCAACATGACCCATCCCACTACCCGCGTTGGGAGTAGCCCACTCATTGCGCCACGCAACCGGCCTTCGTGCGATCGAAGCCGGTTCCTTTCATGAGTGATACGTTGTCCAGCTTGCCGTTGAGCGCGCTCGTCCCGGGCACCGTGGCACCGAACCGAACGCTGCTCGGGTTCGCGGTTACCGACGGATTGCTCTTGCTCACGCAGGCGACGCGCGTGTAGCCGTCGTGACCCACTTCGCTCAGCCCGTCGATGACGTTCCAGGCCCACACGTCCAGGTCGAGCGTGCCGTCGGACTCGCGAACGAGGGTCACCGCGTGCCAACGGTCGACCCGCAGGGCGGGCAGGTCGACGGTGGGGTAGCTGAGCACGACCTGCCCCGAGGCGTTGGCAACCTTCAGTCGGATGAAGGATCGCAGCGCGGGCGTCGTGCCGAGCGGCTCGGCGATGAGTTTGACGTTCCCGGTGTCGACGATCGTCTGCGGCGTCGTGTACGTCGGCGCGAACGTGTCAATGCGCACGTCGGCGCGGATCTCGAAGGAGGCCGCGGCCATGGCGAGCGCAGGCATCGTACTTGCGTCGTAGTTGAGCGCCAACGTGTCGGACGGTTGCGTCACTCGGAGAGCATCGCCAAAGCGATAGGCATCGTACTGAGAGCACGGAAAACGGCCACCGAAGATCCCGCAGTTGCACGTCCCCCAGTCCGTCAGGCCGCACGCGCCCTGATCGCAGCTTCCCGAAAAGCAGTCGGCGTCGGTCGCGCAGGTACAGGTGCCGCCTGCACAGGTCTGACCGTTCATACAGTCCGAGCTCTGGCCACAGCCGTCCTTCAGGCAGCCGAGCCCGAGGTTCCACAGATTGCAGTTGCTGTCGACGAAGCAGCGCTCCGTCTCGAGCCCGGTGTCCACGAAGTCCGCCGGATCACTCGTGAGCGTTGCCGTGTAGACCCCTGGGACCCAGCCCGTGAAATCGGCCGACGTGTGATCGTTGAAGCCGGTCGCGTACATGAGGACCGTGCCCGGCGGCCCGTCGAGCAAAACATCGTCCATCTTGACGTGCATGTGTGCCCAGTCGTTCCGGTCGCGGATGCGGTCGTTGGTGCGATTCCCATCCTGGCCCGGTGCTCCGGTGGCGGCGTTCCACGAGTCGTCCCGATCGACGTCAATGGGTGGCAATTGCGAGGCCTGGCAGCTCCCATCGTCGTTCCAGTCGTGGCAGCACGTGCCTCCACCGCAGCCGCTCGCGGTGTAGATGGGGTCCCACGTGCTGCATTGGCTTCGGCGAAAGCAGCGGAGGTCGGACGCCAACCGGGCGTAGGGCAAGGTCGTCACGCCGAACAGCTCATTGACGCTGTCTTCACGCGTCGCATAGTAGCCTTGATAGACCCAGTTGGCCTGGCCCTTCGAGAACCGGTCATTGACCGTGCTGCACGTGGGCCCACCGAATCCGAGGTCAGTGAGCGCCGCCATGCCGTAGACGCCATACGCGTAGTTCATCAGCGATGCGAACGCCGGTTGCTCGTTCTGAGTCATGGTGCCGCCGTCGCCGCAGGTCTCCGTGGAAGGCGACGCCGCATCTTGGTGGCCGTGCGAGAGGCTCAGCATGTGGCCGATCTCATGCGCCGGGGTGGCCAGCGTGGCTCCTGCAGTCCTTGTCTGATTTCCAAAGACCGCTCGGCGCGAGGTCGCCTGACCGCCGTCGTCCCAGTAGGCCGTCGTGTAGTGGTACACGCCCGTATCGCGCCGCGCCGGCAGGAACCGCACCGCGCCCGACTGGGAGCGCAGGAAGCCAGGCGTCGTCAGGGTCACCCCACCCTCGAACGAGACAAGCTCGGCCGTCGGCAAATAGGGGAGCACGTGAATCTCATCCTGAATCGTGTGCATCCGTATGGTGTAGCTCAGGTCGAACGTGGACGCGTACGCGCACGGAGGCGCCGTTCCGTCCATGCACAGCGACCCGGTCGTTCCGTAAAGCGTCGCTAGCACGTTGCGCTGTGCCAAGGTAACGCCGGTGTCCGCGCTGCCGACCTTGATCGCGTCGACTTCGACAAAGACATCGGCCGTTCCCGGCGTCGGGCCGTCCTCGGCGCTCAGGGCGAGCGCAAGCTTGGTGGTGTACGCGTTGCCAAAGGTCTCCGATAGGAACAGCCGTGTACAGCCCGAAAGCTGCCAGCTCGGCAGCGTGTCGGGCACGCCCTGGCAGCCGACGCGGCGGATGAAGACCTCTTCATCGTCGCGGAAGCCGTCGTGGTCGGAGTCGCACGGGTGCCAGCAGTTGGACGGCTGACCCGCAGCGACGATGGGATGCCGTGCGCAATGACCGGAGATCGTGGCGGGGCAGGCGACGCCCTCGATGCTCGCGACCTGCGCGTCGAGCCAGGCGCGAAAGCCGCCGCAGCCGAACGTGAGTACGCCGATGTTCGTTCCGCCTCCGCTTCCGTCCAGGGCGTCACAGGTGCCGAGCTGCTGCTCGAGGTCCCAAGGGAGTCCGTCGCCGTCGTTATCGAGGTTCTCCGCGCAGGTGCGGGTCCCACCGTCAGCCGCGTGCCGGCGGAGCTGCATAAGACGGCCATTGACCCAACGTGGTGGCGTGGGGCCTCCGGGGACGTAGTCGTCGTAGTCGTACGATCCGAGGACAATCTGTGGGGAGCTGGTCGCGAGCGTGGCCCACGAGGCCCGCGGGAGGAGCTGACCCTCCCAGTCATCGCTCATTTGGTAGCCACCGCAGGCGCCGGTCGAACAGGCGTCCCAGCCGCCTGGGAGCGAGAAGGCATGGATCACGAGGTCATGATACGCGGGATCAGGCGTCCATCCAGCCGATGGGTCGAGCTTTCCAGCAAGGAAGAGATCGCCGGTCTCGACGTCGGTCGGCGCGACGGTGATCCCACCAAAGACGCGATTCGTCCACGTCTGGACGACGACACCGCCCAATTTGGCCGTGATGCTCGCGGTGCCAGGGTTCGAACAGACAAAGCCGCTGGCCGCGAAACCGTAGGCCTTGACCAGGATGGTGTAGGGTATCCAGGCCGATGCCGTGAACGTAACCCGCGACGCCAAGCCCGTGGTGTCGTCGTTGGTCGCCACGACGACGCCGTCCGTTGCGCGCACGACCGCGATGACCGTGTCCGCGCCGCTGCCATGGCACGCGGCCCCGTTGAAGGCCGGCAGTGAGGCCAGCGCGGAGGTAGTCACTTCTGCCGCCCCCGCTGCGTTGAACGTAATCGATTCTCGCGCAACTTGGAGGACCTGATTGGTGCTCCACTGGAGGGCCGGCGACGCACCGCCGCAGCTCGCGGTCAGCGCCTGCATGCCGCCACCGCCGACGACACCAGAGGGCGGCTGTGGTGCACCGGAAGTGAGCCACCCCGAAGCCTTCAGCGCGGCCTTCTTCGACGCATGGAACGCAGGCGGTGCTGGCAGGCTCGCAGTCTTGGCCGCCTCCGCAGCGTGGATGGGTTCAACGGGTCGAAGCGCCAGGTCGGGACATGCGGTGGCGAGTTCCAGAGCCGTCGGCGGGTCGCCCACTTCCAGCCGCGACTTGATCCATGCGACTCCCGCATGCGGGCACGACTCGGACGGGAGGCCATTGCGGCTGGCCTTTGGCGGCGAGGTCGGAGCGGTCGGCGCGGACTGGGCAACGGCATCAGTGCTGCCACGCGCGCCCGTCACAACGAGCGCCATGACGACGACGGACTTGAGCCCCCGACGATAGGCGACCGAATTGTGGGACGACCGGAATGTTCGGGTCCATAGTGCAGTACGCATGCGATCCCCCTCGAAGACGACAGCGTTCAAGACGTCGATGTTGACGACGAAAAGGATGATCGCGCATGGGGGGGGGGGGGTCTGTCAACCGTTTTTTT